>CANEZP010000016.1 GCA_947444305.1 Pseudobdellovibrionaceae bacterium | reverse complement strand
ATGCTTCACGCTCTCAACGCGACTTTGCTTTTCCTGATCGCGCGGCGCTTCGATGTGCGGTGGCCGTTGTTCGTGGCGGTGCTTTTTTTGGTTCACCCGCTGCACGTGCAGACCGTCGCTTGGATCGTTCAATCTAAAACCTTGCTGGCAACGCTGTTCGCACTCATCACGATACTGGCCTATCAACTTTATCTCACCAAAGAGGGAAGACGCTGGTACGGCGTTGCGCTCGCCGCCTTCGCCTGCGCTTTGCTCGCAAAGACTTCGGCCGTGACCTTACCGATCGTGCTGTTAGGTATGGCTTGGGGGCGCACGCGTCGGGAGCAATGGTGGCTGGCTCCGTTTTTCGTTTTGTCTTTGATCGGCGGACTGATTACGATTCACGTCAACAATCTGAACTTTAAAGACCGCGTCGCCAATGTTTTCCACATGAATGCCGGCGAGCAGATCTTGATGATCGTTCAGAATCTAATCTTCTACGTTAAAACTTTCTTTTACCCCGCGAATCTTAGCTACATGTATCCGCTTCGCGTGCCTGAACTTTACGGCCCCGGACTTTACCTTATCCCGGCGGGCCTCCTCGTCCTCGCGCTAGGGGCGGGCGCCGCTTTCTATAAGCCTTGGCGAAGTTATCGGTTCTCTATTTTTTCTTACCTGTTTTTGCTTTTGCCTTGTTTAGGCTTGGTCACCATTCCGAATATGAAACTGTCGCTCGTCGCCGATCATTGGACCTACCTGCCTAATGTGTTCATGGTGATATTTTTAGGCCGCGTGATCAAATGCCGGGATACGCGCGCGTGGCGGCTGGTTTTAATCGCGCCGGTGGCCTTATTGGCTGTGCTTACGTTTAGGCAATCGGCATCCTTCGCGACCGAGGAGGCCTTTTGGCAGCGGGCCCGTGAAGTGAATCCGAAGCACGCGGCGCCGTACTACAACTTAGGCACGATTTACGGCAAGCGCGAGCAAACCGAGGCGTCGATTGATCAATATAAGCTCGCCATTCAGCGTGACCTGACCCATCACCGGGCTTGGTTTAACCTTGGACGCGCGTACTTTATGAATAAGGAATTTGAGAAAGCGGAAGCCAGCTTCCGGCAGTCGGCGAAGCTGAACCCGAAGTTGGTGCTGACCTATCTCGCGCTAGCGAATACTTACGAACGGGTAGGCAACCGGGAAGGCGCGATCAAAGCGATCGAAGCCGGCCTAAAAGAAAATCCCGGCGACCAAGATCTGACCGCCAGGATGAAATCACTTAGAAACTGAAACGGCCTTTAAATGCGAGATCGTCGACGCGTTTGCCGGCGTAGTCGTCGTCGAACCAAGCCCAGTAATTAGACCAATCAACGCCGATCGCGATGGCAGGTGTCACTTGAGTCAAAAGACCGACCGTTAAACCGGGACCGAATACGGTCGAATCTTTACCGTTAGTGGCAGCACTTTCGATATTCATAATGTTCACCGAAGGAGTGAACGACAAATCCCAAGACTTTTTATAGAAGTGGTGCGAAGCGCCTACGCCCACGATCATCATTCCGTCGGCGGTTTTGCCCGCGTCGGTATTGCGGTTGAACATGCGCAAGTGAGCTTCGAAGCCCATTGAATCCTGCATCATATATTCGTAGCCGAGACCGAAGCTGAAGCCGCCGCGAGGAAAGCTCAACACGGCCGAAGCATTGTGCAAGCCACCTTTGGCCGAGCCCGCGTCCGTTTGCGCGAAGACGTTGAACGAACCGAACAAAGCGAGAAACAAGAATACACTTTTCATAACTAAGACCTCCTATTGGTACTGGAGGTTAGCATAGGCTTTTTTCGTGAATATGAGAGCATTTTTTACTGACGAACTGCGTTTCTTTAGCGGCAGTTGGTTAATTCAAGAGCTTGGCTGTGCCGCGAGGTTTCGCTTGAAGCCGAACAAGCAAAGCGGCCGACCTCTTTTCCGAGGTCGTAATTAAAAGTACTCTCGCCAACCTTGTCCGCGAGAGGACCGGCGCCCGCATCGGCACATGACACGCGGTACGAAAGCGCGGAGCCTCGGCTGCCGTCGAACGTTTGGCACATGGTGCTGCGGTTTAAAATCACTCCGCAAAGAGTATGCTGACCGGTGAGTTCTAAGGTTTCATCTTCCCAACGGATGGAAAAGGGGTTCTGGGTGACGACGACGCGGCCTTGGCGAGTGGGCGAATCTTGGCTTGCGCTCACGTCGGTGGCGGTGCAGGTGAAGCCGGCCGAAGCAAAAGGTGAGCTAAGAAGTGCGATGAATAGAACAATTACTTTCATTTAGTCCTCCGAGTTAAATCTTCGTATTCTGCACGGTGAGCGGTGTCACCCGTTAACTCCGGCCGCACCGTGTTTCTGAAAAATTTTTGTCTCATTATGAGATGTGGTTTTACCTGCGATTAGTCCAACTATGAAACGTTTGATCAGACCGTATACGTAGCGTTTCACGCTCGGCTTATTTGGCCGGGGCCCGGGTTTGCTCTGTGTCCTAGCACCTATGCAAATGAAACTTCGGTTCCCGGCGTTCACGGTTCTCACAGGTGCGGTCTTTTCTTTAACGGCTTGTAAGAACGGAGATCAAAATTATCAAAGCCTGAAATCAGAAATTTTGAAGAGCAAGTCGGTCTTCGCACAGCCCGCCGAAAAAAACGCTTTCGTCATACAGAGTTCAACTCAAGCGCCGAACGCCGATCAAAAAGCCTGCGCGGAGCAGATGGAACCGCTGATCAATCAATCCGAGGCGGGAACCGCCGCGCTGGTCGCCGCATTAGCCGGAGCGATGGCTACGCTGCGAGCGTCTACCGAGAACGAAAATCAGCCTAAAAATTCAAACGACCAACTCGTCGTCACGCCCGGTCCCGTGAAACCGCTCGGTCCCAAGCAAGATATGCTTTCGGCGTGGGCGGATCGCAACCCCTCGCAACCCAGGCCCGGCTTCGGAGCGGATCAATTGGTCTCGGGGACGGAAGACGCCCGTGCATCCCGCAGCCGCGAAGTCGATCGCCGGCGCGAAGCCAATGATCAACGCGACCGCGGACAAGATCAGCTTCAGGCGGGAGCGGAAGACCGCAGAAGCGGCTCCGGCATAGCTCCGGGCAACGACCGGCTACAGCTTCAACCGGCTTCCGCCGGTGGCGACCGCATGGCCACGAGCGATGAGCTAAACAAAAAGATGATAGCTCTTGAATCCGGTCGCGCCGAAGATTTTGCGGGCACGATCGCGGCGACGAGTCTGTCGGCGGGCCGGGAATCCTTCGGTGGTAACGACGCCGTCACCGGCGCGCGCAGGCGCCCGGCTTCGGCCGGCGGTCCCGCGGGCCTGGCGGGGATCGCGGCGCAAAACGGTCCTAATTTATTTCGCATCGTTACGCAGACCTACGGTCAACTTTGCGAACGTGAAAAACTAATTCGTTGTCCGCTAGGGGTGCGCAATTTATGAAATACCGTTTCGTTTTTCTGAGCGTCGGAGTTGTCGTGGTTAACGCTTCCGCCGCCGCCGATCAGGCTTGCGAAAGAGCGCAGAAAACTTCGAAAAGAAATTGCGCACAGGCGATACAAATGGCGTCCAACGGTTCACCGGCCGGTGGTCCGGGCTCGCGCGGCGGCGAGGGTATTTCCGGCGACGCCTCTCAGATCTCAAAGAATTTACGCACGGGCATCGACGCCATGACGGCGGCTACGCAGTATTGTGAAGATCAGGTAAACCGGTGCGAGACGCTTTGTAAGCCCGGAGGTCAAACGAGCAACTCGGATTTGCCCGAACGCTGGCGCGCCGAAAACCTCACTTGCATCGGTGGCAACTGCAAGAACGGAGTGCCGACCGGACCGGTCGTTCCCTGTAAGGAGGGTTCCAGCGAATGCAGTCCGTTGGTCGTTCAGCTCGGTAAACAAAAATTAGTGATGAATCCGCCCTCGCGAGGAGTTTGGTTCGACATTCTCGGTGCACGCGCGCCGGCGAGTTACGAACCGGTTAAGATTTCTTGGCCGTCGCGAGAGAGCTTGATGGACAATTATTTTCTCACTCTTCCGAAGCAATCGGCGATGATTTTAGGTATCGACGAATTATTCGGTAACAACACCCGGGGCCCCGACGGCGTGGAGTCTTTCGCGGCGAATGGCTTCGAGGCACTCGCAAAGTATGACGGCCGGCTCGGGGACGGAAGATTCGATTCGCAAGCGCGGGACCGCGTGATCGATCGTGACGATGAAGTCTTCAGCCAATTGCGTTTATGGCAGGATAGAAATTCGAACGGCATCGCCGAATACCGGGAGCTATTCTCGTTAGATGAGCTGGGCGTAAAGGCGATCGATCTAGCCTACGATCCCGATTTCGAAGAGACGGACATCTACGGCAACCGGATTAAAACGAAGTCCGTCGTTCGTATGAGCGATGACCGTATGGAACTTATCTTTGATCTTTGGTTTGTTTCGTCACGCTGATTTGCGGTAACTGGTGGCCCCGGGGAGAATCGAACTCCCACACCCTTGCGAGTACTGGATTTTGAGTCCAGCGCGTCTACCAATTCCACCACAGGGCCAAATGTGAAAAACGAGTTAATCAAATCTGAGTCGCGCACTCAACTCCGTCGCGACTTTAATGCGGACTGTCGTTGGACTTTTTAGATTCGCCCGCAAGTTCGGTCATGAACACGAGGTGCGAACCGCCCACCCGCGGGAAGACCATGTCGACGCGAAAGCGCGCACCGGGTGCAAACAGCACTTCGTAATCGATAAATATCCATCCGATTTTTTCGATGCTGCGGCCGGTTCGGCTGCGAATCACCAGAGTTAAGTCGTTCGCCCGGCGGGGAGTGTCGCCGCCGTACTGCCTAGTCCGCTTTCGTGAGCTTGACCAAAAACGCTCAAGGGTGATGACGCCGCCTTCTTTAAGATACCGGGCGTGCTTCTCCGCCTCGGGTTCATAGTCGTCGCGAAAGACCGCGCCTTCGAAGGGATCAAGCTTGGCGAGCCCGCTCACTAGATTATTATGGTATTTCGCCGTTTTTCGATTCTGCCAGCGCGTCCAGAAGCCTTTGGGGCCGCAACAGTATTCGTTGATCCTCCGGCTTAATCCGCCGGCATAACCGTTGATCGCTTTGGCTTCGTCGGTCGTCAGCCGTGATCTCAGTTCCGCTTCCGTAGGCACCTTTTCGAGAGCGGCTTCGGTATTGAGATTTTTTAGGAAAGCCGGCCCGTTGGGATGCGCCAAAATGCGTGCTTTTAAGACGGGTTGCGCCTCGATGTATTCGCGTACTCCCACCCCGGTGACCGTCTTTTCCTGCAGGAGAAGATCACAAACCTCAGCCTCGCCCGCAAGCGCGTGCGTAGAAAAGAAGAGGATCATGAAGCAAAAGAACGGTCTCATAGATTCAAAAAAAATTGCAAGCCTGGTGCCGCTTCATTTCGCGATATCTATATATAGAGATCACGCCCCGAGCCGCCCGCGAAAGCGCCTCCGGCCACTGTCTGACATTTTTCGGGCTTTCCTTTCTTTTTTTCATGGAATCGTCGGGGGAGAGGCGGTCCGCGCACCGGCACGGGGAGTGGATAAAGTTTCTAATGGATTTCGCGCCCCGTAAAACACCAGTAGTTACAATCATCTAGCCGAGCGTGCCAGAGCTGACCCAAACCCGGGGCATAGCGCTTGCTCTAGTGTTCACCCGTAACGAATGAATCGTTAACTCTTACCAGAGGGGTAGAACAATGAAGTTCAACAATATGGTCGCCGTCATTGCGATCTTCTGCTTGGCTGCACAAGCCAACGCATATTCGAACGGAACACTCCGTTCGGGCATTACGGTGGCACAGAATGACACCGCCGTAAATTCAGAGAGCATGCCTACTCAAGGCGTGGTCATCATGAATACCAACACAAACTCGAACAGCAATTCAGCGGCGGCTACGGCCCAACCGGTGACCGTTGTTGAAGCTTCGCCGGTTGCCGAGAGCAAAGCGGAACTGATGCGTAAAGCGCGTCAGGGTGAAGAAGTGAAGACGGAACAAAAGATCGTCGAGAAACTCGAGGAATCCCGTCTTAAGGAAGAACAGCAGCGCGCTGAACGTTTGTTCGGTGATCGTTTGGAGACTCCCGCCGCGGCCGCTTCGGCTACCGCGATCGTGACTCCTTCGGCCGCCGCAGCAACCGCGACCGCCGTCGTTGTTGAGCCTAAAGCTGAGCCCAAAAAAGAAGAGCCGATCAGAGCCACGCAAGTTACGATCGAAAAGGTTGAGATCATCCAGCCCCGTGAAGAAGTCACCGAGCGCGCTCCGGTAAAAAGCGAAATTAAAAACGAAGAGCCCGAAGCCACTTCGTCGATGAAAATCGAAGAAGCGCAAGAGGATCAAACCGGCAAGTTTTACGTCGGCGGTCTCTTGGGCGCTCCGAATTACGACGCTTCGAACGTTGAATCGCATTTCGGTCTCGGTGTTTTGGTCGGTATGAATGTCGATTCGAACTTCGTTATCGAAGGATCGTTCTTGTACTCGAATCACTCGGTAGATACCTACTGGTTGAATCCGTTATACAAAGAACTCGATCAATTCGATTTCTCGCTCGGCGCTAAGTACTTCCTGAACTTCGGAAAACTTCGCCCGTACGCCGGCGCCTCGGTCATTTACGTTTATCGTAAGTACCAAGACCGCAGCATGTTCGGTGAGTACTATGTAGTTAATCCGTCGGCGACTGAAGAAGAGTCGAACTCGGTGAACCTCGGTCTTACGGCCGGTGTAGACTTCGCCGTAACGAAGAAATTCACGATCGGTGGTGGTTTAGACTACAACTTCAACGTGATGAACCGTCAGGACTTCCGTTCGCAGTACGGTCTCCCGTCGGGTGTTAAAGCCCTTGAAGAGATCGATTACACGCTGATCAAAATCAGCGGTAAAATGACCTTCTAATTTTTATTCGCAAAATGATTCCCAGAAAAGTCCGGAGAAATGACCTCCGGGCCTCCTCTGTTGGCCGGGCCTCACAAGGGCCCGGTTTTTTTTGGCCTAGGCCTTGAGCCTTCGCCGTTTTCGTTTGTACAATGCCTCATGATCGCAAAAGTTTCCCTGCTCGTGGTCTTCGTTGTCCTAAGTCTTCGGACCGGAGCGGCCCAAGCCGAATTGATCTCGACCGGCGTCGGCGTGGTGCGTGGGCAGGTCATGACCAGCCGTGAAGTGCTGATTCAAAATTTGATCGAGACGGCTCTCTACGACAAAGATCCGAAAGCCAATTTAAAAAGCCCCGGTTTGGATTCGAAGGCGTTCGCGAAAGCGGTGCAAGACTCCCTCCTTGAAAGCGTGGTCGCGCTCGAAGCGCAGAATTTCAACGTGGTCCAATTGACCCCCGACGAGATCCAGGCCGCCGAACGAAAAGCCATGGCTAACCTGAAGAATGCCGCTCCCTGGAAAGAACTTAAAGTTTCTCCGAAAGAGTTCGAAGCCGGCGTCAAACGCAAGGTTCAAGCGAAGAAATTTGTCCAATTTCGCGCGCAATCGTCGGTCTTGCCCGTCACAGATATCGAAGCGCAAAAATATTTTAATGAAAATCGGCTGAAGTTTGGTAATTTGCCGTTTGAAAACTTTAAAGAAAATATTAAGTCCTACCTCAGCCGCGCGCAGGTCGATAAGCGGCTCAAAGATTGGTACGACGTTCTCTTGGGTAAATACCAAGTGAAGAACTTGATTTCGGAGAGTTAGTTTGTACGATATTGATCACGAAAACGCAGAAATAGAAATCCTGACCCTCCGCCATTTGCCGCAAATTACCACGATCATGGAACAAGTGTACGCGACGACCAAGACCCCCATCGGTGGTTTGTGGAATCGCGACGCCTTGAAGCAAGAGCTTGAAATCGGGCAGGGGCTTGCGCTGGTCGTGGAAGGGTTCGGTCCCGCGGCGTTTTGCCTCTTCCGCTTGTACGAAACCCACCGCGAAGTCACGGTGCTCGCGACTCATCCCGAACGCCAGCGCAAAGGCGATATGCGTTTTTTATTGAGCTACATGCTCGAGCGCAAATCACCCTCGGAACGTATTTGGCTCGAAGTTCATGCGCTTAATAAAGGGGCAATCGAACTTTATTTGAAATTGGGTTTTGCCGAAGTTGGGCGGCGCGCAAAGTACTACCGCGACGGCGGGGACGCGGTTTTATTCACTATGGGCTGATCCGGCCCGTCGGCGGAAGCCCGGTCTTAGGGTTATGTCTATATTATAAAGCCTTGCCATTGCGTAATCCTTACTGTTATTTAGAAGTCGAAGAGGGCCGAAAGCCCTCTTTTTTTATTTATTCCACTGAATGTTTGGGAGAATTGGATTTGTTGACGGAAAGTCAGCTGGAGCAGATCAAAAAATTTGCGGAGGAAGTCGCCGTCCGTGAAGGT
Source organism: Pseudobdellovibrionaceae bacterium (assembly GCA_947444305.1). Lineage (GTDB taxonomy): Bacteria > Bdellovibrionota > Bdellovibrionia > Bdellovibrionales > UBA1609 > JALHOQ01. The sequence continues at coordinate 93,938 of CANEZP010000016.1, read as the reverse complement.
TGCCTGCTTTACGATCTTGAGTACCGCGAGGGACCTGGTCGCAGCTTAAAAGTTTTCATCGACAAAGACCCGGGTGGGGTCAGCGTTAACGACTGTGCCAATGTTTCCCGCGGATTGAATCTGCGTCTCGATGTCGAAGACATCATCCCCGGCGGGGCTTACGAGCTTGAAGTCTCGTCCCCCGGCCTCGATCGCAAGCTGACTCAGGCTTGGCACTACGAAAAAGCGATGGGGAAGACGGTGCAGGTGAAGTACCGCGCCGACGACGGCATCACGAAGACGTACGAGGGTAAGTTAACCTTAGCGGACGGTAAAACTTTGGGATTCGAAAATTCCAAGGGCCCGTTCTCTCTGGATTTCGCAAGTGTACTCAAGGCCCGCATCCTACCGATGGATGTGCTGCCGAAAAAGCCCGCTCCTGGTAGCGGGAAGAAGAAGAAGAGGTAAGAGGGAATGGCTGATAATATTTTTTCCGATTTGGGCCGGCTGATCGAACAGTTGGGTAAAGAAAAGGGCATCGAGCGCAACGTCGTCATCGAAGCCATCGAACAAGGTATGGAACTCGCCGCCCGCAAAAAATACGGCACTTACCGCGAAATCGAAGCGAAATATAACGAAGAGGCCGGCGAAGTCGAACTTTTCGAATTCAAAGAAGTCGTCGAAGACGAAAAATTCATCGATGACGAAGTCGAAATCAAAATGAGCGAAGCTTTGGAGCTAGACCCCGACGCGCAGTTGGCGGATTCCATCGGCCGCAAACTCGAAGGCGGCGATCTCGGCCGTATCGCCGCGCAAACCGCCAAACAAATTATCATGCAAAAAGTCCGCGAAGCCGAGCGTGACATCATCTTCGCCGAATTCGAACAACGTAAAGGTGAGATCGCTTCGGGTATCGCAAGACGTGTTGAGCGTGGCGCGATCGTCGTCGATCTTGGCCGGACCGAAGCTTACATTCCGCCCCGCGAACAAATTCCCGGTGAAGTGTACAAACCCGGCGACCGCATCCAAGGCTACATCGCCGACGTACGCGCTTCGACCCGCGGCCCGCAAATTATCATGTCGCGCGCCGATGAACGCTACCTGATGAAGTTGTTCGAAGTTGAAGTTCCCGAAATCTACGACGGCATCGTCGAGATCGTGCACGCGGCCCGTGAGCCCGGCCAACGCGCCAAAATCGCCGTCCGCTCGAAAGATCCCTCGGTGGATCCCGTGGGCGCTTGCGTGGGCATGAAAGGTTCGCGCGTTCAGAACATCGTTCAAGAATTACGCGGCGAAAAAATCGATATCGTCAATTACGACGAAGATTCCGCACGCTTTGTTTGTAATGCTCTGGCCCCGGCCGAAATCTCGAAGGTATTCCTCGACGAAGGCAACCGCGAGATGGAAGTCGTCGTGCCCGATACGCAGCTCTCATTGGCCATCGGTAAAAAAGGTCAGAACGTACGTTTGGCCGCGAAGCTTTCCGGTTGGAAGCTCGACATCATGTCCGAAAGCAATATGGCGCAAAAGAACGCGCAGGCCCTCATCAACCTCATGCTCTTACCCGGCATGACCGAGACGATGGCGCAAAACATTTACCAGTCGGGATTCTCTTCGGTGCAAATGTTGGCCGCGGCCGAAGCCGACGAAGTGACGAACATTGCCGGCTACGACGACGAAACGAAGGCGCAAAAGTTGATCGACGATTCCAAAGCGTTGATCGAGCAGTACAAAGCCGAAGGCAAAAAGTTGCCGACGGTATCGGCCAAGGGAGCCGAGGGGGCGGGCAAGATGGCCCAAGCTTCCAACGATGCGAAGAGCCAAGCCGATGCGCGGTTGCGTGAAGCCATGGCTCAATTGACCCCTAAGAAGGAGACTGAGTGAATCAGGTTCAACCAAAAGTTTTTGAATTCGCCAAAGAGATCGGCGTTGAGACTTTAGCTTTGATGGATAAAATCCGCGAATGGAAATTGCCCGTGCGCAGCCACATGGCGACGCTGGACGATGCCATGCAGGCCGAAATTCGCAATCGCTTAGCCGCCGCAAGTGCCGCCGCGAGCGAAGAAGCGCTGAAGGCAAAACGCAAAGCCGTACGCTCGAAAAAAGCGGCCGAAGCCGCCGCCGCGCCCGCGACCGAAAAAGACAAAAAGAAAACGGGTACCGTTAAAAAGACGGCGATCAAAAAAACCGCCGCCGTGGCTACTCCCGCGAAAACCGTTATCGCTAAGCCGACGACGGTGAAGCGTGCCGCCGCGGCCGCCGCCGCTGCTTCCGCGCCGCCGGAACCCGCCGCGGTCGAAGCCGCGCCGGTTGAAGCCGCGTCCGCCGTCGACGCCAACAAACCTTTGCGCACGGTTATCCGCCGCAAAGCGGGTGAAGCCGAAGCCGCGGCACTCGCCGCCGCCGAAGCCGAGCAGCTCGCCGCGACGCAAGCCGCCGCTGCCGCCGCCGAGGCCCAGGCCGAAGCCGCCGCCAACGGTGAACCCGTAGCGGCCGCCGGTGTTGAGGGCCAAGCGCCCGTCACTCCGCCCGTAGTTCCCGAAGCGCGACTTCGCCGCAACATCGTCGGCCGCATGGATTTGCGTCGCGTCGCTTCGCCGAATGCGGGCACGCAAGGTGGCCCCGGCCAACCGCGCGTTTCGCGTACGGCACCCCGGAACATCCGTCCCGGATTTTACTCACAAGAACCGACGACCCAGGCTCCCGTGCCGGAAGTCGAAGACGCTTTCCAGAAACGCGAGCGCGAGCTGCGTGAGGAAAAAGCGAAATCGAAACGCCCCGGCGCCGCCGGTGCGAGCACCGGCCGCGAAGAAGTTCCGCAAGTCTTCACCGCGACCGAGTTCCGCAAACGCGAAGTTATTTTCCAACCGAAGAAGAAAAAATCTTTGGTCGGCGCAAGTTCTAAGAAAACGCAAATCACCACTCCCGCCGCGCACAAACGCGTAGTTGAAGTGCACGGTTCGATTTCCTTGGGCAATCTCGCCAGCGCGATGGGTCTTAAGGCTCCCGCGTTGATGAAGAAGCTCATGGCCGCCGGCGTACAAGCCACGATGAATGCCGAAATTGATTTCGACACCGTAGCTCTCGTCGTGCCCGAATTCGGCTGGGAAGCGGTCAATACGCTCAAGTCCGAAAACGAACTCGTCACCGCGACGGCGTTCGGGGATTTAAGCGCCGAGCGCGTCGTTCGTCCGCCCGTCGTGACCGTCATGGGTCACGTCGATCACGGGAAAACGTCGCTCCTCGATGCCATTCGTAAAGCGAAAGTCGCTTCCGGCGAAGCCGGTGGGATCACGCAGCACATCGGTGCGTACAACGTATCGCTCGACGACGGTTCAAAGATCACGTTCATCGATACGCCCGGTCACGAAGCCTTCACGGCCATGCGTGCGCGCGGCGCGAACCTGACCGACATCGCGATCATCGTGGTCGCGGCCGACGACGGGATGATGCCTCAAACGGTGGAAGCCGTGAACCACGCGAAAGCCGCGAAGGTTCCGATCATCGTTGCGATCAATAAAATGGATAAACCCGCCGCCAATCCCGAACGGATCAAGCAACAGCTGACCGAACTTGAATTGGTACCCGAAGAATGGGGCGGTACAACCATGTACGTTCCCGTTTCCGCGCTCAAGGGCGACGGGATTAAAGAACTGCTCGAACAAATCGCGCTGGTCGCCGAAGTCCAAGAACTTCGCGCCAACCCTAAGCGTTCGGGTACGGGTCTCGTGATCGAAAGCCGCGTCGAAAAAGGCCGCGGTACGGTCGCGACCGTATTGGTCCAAGACGGAACGGTTACGATCGGTAAAATGATCGTCGCCGGAACGGTCGTTGGCCGCGTACGCTCGATGACGAATGACCAAGGTAAAACGATCAAAGAAGCCGGTCCCGGCGAACCGATCGAAGTCTTAGGTCTGCCCGAGCCGCCCATGGCCGGGGATCGTTTCGACATCGCCAAAGACGAGGCCAGCGCCCGCGAAATCGCGGCTCAGCGTAAAGGTCTCGTGAAGCACGACGACGTCCCGCACTCGAAGATGAGCCTTACGGAGCTCTTCGCGCGCGTGAAGTCGGGTGATACCAAAGAATTAGCGATCGTTTTGAAAGTGGACGTTGCCGGAAGTTTGGAAGCCGTCAAAGGCATGGTCGACAAGTTGTCGACTCCCGAAGTGAAGGTTCGCATCATCCATTCCGCCATCGGTGGCATCACCGAGAGCGATGTTTTGCTCGGCTCGACCATTAACGGCGTGATCGTTGGTTTCAACGTTCGTCCCGACGGTGGCGCCGCTCGCATCGCGAAAGAAAAAGGCATCGAGATTAAGACTTATTCGGTAATTTACGAATTGGTCGACGATCTGAAGAAAGCCATGGGCGGAATGCTCGCACCGACCGTCGTCGAAAAAGCGATGGGCCGGGCCGAAGTCCGCAATATCTTCACCGTTCCGAAGATGGGCGTTATCGCCGGGTGTTTCGTTACCGAAGGCAAGATCACGCGGCAACATACGCTGCGGCTCGTGCGTGACGGTAAGATCATCTACGAAGGAAAAGTGGGCAGCTTGAAACGTTTCAAAGACGACGTCAAAGAAGTGGCGACCGGTTTTGAATGCGGTATCGGAATCGAAAATTTCAACGACATCAAAGTCGGCGACGTCATGGAAGCCTTCGTTCGCGAAGAACAAGTACGGGGTCTCTAGGTTTCCATGTCTGACAATCGCGATAAAAGGGTCCAAAGAGTCGAAAGAGAACTCTTTGAGACCCTTTCTGAATTTCTCCTTCACGGGCTACGCCAGCCTTTGCCTTGCTACGCTTCCATCTCGGCGGTCGAGGTCAACTCAAGCCTACGTCACGCGAAGGTTTTCTTTCGCCTGATCGGCGATGCCCCGCAGGTCACCGAAGGGCAGAAGATGCTCGATGCCGAACGCGCCGGTTTTCAACGCGAGATCGCGAAGAAAATCGAATCGAAGTTCTGCCCGGTCTTGAAGTTTACCTACGGCGTCGCCGAGAAGCGCGATGAGATCGACGAACTCTTCGATAATCTGCGCAAGCCCAAACACGATTTCTAAATCCTCCCGGAGTTTTATTTGTCCACGCAATTGAACGGCCTTTTGCTCATCGATAAACCGCAAGATTTGACCAGCCATGACGTTGTCGCGCGCTTGCGTAAAATCTTGGGCATGCGCGCGATCGGGCACACCGGCACGCTCGATCCGTTGGCCACGGGCATGATGGTCATGGTCTTGGGCGAAGCGACGAAGTTATCCGATTATTTGATGGCGACCGACAAAGCTTATTCCCTAAAAATAAAATTGGGCGTGACGACCGATTCACTCGATCGCACCGGGAAAGTTTTGACCGAACAAGACGGACGCGTTGCGCCTGAACGTGTTCGCCAGGCCGTTGCCGAGTTAAGCGGGGACTTTGACTGGCAAGTGCCGCTTTTCTCCGCGGCGAAAGTCGACGGCAAGAAACTTTACGAGCACGGCCGGGCGGGGACGGGTAGCGAAGTTGTTCGCCCGACTAAACGCATGAAATTTTGGGACGTTCAGATTTTAGAGCTGGGTGAAGACCGGCTCGAAGTTTCGCTCGGCTGCTCCAAAGGCAGTTTCGTGCGAACGTGGGCCTCCCAACTCGGCGAAAAACTGGGCACCGGCGCCATGGTCGAAGAACTGCGGCGTTTGCGGGTCGGTCCCTGGGAGATCGACCGCTGCTCGACTCTCGAGCAGATGGAAATGCACCGCGCGGAGGAGTCGGGCGCAGGCCCCGCGTTCGTGCCGATGGGCCAGGCCTTGCCTGATCTCCGGCCCGTCGTGGCCGGGCCCCGTGAGATCAAATTGGTCACCAACGGTCAGATCCCCCGCGATCTGGGATCACGCCTCATGTTCGAGCAAAAGCAGGCCATCCAAACGCAATTGCCGGTTTACATCAAAGTGCTTACGGGGACGGGCGACCTGCTCGCCATCCTCGCCGCGGAACCCGGACAAGGTCTTAAAATCCGCCGGGTTTTCCGGGGCCTGCCCGTATAGTTTCCTTGACCTTGCCGCGCCCGTTGCCTAAACCTAACGAGCTAGTACGAATTTAATCGACTCAAGGGTTTGAAAGCCAAACGGCCCGAGGGTTGCTGAACATCGAAAGATCACAAACCTGTGATCTTTCAACACCGGAAGATCACAGGCTTGTGATCTTTCAGCAAACAGGAGAACATCCCATGGCGCTACAGAAGAACGTAAAAGAAGCGATCGTAAAAAAACACCGCACCAGCGAATTGGATACGGGTTCATGCGAAGTCCAAGTCGCATTGCTTACGGGCCGCATTCAAGATTTGACCCCGCATTTCAAAGCCAACAAAAACGATGTCCACTCCCAGCGCGGATTGGTTCGCATGGTTAACCGCCGCCGCAAGTTGCTCGCGTACCTCAAACGCACCAACTCCGAGCGCTACGGAAAATTGATTCAGGAATTAGGCCTCAGAAAATAAGCAGCATTGTTTCCGGAAGGCCGCCTCAGCGGCCTTCGCTTTAATATCCGGGATCACATGCCTGTGATCCCGCAACAATACACGGGGTCGCTTGCATGTGATTCCGCAACACTACCGGATCGTCGGGAGTAGACGGTCCTCATCTCAAGAAAGAAACACGAATGAAGAAAATAGTAGTCACGGGTAAGATAGGCGATAGCACGATCACGATCGAAACCGGCCGTCTTGCGAAGCAAGCCGATGGATCGGTTCTTGTGACCTCGGGCAACAACATGGTCCTCGTCACCGCGGTTTCCAATCGCGAACCGAAAGACGTCGATTTTTTTCCGCTCACCGTTGAATACCAAGAAAAGTTCTACGCAACCGGTAAAATTCCCGGTGGCTATTTCAAACGCGAAGGCCGTCCGACCAACAAAGCGACTTTGACCGCACGTTTGATCGATCGTCCTATCCGTCCTTGTTTTCCCGAAGGCTACCGCTGCGAGACGCAAGTCGTAGCGACCGTTTTGTCTTTTGACGGCACTTTCCCGATTGAGGTTTTGGCTTCGCTCGGTGCTTCCGCCGCCCTTCACGTAAGCGACATTCCGTTCAACGGTCCGACGGCCGCGGTTCAGGTTGCGCGCATCGACGGTAAATTGAAGGCCAACCCTTCGGCAGTTGAACTCGAAAAATCCGACATGGATATCATCGTTGCGGGTACCCGCAATGGTTTGTTGATGGTCGAAGGCGAAACTAATTTTATTTCGGAAGCCGACTGTTTGGCCGCTCTGAAATTCGGTCACGAATCTTTGAAGCCCATGCTCGATATGCAAGATCAACTGCGTGAACAGTCGGGCAGCGTTGCCCGCCGCAGCTTCACCGCACCGTCGATCGATGCCGACTTTGACACTCCCGTGCGCGCCTTCGTTTCGCCCTTGATCAAAGAAGCTTTGATGATCCGCGATAAAGGCCAGCGCTACGACGCTTACGCAAAAGCAAAAGCCGACGCCAAAGCTAAGTTCGTTTCGACTTTGACCGACGACAAAATGATCGGCAAACGCGGTAAAGATCTCGGCACCATCATCGAAGACGTAAAGTACAAACTTTCACGTGATCTCGTTTTGGATACCGGCAAGCGCATCGATGGCCGTGACACCACGACTATCCGCCCGATCTGGTGTGAAGTGGCCTTGTTGCCGCGTACGCACGGTTCAGGTTTATTCACCCGCGGTGAAACTCAGGTTCTCGGCACCGTGACCCTCGGTACGGGCGACGACGAACAAATGATCGACGATCTCGCCGGTCTTACTCACAAAAAGTTCATGCTGCATTACAATTTCCCCCCGTTTTCGGTCGGTGAAGCCGGCCGCATGGGTGGCCAGTCACGCCGCGAAATCGGTCACGGATTCTTGGCCGAACGCGCGGTGAAAGCAATTTTGCCCGACTTCGAAAAGTTCCCTTACACGATCCGTATCGTTTCTGAAGTTCTCGAGTCCAACGGCTCGAGCTCGATGGGTACGGTCTGCTCGGCTTCATTGGCTTTGCTTGACGCCGGCGTGCCGATCAAAGGCAACGTTGCGGGCATCGCGATGGGTTTAATCAAAGAAGGCGATAAAGTCGCCGTCCTCTCCGACATCTTGGGTGACGAAGATCACCTGGGCGATATGGATTTCAAAGTGGCCGGTACCCGCAAAGGCGTGACCTCGCTGCAAATGGATATCAAGATCGACTCGATCGATTTCAAAGTTATGGAACAAGCGCTGAAGCAAGCGTACGACGGCCGTAATCACATCTTGGACGAAATGGAAAAGACGATGTCCGTAGCCCGCGGTGAAATTTCGCCGTTCGCTCCGCGCATCGAGACCATCAAAATTCGCCCCGAAAAAGTGCGTGAAGTCATCGGCGCCGGCGGTAAAGTCATCAAAGGCATCATCGAAGAAACCGGCGTTAAAATCGACATCGAAGACGACGGAACGATTCACATCGCCTCCGCCGATCCAGTTGCCGCTAAGCGCGCGATCGAAATCATCAACGGCATTTGTGCCGAAGCCGAAGTGGGCAAGACCTACAAAGGCAAAGTGGTTAAGATCATGGACTTCGGCGCCTTCGTCGAAATTTTGCCCAACAACAGTGGTTTGCTGCACATCTCGGAGATCGCGCACGAGCGCATTCGTAATGTGACCGACGTCTTGAACGAAGGCGACGTTATTGACGTAAAAGTCATGGACGTCGATCGTTCGGGCCGCATCAAGTTGTCGCGCAAGGCCCTCTTGCCCGCGACACCCCCTCAGTAGTTGAAGGCCTATACCTATAAACCGATATTTCAGAAAACCACTCTCCCCAACGGCGTGAGGGTGGTGACCGAAAGCCACCCGTTCACGCGGGCGGTTTCGGTAGGGGTATTTGTTGAGATGGGTACTCGCCACGAAGTTCCGCGCAAAGCGGGGCTTTGCCATTTTCTCGAACATCTTGTCTTTAAAGGCACCCGTAAGCGAAACGCTTACGAGCTCGCCGCGGTTTTAGAAGCCGTCGGTGGGGATCTCAATGCCTACACCACGCGTGAGTACACGTGTTTTCACGCGACCTCGCTCAAAGAACATTTAGATTTATCGCTCGACGTGCTTTCGGACTTAGTGACGAACGCCACGCTCTCGGCCGAAGACTTTAAAAAAGAACGTGAAGTCATCATCCAAGAGATCCAGATGTCCAAAGACCAGCTGGATGAGTACATAATGGATGTTTATCTCGAAAAGGTTTTTGAAGGTCAGACGCTGGCGACGCCGATTCTCGGCACCGAAGAAACGCTTAACGGGCTTAAACGAAAAGACATTCTCGATTTTTACGAAGCGATGTTCCGAGGCCCGCGCGTGATCGTGTCGGTTGCCGGGCCGGTCGAACACGAACACGTTGTAGAACTCATCGAGAAGCGCCTCGGCAAATTGCCGAAGCGGATGACGAACCTCAAGCAAAAAACTCCCCGCATTAAACGCATCCAGGAGTTTATCGAACGTCCTTCCGAGCAGGTGCACCTGTTGGTGGGATTGCCTTCTTGTTCTTACATGTCGAAAGACAGGTTTGAATCTTTCGTTGTGAACGATCTTTTGGGCGGCGGCGTAACGTCGCGCCTGTACCAAAAGATTCGCGAAGACAAAGGTTTGGTCTACACCGTCTATAGTTTCTTGCAATCGTTCGTCGACACGGGAGTGTTGCTGATCTACGCGGGAACGGGCGACAAGAATGCGTTACAGGTTTTGAAGATCATCAAAGCCGAACTCGAAAAGTTCGCCAAGAAGGGGATCACCGCCGGCGAGCTGGCGATGTTCAAAACGCAAGTCAAGGGTCAGATTCTGCTCGGTGCCGAAGACATGGAAAATCGCATGAACTCACTCGGCATCAACGAGATGGTCTTCGCGAACTACAAACCGATCGACGAGGTCATCGACGAGATCGATAAGGTCACCGTAAAGTCGGTGAAGAATTACGTAGATAAATATCTAGATACGGCGCAAGTTTCATTAATGGTGATGGGGGATCTACAGCCTCCGGACGCTTTAAAACTCATGGAAGTATGGGAGTAATTATGGATTTAGAAGGATTAAAAAGATCGGTTCAAGAGATCGCCCGGACGGTCACCGCGGTCGTTGAAGAAAAGCTGGGTGAACGTTCCCAGATGGAGGAGCAAGTCCGCGGTCTGGTCCGCCAGGTTGAGAAAACCGTGGCCGACGCTCTCAATAAGCGCACCGGTGGCGCAGCCGGTAACGCACAAATGGGCACGCCCGCACCCGTGACCTTGAAGTTCAAAAAATTGCCGCACTTCAAAGGGCATCTGCCCACTTACCAAACGGAAGGCGCGAGCGGTCTCGATGTGCGTGCTTGCCTCGATGAGCCCATCAGCCTCAGCCCCGGTGAGCGCCACCTGATCCCGACCGGCTTAAGCATCGAGATCCCGGTCGGTTACGAAGTGCAGGTCCGGCCCCGCAGTGGATTGGCGATCAAAAAAGGTTTATCGCTCGTGAACACGCCCGGCACGGTCGACGCCGATTACCGCGGTGAAGTGAAAATCATTTTGATCAACCTCGGTCAAGAATCGTTTGTCATCCAAGATCAAGAGCGGGTCGCTCAGTTGGTCGTGTGCCCGGTGATTCAAGCTCACATCGAATTGGTAGAGGAATTGAGCGACACCTCGCGCGGCGACGGCGGCTTCGGCTCCACCGGCGCGAACTAGTTCCGCACTCTACCTACTGTCACCTTGAAACGATACAGTATGTACAGAGGCTCAACTGAGCCTTTACCCGCGCCGGCGCGGGTGATTTAATTTTCGAATGAAGAACTTTGCTTTAGTTGTTTGCGTCGCCGTGATGGCCGGATGGGTCGGGTACTCATTCCGGCCGGCGGCGGTGCCGGATTCCGTTTCTGTTCAAGAGCTGGCGCGGTACCGCCAAATCAAAGAGCGTTTTGAAAAAATCGGCCAAGTCGATATTGAAGAGTATCTCAAACTAAAAAATGAAAAAGCGCGCTTCGAAAAAGCCGACGAGATCATGGGTAAGATTCTCATGCTTATGCTCTACGACATGGGCTTGCGTGGGAGCGAAGCGCAACTCGGGAAACTAAAGAGCCGGGTGGTGGACCGGGCCGCGGCGCCGGACTTGAATGCTCCGTCGTCCGGGAGTCCGGGCGGAGCGCCGGCCGTTTCACCGGATGAGAACCGTACGTCCAATTCCGGAAAGAAAACGGCGGTCGGCAGCGCGGAGAAACCTCCGGCAAATACGGACCGGCGCGATCAGTTCGCAAAAATAAAAGACATCGACCGTGCCGACCAGATCGATGACTTCTTAAAATCGGCCGAGATTCCGGATTTTTTCGGAGCTCTTCGCGGTGGAACCCCGTTGTCCGAAGCTCAGCTTGAGCAGTTGAACGGAACGTTTGCCGGACGCGCGGTCTTCGACGATCCGAAACTCGTCCCGTGGGACGTGCAGATGTACTTCAACGCGCAAATGCAAAACGGGGAAATCTTCGGTGAATTTGACGTGCAGCTCAAGAAAAACGGCAAACAATTCAGCCGGACGAGAAGCGGCCGCAAACGTGGACAAAAGCCGATCAAGCTCGATCATTTCATGGGCCTGGAGGGCGACGGGCAAAGCCTAATTATCAACGCCCAAGGCGATGACGGTTACTTCCAGCTTTATTATTTTCCGCGGCTTACTGAATTCCACGGCTTAGTTTACTTGAAGAAATCGCTCGGCGTGTTCGAGCGGCGAGGGGTCGTGCAGTTGCGGCGCTAAGCGCCCGGGCGAAGAATCAATCTTTTAATTTGAGCTCATTCTCCAGAATCTCGATCGATTCGGGCGTGGCCTTCAAACGCATGCGTTCGTATTTCTTTGCGTAGCTGATAAATTGCGTCGCCCAAAATAAACCGTAGATCACGCCGAGCCCGATCAACAATTTTTTAATTTTCGCGCGCTCGAGATGGAAGTTATCGGTAAAACCGATGAACAGCAGGTACATCGCCGCGGCAACCCCGATGAGAATCACGGGCGGAATAATGGGCACGGCCATCGACACGATCTTGACGGGAACCGAAGCAAATATCAAATGCAGGTAGATTTGCCGGAACGGGATCTCGCGCTTGAAGAAGAACAGAAACGTGTAATAGAAAAATCCGCTACCGACGGCGAGCACGACTACGCTGGCAATGGGGGCGAGGATCAAGCCGGTGACCATGCCGAAAAGATCACGCTCGAGCAAATTACCGACGACCGCGCACATCGCGGCGAGTGCCGCTTGCAAAATGAGCATCGTCGGCCAATCCCAGTCGGGCAGCGTGCGCATGGCCTGCACGGGATTTTTCGCGAAGTGCGGAAGGACGAGAATGCCTTCTTTGAGTTTAGCGCGCAGTAAGTTCCAGTTGATTTGCTTCATGTTGATGAAGTCAGTTTATGACTCTCAAAACGAAGCGTTCAAGCGAATTGCGGCATCCCATGCGGATTTATCGAATGAATCACTCAAAGCCGAGCGGTAGGCGATATCGGGACCGACGGTGACCGCGCGCGAGAGCCGGTGTTCAAGTCCCAAAATCAAAGCGGTCGCCGGCGTCATCGCTTCCGAGTGTTCCGACTTGCCGTTCGTGCGGCCGTCGATGTCCATGTAACGCGCGGTCAACCCGAGACCCATGCGCATCGTAAGCTTGTCACGCAACGGAGGCAGAAAGATCAAGCGTGCTTCGAACTCGCGCAGATCAACATGAACTTTGCCGAAATCTTCGGGGGCAAAGCTGCGAAAACCGATCTCGCCGCGTGCGCTTTTGGAAAATAAATTCGCGCCGGTGAAAATTTCGAAACCTTTGAGCATTCCCCCGCCGGTCGCGCCGTTCGGTGCGGTGATGGAGATAAACGAAGTGGCGACGGACATCCCGGCGCTCAAGGCGACTTCGTCCCAACCGAGGCCTTCGACCACGGGTTCGGGGCGGTCTTCGGCGTCGGCTTTGAGTTCATTCACGATGGCATCGTAGTTGGTGTAAGAGCCATCTTCGTCCGCCCATACGTTCGTCGAGCTTAAGATAGCGATGGCGATCAGCGAAAACTTCCAACCTTGGAACATAGTAGCCCTCCCGGCCTCATTTCATAATTGTACCAAAACTCGTCTTTTCGAATAGTCCGCCTTCTGTAGAATAGGACTATGAAGCTCTTTTCTCGACTCCGCGGCCGGTGTTATTGCGCGTTCTGTAAGGCCGAACGGAAGGTATACGTAAAGAAACACATCGACCTGACGAACGTCGTGGGCGCGGTACTCTTAGCGATGGCGGTGGGCCAAGCCTATTGGGGCGCGCCGGATCCACGGGCGCTCGTTATTTTTTGTCTGACGATCGTCACCCTCGAAGTTTTTGTTTACATGCGCTGGCGGTCTTCGATTATTTGTAATCTATGTGGTTTCGATCCGCTCGTGTACAAGCGTTCGCCCGAGCGGGCGTCGCAACTGGTGCAAGCCTTCTATAAAGAACAGCACAATAATCTTGAGTTTTGGCTTAGCCGCTCTCCGCTCGTTGAGCGTCGCCGGCAAGTCCGCGCGCAGGAACGCAAAGTTTCCGGGCAGCGCGAAATGCTGGCGCGGGTAGACGCGAGGCGAGCGAAATCAGCGGCCGCGTTGCCGCCTTCCAAAAGTCCGTGATACAGCCTTCATATGAAAAATTTGGTGATCATCCCCACGTACAATGAGCGCGAGAATATCGCGAACATCATTCCCGCGATCCGTACCTTCTTGCCCGTCGTAGACATCCTGGTCGTCGACGACAATTCACCCGATAAAACACAAGACGTTGTGCGCGAGATTCAGAAGAAGGATCCGCACGTTCATCTGCTCGGCCGCAAAGGCAAAGAGGGGCTGGGCAAAGCCTACATCGCGGGTTTCAAATGGGGACTCGATAAGGGGTTCGAAGGTTTGTGCGAAATGGACGCCGACTTTTCGCACCGGCCCGAAGATTTAGTAAAAATTCTTGAAGCGCTTAAGACCGCCGATTTTGTCGTCGGGTCACGTTGGGTGCCCGGCGGAGGCACCGCGAACTGGAGCCTCAGCCGCAAAATTATCAGCCGCGGCGGTTCTTTTTACGCGCGTCAAATTCTGCGTTATCCACTGCGCGATTGGACGGGGGGCTTTAATGCCTGGAAAGCGGGCACCCTAAAGAAGATTGGGTTGGATTTGGTCCGCTCCGAAGGCTATAGTTTTCAGATTGAACTGAAGTATAGGGCGTTGAAGAGTGGGCTTGATGGCAGGGAAATTCCTATTCGTTTTGAAGACCGGCGTGCCGGGCAAAGTAAAATGTCGTCGGGCATCGTGTTCGAAGCTCTTCGCCGTGTTTGGTCGATGCGCGGCCTCGATACTCCTCCTCAGTAGTGGGCTGATATTCAGTAGCTGGCTGATCCTCAGTAGCTCGCAAGCGAGCGCCGAAGAAAAGAAAGTGCCGATGACCTCGGCGCAAATTTACGTCGACGGCGCGGCCATCTACGAAAAACCCGATTTTGATTCAAAAGTTCAAGATTATCTACGCTACCAAACGAAGGTCAGCGTTTCGAAAAAACCATTTCGCGGTTCAAGCGGAATGGGTTTATTTCACCGCGTGCGCTACGGTTCGAAATTAGGTTGGGTTCCCGACACCGACATCCGCGTGTCATTACCCGAGTCGGTGAAAGTCGCCGCGCCGGAAAAAAAGAGCGGCTCCAAAGCTTGGGAAAAAGAGGAAGAAGAAAACCTCGGGCCCGCACCCTTGTATTTCAAACGCTACCTCGGCGGCGCGGTCGCGATGGTCAACTTCACCGAAAAGTTTTCCGGCAAGAAATACTCCGACAACATGCTGATGTACGGAATGCGTATGACCGGCCCGGGCACGCTCTTCGACGGACCGCCGCTGGATTTCAATTTTTGGTTTTCGCTTGATAAGCCCGGTTACTACGATAAATTTTCGAGTGGCAAACCGTCCGGCTTCATGATGTTCGGGGACGTCATGATTATGCTGCCGCTGATCGATACTAAAAACTGGTTAGCCACCTACGGCCTCGGCGTGATGTGGACCTACACGCGTTACAAAGTCCCGGTCAAAAACGTTGCCTTCGATTCGCAGGAGATCCGCATCGGTTTGGATGCCGATCTCGGAATCGCGCGGCGCTTCGGCAAATACTTACTTCGGGTGGACGCTAAATATTACTACGAAAAATCAGCTTACCTTGGCTACATCATGAGCTTCCAAGGGGAATACTAATGCCGATCCGTGTACTCGCCCCCGACGTGGTCGACAAGATCGCCGCGGGCGAAGTGCTTGAACGCCCGGCGAATTTGATCAAAGAATTGATCGAGAATAGCATCGACGCCGGTGCCGACCTCATCGAAGTAGAATTCGACGGGGGCGGCCGCGAGGTCAGCGTTTACGACAACGGCAAGGGTATTCCGCCGCAAGAACTTGCGCTCGCGCTGCAGCGGCACGCGACTTCGAAAATCACATTAAGCGATGATTTATATAAATTAAATACGTTTGGGTTCCGCGGCGAGGCATTAAGTAGCATCGCGGCCGTCAGCAAGCTGACCTTTACCTCGCGCACACGTCAGACCGGCGATGCCTTCCGTGTCCTTAGTGATTTCGGCAGCGTCGGTGAACCGGCGCCCGTCGGCGCGCGTGAGGGCACCGAGGTCCGCGTGAGCGAACTCTTCGGTAACGTGCCCGCGAGGCTCCGCTTCCTAAAGTCCGAAGCGGCGGAGCACGGGCAGATCAAGACGACGCTAAAGGCTCTCGCGCTCGCGAATCCCGGCGTGACGTTTCGTGCGCGTAGTCGTGGTGAATTGCTTTATCACTGGGGCAAAGAGCAGCCTGCGATCGATCGTGCCTCGCAAATCCTAGGGATCAAAAAGTTGTACGAGGCCACCGGCGAATCGGGCGGCATGAACGTGCAAGCTTTCATGAGCAGCCCGCAAGAAACCATGAACGTGAACCGCAACATGTGGTTTTTCGTGCAAGGCCGCTGGATCGTGGACCGTAGCCTCTCGGCCGCGGTGATGGAGGCTTACCGCAATCTGCTTATGCACGGTGAATACCCGGCGGTGTGCGTACATTTGAATCTCCCGCCCGAAGAAGTGGACGTGAACGTTCACCCGACGAAAGCGCAAGTGAAGTTCCGCGATCCGCAGTCGGTCTTCCGAATCGTTTGCCGCACGATGCGCTCGGCTTTGGAAAAAGCGCCCTGGCTACAAACGGTCTCGCCGGGAGTATCGATGACCGGCGGGGTAACGCCCGCGCAAGCGCCGGAGTCGGCGGCCATGTTTCAACCGGACACCGCTTCGCTGCGATTCGAGGCGCCTGAATTCGAAACCACGCAATACTCGACAAAAACTTTTCCGCTCGCGCAACCGTCGGCCGCGTACGAGGCGCCCGCGACGTACGGCGCACCCGCGGCGATGTCTTACCAAGGCCGTGTTTCGCATACGCAAGCGCCGGCAAAGGCCGCGCCCGAAGCCTTCAAATGGACCGACTTACAAGTGGTCGGGCAATTGAATCACACGTACATCATGGCGCAAACGGGCGATGCCTTCTACATGGTCGATCAGCACGCCGCGCACGAACGCGTTGTGTTCGAGCGGCTGATGGAATCTTTCAAAGCGGGCAATATCGAAGTGCAAAACTTGTTGCTGCCGATGGTCTTTGATTTCTCGGCCGAAGAGGTTGAGGCCTTGGTCGGCTTACAAGAATCGATCGCGAAGATGGGTTTAAGCATCGAACGCATGGGCCCTGAGTCCATCGCGGTCCAGGCGATTCCTTCGATGATCAGCGAGACTTCGGTTTCCGAAGCTTTGCAAAAACTGGCTTACGAAATTTTGGATCAGGGCGATTCGCTCGCGTTCGAACGCATCGTCGGCGATATCTTCGCGAGCATGGCCTGTCATTCGGTGATCCGCGCCGGACAAAGTCAGAGCCCCGAGCAAATGAAAGCCCTGCTCGCGCAGATGGACGAATATCCGCTTTCCAGCTTTTGCCCGCACGGCCGGCCCGTTTTCGTGAAACGTAATTTTTCAGAAATCGAACGAGAGTTCGGCCGGATCGTGTGAACCCGTTTGTTTTGATCGTGGGGCCCACGGCCTCGGGTAAATCCGCGCTTGGTTTAGAGTTGGCGCAAGTCTTCGGCGGCGCGGTTTTGAATTGCGATTCCTTACAAACTTACAAACGCCTCGACATCGGCACCGCGAAGCCACCACCGTCGGAGCGCGCGCTCGTACCGCATTATCTATTCGACGTTGTGAATGCCGGCGAGGTTTTGACCGCGGGCGACTTTAGAACCTTCGCGCTCGAAAAGCTCGGCGAGGCTCTCCCGAAGCGGCCCGTCTTCGGCGTGGGCGGCAGCGGTTTTTATATTCAAGCGTTGGAAAAGGGCATGTTCGACGTGCCGAAGCCGAAGCCCGAGGCCGAGCGCAAGATCCGCGAGTTCGCGGCGAATGAGTCTGCGCAGGCGCTCTACGCAAGGCTTGAAAAAGCAGATCCCGAATACGCGGCAGGTATTAGTCCGAACGACGCCTACCGAATCACACGCGCGCTCATTATTATCGAAGATAGTGGGAAAAAGGTGAGTGATCTCAAGAAAGATTTTAAACCGATTCCCTTTCCTTACCCGCTGCTGAAGCTGGGCTTAGCGCCGGACCGCGAATTTCTATTACCACGGGTCACGGAACGGGCTTCGCGGATGCTCGATGACGGGCTGATTGACGAAGTTCAAACCTTGCTCGACGAAGGCTTCGGGGATTGGCCCGCGCTGCGCAGCGTGGGCTACAATGAATGTTTAAAATTCATCGCGGGTGAGATTACCGTCCAGGATTTGCAAAAGCTTATCGTTGAAAAGACGATGCAGCTCTCAAAGAAGCAGCGAACCTGGTTTAGGCGCGACCAAGAAATTCATTGGCTCGATACGCAAAATCCCCTCGGTCAGGCGAAGTTTTTGGTCCAAAACTTTCTTGCGGGAAACTGAAAGCCGACCTATGGTCGCGCCTATGAACAGCATGACGGGATACGGCGCGAGTCAAATTAAGAACTCGAAAATGGAAATTGAAGTTCACGTGAAATCGGTCAATGGCCGTTTTCTTGAGACACGATTCCACCTCCCTAAAGAATACGCGCCGTACGAAAATGATTTTCGCAAAATCTTCCAAGGCTGGAGCCGCGGTACGGTCGACATTTATGTTCACCGCCGGCCGGCGATGGAAGCCCGGCTACAAACGGTAAACATCAAAGCGCAAAACGCCGCGCACTGGGCGAAGACTTTAAAAGGGCTCGCCAAATCGCTCGACCTCGTCAACGACGTTTCATTGCGCGATATATTACAAATGCCCTACGTCATCGAGCACCAAGATCGTCTAAGCCTCATGCCGGGTGAATTAAAAATGGTCGAAGCGCAGCTCAAAAAAGCGCGCGAGAAATGCGAAGCCCTGCGCGAGAAAGAGGGCAGCGTTCTTAAAAAAGAATTGCTCAACCAACTCAAAAATCTCGAACAAAAAATGAAAGAGGTCGACGGCTGGCGCGGTGAGGCGATGAAGCTCGCCGAAGCCCGATTGAAGTCCAGGCTGGCGACGATGTCGACCGACGAGCTTGATGCTTCACGCCTGGCCTTGGAAACGGCGCTAATGATCGACAAGATGGATGTACACGAAGAGGTCGTCCGTTTAGGTGAGCACGTGAAAGCCTGCCGCGGTCTGATCCAAGATGGAAGCGCCAGGGGCAAAAAGTTGGATTTTTACTGCCAAGAACTGCTTAGAGAAGTGAACACCATCGGTTCGAAGTCGCAGCTCGCTTCGTTAACCCAAGTCGTCGTCGACGCGAAGTCCATCATCGAAAAATTCCGCGAACAGGTGCAGAACATTGAGTAAAACCGCCGGTAACGAACACATCAAGATGCTCATCGTGATCGGGCCGACGGCGGTCGGTAAGTCGAGCGTGCTCGAACACCTCTTGCGCGATTACCCAAGACTCTGCGACATCATCACTTACACCACCAGGCCCATGCGCGCCGGCGAGAGTGAAGGCAATCCCTACCACTTCGTCAGCGAAGAAGAATTTAAAAAACAAGTTGGTGAGAATCGCTTCCTCGAGTGGGCCATCGTGCACGGCCGCATGTACGGGACTCCCCGTGATCAGGTCGAGAGCGCGAACACCGAAGGCAAGGTCTGCATCATGGACATCGATGTTCAGGGCGCAAAAAAGATGATGGACGAATACCCGGGGGCCGTGACCATCTTCCTCATGCCTCCTTCGATGGATGCCTTGCGTCAGAGATTTTTGAAGAGGGGTGTCACCTCCGAAGCCGATCTCGCCAAGCGTTTAGAAAGCGCCCAGAAGGAAATGGCGCAGTGCCAGGACTTCAAACACGTGATCGTAAACGACGATTTTGACTCTGCCTACGCCGAAATACGGAAAATCATTGAAAATATTTTGGAAAATCAATAAGGTGCGAGATTCAGTTTAAGTAGTTAACACGAGGAGTTCCTGAGTGGCCCGCATTACCGTCGAAGACTGTCTTGATAAAGTTCACAACCGTTTCGCGCTCGTCCTGTTGGTCGCTAAGCGCACGAAACAGTTGATGAAGGGCGATACCTGCACCGCTCCCGGCCGCAACAACAAGCACGTCGTTAATTCTCTTCGCGAAGTTGCTGCCGGCTCCGTTTACTTCGACACGACCGATCCCGAAGGCATGAGCCCCGACGAACAGGTCCAGCGCGATCTTTCAAGGTAGTCGTCCAAATTGCGGGCGGGTTTTCTGGTGAAAACCCCCCGAAAGACTCGAGTTTTTCCCGATTTCTTCCGTGTGTAATACTATGAGCGCGGGCGCAAACGGATTAGGTTTTTACAAATGAGCGAGGCTGAGGCCAAAGAAGGCATGAACGAGGCAGGACCTCAGACCATCGAGGATCTGCTCGAACTCATTCGCTCGTACTCTCCCAATGCCGATCTCGGCTTTATCAAACGTGCTTACGATTATTCCGAAAAAGCTCACTCCGGCCAAATCCGGCGCAGTGGCGATCCGTACATTATTCATCCGTTAGGGGTGGCGGCGATCTTGGCCGAACTCCGTTTGGACCTCGCCACGATCGCGACGGGCTTGCTGCACGACACGGTCGAGGACACGTCGGCGACCCTCGTTGAAATCGAAAAAAACTTCGGCGGCACCGTTTCGAAAATGGTCGACGGGGTTACGAAAATTTCGCTGATGAAATTTCGCAACACGCACGAAAAACAGGGCGAGAACATCCGCAAGATGATCGTCGCCATGGGCAAAGACGTGCGGGTGGTTTTGGTCAAATTGGCCGACCGCTTACACAACATGCGCACGCTTAATCACATGTCGCCCGACAAGCAGGCCCGCATCGCCGCCGAGACGCTCGACATCTACGCGCCTTTGGCCAGCCGCTTGGGGATTAACTCGATCAAAGTTGAACTCGAAGATCTTTCGTTTCGATACGCTTACCCCGAACCGTATTATTCGCTCGCGCAAAAAGTGGCGCACAAAAAACGTGAGCGCGAGAAATACATCGACGACGTCAAAAAAGTATTGGCCGGCGAGATCGATAAACGCACGAAGTTTAAGTACGAAGTGAACGGTCGCCCGAAACATCTTTGGTCGATCTATAAAAAAATGCAGGCGCGTAATATCGATTACGAACAGGTCTACGACGTGCTGGCATTCCGCGTGAACGTACCCTCGATCGCCGAGTGCTACGAAGTGCTCGGGCTTGTGCACTCGCTCTGGAAACCGATTCCGGGTCGCTTCAAAGATTTCATCGCCATGCCCAAGAACAACAACTACCAGTCGCTTCACACGACGGTCATGGGCCCGGGCGCCGAGCGTATCGAGATCCAGATCCGTACCTTCGACATGAACTCGGTCGCCGAGCGTGGGATCGCGGCGCATTGGCAGTACAAAGAAGGTAAAGACGGCGAAGTCGACTTCGACACGCTTCAGAAGTTCAACGGCTTACGCGAACTCGTCAAAGAACATCAGCAAAACACCGACGCCGACGAATTCTTAGAAAATTTCAAGACCGACTTGTTCGACAGCGAGATCTACATCTTTACGCCCAAGGGCGACGTTAAGAACTTGCCCGACGGTGCCACGCCGATCGATTTCGCGTTCGCCGTGCATACCGACGTCGGTTCGCGTATCGTCGCCGCGCGCGTGAACGGCAAGATGGTGACCCTCAAACACAAGCTGCAAAACGGGGATACGGTCGAGGTCATCACCTCGAAAACGCAAGCGCCTTCGAAGGACTGGCTCAAGTCCTGCGTAACGACTAAAGCCAAATCGAAAATTCGCCAGTACATTAAAGTTGAGCAACGCATACGTGCGATGGAGCTCGGCCGCGATATGCTCGAAAAGCATTTGCGCAAAATCGGCTTCAGCATGCAGCGCGCGCTCGAAAAGCCTGAGTTCGTGAAGTACTCGCGCGATCACGGCTGCGCCACGCCCGATGACCTGATGGTTAAGATCGGTTACGGCACGCTCACGCCCGCGCAAGTCGTGACGGGTTTGAACATCAACGTGCCCGCGGCCGGCGACACGCCGAAGGAAGAGCCCAGCTTCCTCAAGAAAGCTTTCCAAGCGGCAATCGGGCGTAAGAAGCAATCGGCTTCGCTCATTCGCGTAGACGGGCTCGATGACGTGCTGGTGCGCTTCGCGAAGTGCTGTAATCCTATTCCCGGCGATCCCATTTTAGGTTTCATCACGCTCGGCCGCGGTATCGTTATTCACCGCGCCGATTGCCCGAAGGCTTTCGAAT
Organism: Pseudobdellovibrionaceae bacterium; assembly: GCA_947444305.1. GTDB lineage: Bacteria > Bdellovibrionota > Bdellovibrionia > Bdellovibrionales > UBA1609 > JALHOQ01. The sequence continues at coordinate 72,214 of CANEZP010000016.1, read as the reverse complement.
TAGATCAAGACCGCCGCATGGGCGTGGATTGGAGCGGTTCGACTTCGCCGGAAGCGGGCCGCACGGTCACGGTACGTGTCGTTAGCCACGACACCGCGGGGCTTTTACAAAAAATGGGCGAGGTATTCTCGACCCACGGAATCAACATCTTGAATGCGCAGGCCCGAACGACTAAAGATCTTAAAGCGATCTGTACGTTTGACGTTAACGTGCGCAACACCCAGCAACTCTCGCTCGTGATGAGCGATCTCAGCAAGCTCAAGGGTGTTATCGGAGTGACTCGGATCACCCACGCATAAAAAAGAAACCGGTACCCTTGTGCGGGAATTCTAAAATCTCATGAAAGAACTGGCGCCGTTCATGCTGCAGGGTTTGTTCATGGCCGTAGACGAATTCTACTGTCATCACAAACGCCCGCTCAAGCGATGGGAACGGCTGGGTCACCCGCTCGATACGCTTTCGTTCGGAGCGTGCTTCGCGCTGCTTTACTTCGTTCCGCCGTCGCAGACCGCGCTCATCGCGTTTGTGTCTTTAAGCATATTCAGTTGTCTGCTGATTTCGAAAGACGAGTGGCAGCACCAGGCGCTTTGTTCAGGATTCGAAAATTGGCTTCATTCTTTGCTTTTTATTCTGCATCCCGTGGTGCTGATCTGGACGGGGTATCTGTGGTGGTCGCGTGACCCGGCGGTCAGTTTCGTGCTGCCGTTCACATTGCTGATGACGTTCTTCTTTTTTCTTTATCAATCTTTATACTGGAATGTGTGGCGCCGTGATCGACAATGAATTTTATAAAGAGCTCGGCGACAAGTGGTACACCGCCGAAGGCGATGCCGTAGCGCTCTTGCGGCTAGAGAAAAAAACGACGAACCCTTGGATCATCGAACGGATCCGCGAGCGTTTTGCCGGCCAACCGGTGAAGCTGCTGGATATCGGCTGCGGTGGCGGATTGTTGACCTTCGATCTCGCGCGTGAGGGATGGACCTGCACGGGCCTCGACGTCGACGACGGCGTGCTCAACGTGGGTCGTAAACGTGATTTGAAAAAAGAAATTTCGTGGGTGGTCGGCTCGGCCGAAAAGTTGCCGTTTGCCGATAAAGAGTTCGATGTCGTCTGTATCATCGACGTGCTCGAGCACATCTTTGATCCCAGACAAGCGTTGAAAGAAGCGGTTCGCGTGCTAAAACCGGGCGGGACGCTGTTGTTCCACACGTTCAATCGCACCTTCATGTCTTGGTTGTTTGCCGCCAAAGGTTTGGATTGGTTCATCAAGGACTCGCAAGATCATATTCACGATTGGAATTTGTTTATCGATCCGAAGGTGCTGACGGTTTGGCTCAAAGACATGAACGTGAAGATCGAACGCATGGAAGGACTGCACCCGCGCATCTGGACGAAAGCGTTCTTCCGATTGTTGCTCACCCGGCGTGTGCCGAAAGATTTCTCATTTAAGATCGGCGGCGGTCTGAATATGGGATATCTCGGTTGCGCGCGGCGCGGAACCTAAGCCCTCGGGCGGCTAAACTCGTCTCAGCCCGAGACATAATCCCGATTTATTTGTCAGGTCTAATCACCGGCCCCCCGCGATAATCTATAATCAGAACTGGGGGTTCAATGAAACATCTTATGATCGTGGCCGTTGCTCTATTCGGATCGCATGCGTTCGCCGATTTGCAGTCTTGCAAACAAACTGTGCGCGAAAGCGTTGAGAACTGCAAACAAACCGGCGAAAGCACTTACGCGGCCGACGAAGCCTCCAGCCAACAAATGATCGCCCAAGCGGGCGTAAATATGCGCGGCGGGGCCGAAGCCATGAACCAGGCGGCGAGCGCCAACGTTCAACGCTGGGGTGCCGTGAAGAACTTCTGCGAAGCCGAGCGCCGCAAATGCAGCGATAAGTGCAACGCGGTCAACGAGTCACCGCAGGCGCGCCAGCAGGCCCGTGATGAAAAAGAAAATTGCTTCGCAAAAGTGAATCAAGTGATCGCCCAAGCCGACCGCGGTATTTCGAGCAACACCGGTTACACCGCTCAGAGCGCGAACTCCGGCAATAATTCCGGCATGCAAGGCGCCGAAACCATCGAAGGCAATGTTCATCAAGCGGGGAGTGGTCCGCAAGGTCTGGCGTGGACCCAGAACGGCGAAGTCAGGACTTACGATTCGTCCAACACGCCGGGAACGGATAATTTAAAAGCGAATATGCAAACGTTGAAGAGTTGGTCGGACAACAACGACGTTCGCATTCTGATGCCGCCGCCGAAGATCAAATAGATCTAAAAAATTAGAACGGGACCGCGAAGCCGACGCGGAAGGCGATCCAGCTCGCCTCAACTTCATCGGACTTCGGCAACATGCCGTATTCGACGCTGATCGGGATATACAGATTGGGCGAGATAAACCAATCCACGCCCGCGGGAATCATGATCACGTTGGTGGTGCTGATCGACTGCGCTTGCAACGCGGTCGCCGACTTGCTCATCGGAAAAAGAAGACCGACGCCGAAACCTAACCAAGGGCGGAAGCTAGTCGTCGTGAACACGTAACGGGCTACGAAATCCATGCTGATGTAATTGATGTCGGCCGTACAGGCTTCGCCGTTTAAGTTCCCGCATTTTGCGGGGCCGGCGACTTTAAACATTTCAAGACCGGCCGTACCGCGAAACCAAACCTGCGAGAAGACTTCGTAATCAAAAAGGCCTTTCGCGCTAAAGCCGCTGCCGCTCAAAGCCGCTTTTTCTTTAAACGCGCCGGTGACCGAATCATTAACGTTCACGTCCATTGAGTCGCGTCCGTAACCGAACATAGCGCCCCAATACGAACGTCCGTCGGATTTGGTTTCGGTCGTTGCACGCTTGTTCGAGCCGCCGCCACCGCCGCCCGACGCATTTTTCGAAGGTGCGAGCTCGAGCTTCATGCCGGCGCCGACCGATCCCTTTACGATTTTGCCGATGGCTTTCTCGCCCTTCACTTTCGCAACCTTGATTAAACCCGTGCGTTTACCGCCCGAGCCTAGCGCGTAGAAAGAATCGCCGGGGGAGGCCGCCTCGCCCTGCAGGTCGATTAACGCGGACTTACCCTTCACTTTGGTGACGGTCGCGGCGAAAGCCGGGGCTGAGAGAAATGTGAACAAACAAAGACACACAAAGTTGCGGAACATCGGTGGACTCCTAATCGAGCTCGGTCATTTTATTTTAGGAGATATAGGAGGGAATGCAAACCTACGTTTTTAGGGAACTAGGCCAAGGGCTATCTGTTCGAGGGTGAGGTCGATCGCCGATTCGGTTCGTTCGATCATTTCCTGGACCGACGCAAATTGGTAGGTGCAGTGAAAGCTCCCTTGAGTCATACGCGGTACGACACGTAGGGTGAAGTCGATCGAGTCGTTGCTGTAAACGTCGGCGTTGTCGGTTTCGGAGGTCTTTAGCCAGTCTTCGCCCATCATCTCGCTACCGCAGCCTTGGCTGTTGACCGAAGCGCTACGCGAATATTGCAAAGCCTGTTTCTCTAAGAACTTGCGTCCGTCGGATTGATAAAGTGAGCAAGCGCCGCAAACGAGGGACATGGTCAGCAGCAAAGTTTTATTCACAAATCCAAAACGCAAAGAAGCCTCCGTTGAACCTATTAGATAGGCTACCCGGAGGCTTTTGCGACTGTCCATAAATTTTATTTAAAGCTCTCTAAAAAGAGACTTAGAACGGGATTTCATCCGAGTTGTCGAACGCGGGTTCGGGACCGAAATCCTGCGCGCCGAACTCTTGATCATTACCACGGTCTTGCGAAGATTCTTTGCCGCCGCCCAAGAACTGAACGGTATTGGCCACGATTTCGGTCGTGTATTTCTTTTGACCTTGTTGATCTTCCCACGAGCGGGTTTGCAAGCGGCCTTCGAGGTAAACTTGGCGGCCTTTGCTTAAGTATTTACCGCAAAGTTCGGCCAATTTTCCCCAGACGACAACGCGGTGCCATTCGGTGCGTTCTTGTTTTTGACCTTCGCGGTCTTTCCAATTTTCGGAGGTCGCGACGGAGAGACGCGCGACGGTGTTGCCACCCGTGACGGTCTTAACTTCCGGATCTGCGCCCATGCGGCCGATGACGATGACTTTATTTACGCCTGACATATTATCCCCTTTACGGTTCCCCACCCACACCGGGCGGGATTCTTGGTTTCCGACAACATTCGTTGATGCCGAATAGGGTAGTCAAGGACTGCGGATGCTTAAAAGTTGCTCACCCGCGTTATGGCCGGCGGGTTGTAGAAATCGGTGCCTTGAATCCGCATCAGGTAGCGGTTTCCGCCCTGGCCGGGCGTTTTGTAATTATCCAGTAAGAACGCGAAACCTAATTCTTTTTCGAACATCGTGGTCATGTTCAAATCGGCGGTCAGGTTGTAATTTCCGATAGCCGGAGTCACTTGTCCGTTCCCGGCCGGAATGAAGCGCACCGCCATTTCGCCTTTGATGCGCCCGTGCACGGGCTCACCCTTTTGTCCGAACGTGCCCTCTTCGAGCAAAAGTCGTCCGCCGACGAGTCGTCCACGGAAAAGGACGTTGGCCATCGACACGGTAGGTAAATTGATCGGGCCGGCCATCGTATTCACCGGGCCCGAGGGCAGCACGAATTTGGCGACCTTCAGGGTGAACTCACCTTCGGGCTGCTCTTGCATCGAGGTGTTCACTTTTAGGCCGACGTCGGCGCTCAGCTTGCCTTGAAGTTTGACGGGCAGGGCCGACCATTCCTGCAAACGATTCAAATCCAACTCATCCACTTCGATATCGGCGCGGGTCGTAAGCGCACCTTGCTCGGCTTTTTCGGGTGAGAGATCGAGATTAACGTCGCCGCCTAAAATTCCGTCGGCGCGCACGTGCGCGAGGGCTAAGACACCGGCGTACATCGCCGACTCCATATCGCCGCGCGCGGCCTTGAATAGCTTAAGCGGACTAAACAACATTGAGAGATAGGCCGGGCGAAGTTTCAGATACTGAATCGTAAGCGTCGGCAGCGTGAGCAGATCGGCGCTGACGCCCGTCGCGGCCACCGCCGGCGCGGGGATAACGCTTAAATCCAAATCGTCGAATTGCAGGTAAACCGCGTTGTTTGAATTGCGCGCGATCACGCTCGTCACGGCGTCGGACAAATCCCCGAACGGGAAGATCAAAACGAGAAACAAAACCGCCGAGGCGAGCACCAGCGCGAAGAAACCTTTTTTGCGCCACATCCAGCCGAAAAATGCGTTCACGTAAGCCATGATTAGAGATCCTCGTCTTGCGAAGGCCGGATCGCGCGCTTACCGCCCTTGGCGGCCGGTTCTTCGGGGCCGCTATCGGCCACTTGCGGGAGGCCGAAGTTCACGATCTTTACGATCATGTCATAGTAATGCGTTTGTCCCGTGCTTTGCACGATGTCGAGGCCCATGAGTTTGGTGCCCGAGCCCATGTTTTGAAACTGCGCCGAAAGAGCTGTCATCTGCTTCACGTTGATCTTTTTAATTTGTACGGCCACGCCGGTCTGAATGACCGAAGCGGGGATGTCCTTCATCGCGCCGGCGGGGATGTCAGACATCTCCCCGATTTGTTCGGGGAGCAGACGATTCGTGCGCATGACCGCATCCACGCGTCCACGTAGCGAACCGTTGTCCATCGGCGGCGGCAGGGGCGAAGGTGTTTTGGCCGAACGAGAAGCGCGCAGTAGACCTTTGATCAATGCGCGGTTCTCTTCGAACTGCGCCATCGTGTCTTGCGAAGCGCTGTAATAACCGTAGGGAAAATAAAGCAGGCACAAAACCGCCAAGACGCTCGCGCCGATCAGGATCCCACGTTGCGCGGTGGGGGTCAGGCTCTCGTATCTCTCGCGCAGATTATTGTAAGCCGTGCTCTCCTGAATTTTACCGGAGAGTTCGCCCCATTGTTCTTTAAGTTGATCTTTTAAATTCTCGAACGCCATTTAGCCCCCCGTGTAGCGATCGACGCGAAAGCGGTAAGCGAAACCGACTTTACCGGCGGGAGGCCGGATCATCATTTGGGCCTGATCGATCTTTCCGTCGCTGGCGGCTTTTTGCAAAGCGCGTTTGACGACCGTGTGCTGATTTTCGTCGTCGGTGTAGCCTTGCACTTCGGCCGTGTCGTTCGAAATCGAAACGCGTTTGATCTCGAGGTTCGCGGCGGGGCTGGCGGGCAGTGAGGCATTGATGCGGTTTAAAATATCCATCGCGGAATTTAAACGAACGACTTTCTCGGCCGACTTGCGGCTGCGCTCGAGCTTTTCTTGATTCGAGATAAATTTATTGATGCGGGAAGGGTTCGCCTGTTTGCTCTTGATGCCCGCGATCGACTCGGCCTGGGCGCGCATCACCTTATCAGATTCGTCGAGCAGGGAAGTTGCCAAACCTTCGCGAATAATGCCGTAAGTAATCATGACCACGAAAGCGATGCCGGCGAGCTGGGCGGCGTAGCCCCACTTTTCCCACATGACCTCAAGGAATTGGCTTTGCTGCGCAAAGATACCTTTACGGAAATTGGTGGCGGGATTGCGCGGGCGGCGTAAACCCTCGAGCGCTAAGCCCACGGCGGCGACCGAAACTAATTCGAGGTTCGGGCTGGCCTCGGCGGTAACGGCCGGGTGCACTTCAAATTGTTTGAATCGATTGAACGGGATCTCGAAAGTTTGCGTGAGGTAGGCGCCAAAGTTTTTGAGCTGCGAGCCGCCGCCGAGCAACATGCCCTTTGACCACTGTAGATTCATTTCGCTTTGCAATTCGAGCATAACCAAACGCAATTCGCCGGTGAATTGAGCGAGCGCGGCTTCGATCGTTTGCGAGAAGACCACTTGATCTTTGGTGCCGCCGGTTTTGTCGATCATGACAAAACCTTTGCCTTGTAACTCGCGCATCGCTTGCAGGTGATTTAAATTGTATTTAACACCGATGGCGTCGGCCATGTTCTTGGCGCCCCAATCGATGTTGCGCATGGCGTGCAGGATGCCGTCGGCGTAGACGAGGACTTCGCTGCTCAAGTGACCGATGTTGAGAACAAGCTCGGCCTGGCGCGCACTCGGGATTTCCTGCTCGGGCGCTAAACCTTCGGGCGGGGCGTCGGCCCAACGCTCGAACAAATTGTTTACGCCGTTGGCTTCGGTCGAAATCAATAAAGGTTCAACGCCGCAGTCCCGCGCGAGGTCGACGACGTCGCGCACGCGCTCGATCGGGGCGGCCATCGCTAGGATTTCGGCACCTTTGCCCGCGAAGCGCACGATCTTCGCGTCGAAGATGGCGTCTTCTTGGCTAAAGGGCAATTCGTCTTCAAGTTGCGAGATGATCGCGCGCTGAACTTTAAAACGCTCACGAAAGGGAAGTTGCAGCAGGCGGGCCGACACGTGCTTCATCGCCAGCGAAAAAACAAACTGCGTTTGCTCAAGATCGTACTGCCCGAACAAGGTCCGGAGCGTATCGATGATCTCGATCTTTTTGTCTTTAGTGAGGTCGAGGGAAAGCGGAAATTCCATCACGCGGCGAACCACGTACGACTTTGAAGTCGATTCGACTTCCGCAACCTTGATGCTGTAACTGCCGATGTCTATGCCTACGCTGATCATTGTGACCTAAGGCTATCAGTTTTCTTCGTAATACACTACAGAAGGTCGCCCCTTGGTTCCTTCAATTTTGGACTCTGGACTATCGCCCGAGGTGTCGGGACCTTGTGGGCAGGGAGGGTCACCCGGCTTCGGGTTTTCGCATTCCTGTTGTTTAAGGATCTTGCCGAAGCGGGTGGTCAAATTCGCGAAGTCGTAAGTTATGACGGTAATTTCACGCTTCACGTTTGCCGCAAGCCCCGTAGAAACCACGCGGAAGTTGAATTCCACGTCGTAGAGCAGCGGAACTTTGGACTCTTCGATCGCGCGGTAATTGACGCCGTAACCTTGGACGAAACCGAAGAAGTCTTTATCGTTTTTAAACGGCCCGCCCAGTTTCGGATTCGTACGGCGCTCGATGACTTTACCCACGGCTTCTTCGGTCATGCTGGGGTCCAGCGACATGAGCGTTTGTTTATCCGCAAAATTGATGTTCACGCCCTTGGTTCCGAAGACCGTAATCTTGGGCGCCAGTAGTTTATAGAAGTCTTCGTTCATGCCGCCGACCATGTTGAGTTCATCGGCGGTGCGGAACGAACGGTTCGGCGGCATCTCGATCTCTTTATCGTCGATGTCGCGGTAAGGTGAACTTTCATCGCCGCCGTTGAGACTTTCTTTATCTTCGTCGACGTAGTCGGCGATATTATTGACCAATTCTTCGAAGCGGTAACCCGAATACTTGTCGGCGAAGTCTTCGTTGTGTTCGACCTCGCTCTTGAAGACTTTGACGAGCTGGTCGATCATCGCCTTCTTACGCGCCTTCGACGGTGACCCGAGATCGTTGATGTCGAGCCGGCCCCCTTCGGGCGAAATCTGCGTTGCGTACTGCGAGGTCATTAAAGATTCTTTAACGACATCCTTAATCATGCTCTTGTCGACTTCGTTCACCTTGGTTAATCCGACGGGCGGCCACATGAAAGGGAAACTCCAGATCGGGTCGAGCAGCGACTTATCCGGAATTTGGGAACCGAACGAAGCCAACGCTTGTTTATAGAGCATAATTCGCAGCAGCGAGATATCGATGCCCGATTTGGCCGCGTAGTGCGCTTTGATGCGGTTCACCTGTTGGGAAGCCACGACGTAATCGACCGTCGTGTCGTAGCTCACTTCGATCGCGATAAAGGTTAGCAGCATCATCGCGAACAACGCGATCATGAGCGCTACGCCACTCTGGGATTGAAGTGGTTTTCGGAGACTAGGAAGTGCCAATGCCTATATCTCCTGGTTTGGGTTCTTCTTTTTTGTTGTTCGGGTTGCGGATCGCCGCGACCGCGGTCATGCGCAAAACTTTGTCTTTTGCATCGCTACCGGTTTCCTTAATCGCCATGGTGATCTCGACGGCGTAAGGAAATTTATTTTTCGTAACATCATCACCGCCTTTGTCCGACGTGATCCAGGTGTCCAGCCAAGCGTCGTCTTTGCCGGGGCCTAAGTAGCGGAGTTTAAATTCGGTCACGTTCTCGAGCAAAACGGTTTCTTCGCCGGCTTTGGTGATGTCTTCGTGGATAAAGTTCGAAACCCGGCGCCACAAGCACTTCGAGGATTGTTCCTGGGTCGAGCGACGGCGGCAGGATTTCAGCTTATAGCCGATCTCGGCCTGCGACGAGATTTTTTGGTCTTCGCTCACGCGGATATTCGATAGAGTTGTAAAATTCAACTCCTCCGGTTCGCCGATGAACTGGGTCGCGATCTTTTCTTCTTTTTGCTTCGAGGGATTAGCGGTTTTAGGGGTTTCGTTAAAGATTCTCAGGCGTTCTTTGAATTGATCGTCGGTCTCGTTCGCGAACTCCGCGGGTTTACCCTTAACGGGCGTCACCGCGCTGGCCTTACTATTCGCGGCTTGCGCCTTATTGTACAATTCGATGCTCGGATCGCGGTAATTGAAAGCCATGTTGATGTCGCGTTCCATGATGCGGAGGGCGTCGCGGAGCGAAGAGTTCTTATCGATTTCCTTTTGCACTTTCGCTTTGGTCTTAAGCGCTTTTTGAATCGCCTCGACCGTAAACAACGACAAGAACGCCATGATCATCATCGCGATGATCACTTCGAGAAGGGTGAAGCCGTTGTTTTTCAGGATAGGCCTTTTGCGAATCATTTTGTTGGGGCGCCCCCGCCGAATTCTTTAGTGTAATCCACGAAGTATTGCGTGGCCGAGAATTCCATTTCGCGTTTGCCGCGCTTTACGAAAACGGTGACCTGAACTTCCTTGATTGCTTTGTTCAAGTACTCGGTCATTTGTTTGATCATCGAGATCAGCATCTCGTTCGGCTCTTCGCTCTGGCCCATGATGATCGGCGTAAGGTCAGGGAACTCCATCTCGCGGCTTTTCATTTTCCAGCGAAACTGCGGGAAGTCGCTGCCGAAATCGCCGCTCTCTTCTTCGGGCACCTCGGCGAGCGGTTTCTCTTTATATTTGGCTTCGATCTCAACCATCTTGCGTTCGAGGATGGTGGCCACGTCGTAGTTCAGCGCCGACTTGCGCATCGTCGTAAAATTACCCGACCACAAGCTCGCCGAAGCCATGATCGCCGCGGCGATGATCATCAGCGCGACGAGCACTTCGATGAGGGTGAAACCCTTCTGACCGGTGAAACCCCGCTGCGACCTCATTGCGACTTAATCTCTTTCAGCGCGGTCGACTTCGAAATCAACTCGGCCTTGCCGGTGAGCGGGTGGATGGCGATCGTCCACGCCTGGTTCTTTTCGCCCTTAATGTGAATGGCCGCTTCATCGACTAAACCTTGCGAAAGGTAGTGGATGAAAGCTTTGCCCTCGGTGACGGGAGATTTCAGGCGGGTGATTTCCACTTTCTCGAAACGCAAGCCCGGCGGCAGTTCGGGCAACTTTTTCGAGAAGACGGCGTCGACTTCGAAACCCTTCGGATCTTTACGAAGCTTTTCGTCTGTTTCTTCCAGACGTTCGCGCTCGTTCTCTTCCTCTTTTTCGCTTAAGACGACTTGCGAGTTGCCGCGTTCGATCCACATCTTTTGTTCGGGCGGGCGATTCACGTCGGTGACCGGCGGCATTTCGATCACTAGGCGGTAGGTCACGCCCTGAAGTTTGGCTTTGGTGTGGAGTTCACGCGAGGCGATGGTCATCTTACGCAAAAAGGATTTCGTCGCGGCGTTGCGGTTGCTCATGTAAGGCATCGCGATGGCGATCATGCCGCCGATGATGGCCGTAACGACCATCAATTCAATCAGGGTAAAACCGTATGCTTTTTGTGTGTTCACTCGCAGAAATCTTAGCATTATTTAGTTAACTAACAAACGCTTCGATCCTCACGTGATGAGGTCTAGGTTTTTTTGAAGAGTACGCGCAATAGCAAAAGGCCGGTCGCCCGGCCTTCTGAAGATCTTTTCACCTGATCTTAATCAAGTCTTACTGTTCCGACGAAATATCGGCCGCGTCGCCGGTTCCCGCTTCGCGGCGGTCCGAACCCAGGCTCTTGAGCACGTAGTTATTGCCTTGCGATTCGTATTGGAAATCGCCGCCCCAGGGGTCTTTGTTCACTTTTTTGATGTAGGGATCGGGACCCCAGTTCGAGCAAGTCGAGGGCGCCGAAACCAACGCGCCCAAGCCTTCTTCGGTCGAGGGGTAGTTGTTGCAGTCCGTGAAGTACATATCCAAAGACTTGCCGTACTCGGCGATTTGAATCTGCGCCTGACGGATCTTGGCTTTTTTCAAACGGCCTTGGACCTGAGTGGCCAAGATGGCGATCAAGCCGCCCAAGATCACGAGTACGATCATGATCTCGAGAAGCGTCATACCCTTTTCGTTTTTCATCAAATTATTACGAAGTGCTATTTTACGAATCATATTTTTGTGTTCTCCCGTTGCGGACCATGAATCTCTTAAGCGTTTTACGCTCTTACTTTTAACTTAGCCGCCCAAGCTCGACAATTGAAACATAGGAACCATGATTGCAAAAACGATGATTCCGATAACGCAACCCATCACGATGATCATCAGCGGTTCGAGAAGGGACGTCAATCCATCGATCGCGGTTTTAACCTGAAAATCATAAGCTTCCGAAACCTGCATCAGCATGTTTTCGAGGTCGCCCGTTTTCTCGCCGATGTTGATCATGTGGATAACGATCGGGGGAAACTGGCCGGATTTTTTTAAAGGGCCGGCGATCGATTCCCCCTCCGAAATATTCTCGCGGCCGATGTCGATGGCTTGCGCGATCACTTCGTTATCCACGACGTTGCGGACGATAGTCATCGCCCCGAGCATGGGCACGCCACCGTTAAGCAAAATCGAAAGCGTGCGGGTAAAACGGCTGACGGCGACGATGCGGGTCAGTTTACCGAACATCGGCAACTTCAAAGTGATCGCGTCCCACTGGGCGCGGCCGGTCGGCGTACTCTTCCAGTTGCGAAACACCAGAAACGTCGCGACGAGCCCGGCGAGCATGATGTGCCAGTAATTCACCATGATGTTACTCATGCCGATGACCATGAGCGTGTACCAAGGCAGCGTAAGCTCGGGGCTGGATTCAAAAACCGTAACGATCTGCGGGATAACGTAAACGAACAAAACGCCGAGCAAGATTCCGGTAAACCCGAGCATCATGATCGGGTAGAGGAGCGCCGACTTTACTTTCGCGCCGAGCGCGTTCTGACTCTCTTTAAATTCAGCCAAGCGGATTAGGATAGAGTCGAGCGTACCGGTCATTTCCCCGGCTTCGCACATCGAAACGTAAATCTTATCGAACACCTTAGGATATTTGGTGAGCGCTTTGTTGAACGTGCCGCCTTCGTTCACCTGATTTTTGATGTCCGACATGACCTCGGCCAAGAATTGATTCTCGACTTGCTCCGACACGGCATTGAGCGCTTCGACGAGCGGAATGTTCGCGCGAATCAACGTGGCGAGCTGACGGGTCATCATCGACAAATCCGAAACGTTCACGCCTCTTTGCGAAACGGACTTTTTGCCCTTCGCCTTTTTGCTGGCGGCGGCTTTGCCTTTATCTTTGATGTCGGTAAGAAAGATGCCGTCTTTTTTAAGCTTTAACTTGGCGTTTCGCTGATTGTCGGCGTCGAGCGTCCCGCGGACCGACTTGCCGTTTTTATTTAAGCCGCGGTATTCAAAAATCGGCATAGGCGCTTACGCATCCATCTGGGTGGAAGTCAGGACTTCTTCGATCGTCGTCACGCCGCTTAAAACTTTTTGGATCCCGTGATCCCGGAAAGTCGTCATGCCGGATTTAATCGCTTCGCGCTTAATAGTGGCACCGTCGGCGCGTTTCATGATGAGCGAGCGGATATCGTCGTTGATCAGCATCAACTCTTGGATAACGCTTCGGCCGATGTAACCTTTTTGATTGCAGTGGTTGCAGCCCACGGCCTTGAAGAAAGTTGCGGACCGAGCCATCTCGGGGCTGATCTCGAGCGAGCGCAGTTCAACCGCCGTCGGTTCGTGCGGCTCTTTGCAGTGGGGACAGAGTAAGCGCACCAAGCGCTGAGCGCCCACGCCCATGATCGACGTCGCGATCAAAAACGGTTCGCAACCCATATCAATCAGACGGGGAAAAGCGCCGGCCGAATCGTTCGTGTGAATGGTGGAGACCACTAAGTGACCGGTCAGCGAAGCGTTGATCGCGATCTCGGCGGTTTCCAAATCGCGAATCTCCCCGATCATGACGACGTCGGGATCTTGCCGCAGAATCGAGCGCAGACCGCTCGCGAAAGTTAAACCGATCTTCGAGTTAACCTGGATCTGCCCGATGCCGTGGATCCGTTGCTCCACCGGATCTTCAACCGTGATGATGTTGATGTCGGGCTTATTGATTTTTGAAATGGCGGCGTACAGCGTCGTCGACTTACCCGAACCGGTTGGGCCGGTGACCAAAAAGATGCCGTAGGTTTTCGCCATCAAGTTGTCGATCTTGATCAGCGAGTCGGGCGAGAAACCAAGCTGTTGCAGCTCAAGGACGACGTTGGATCTATCTTGCAGACGCATAACCAAGCGTTCGCCGTGCGCGGTGGGAACCGAGCTCAAACGAACGTCGATGTCTTTACCGGCAAGCTTGAGCGGGATCCGACCATCTTGCGGCAAGCGCTTTTCGGCGATGTTCAAATTTCCCATGATCTTGATACGCGAGGTGATCGAGTTTTGTAGCTTCTTTGGCGGTTTGAAAATATCAAATAACACGCCATCGATACGGAAGCGTACGACCATGTCGCGTTCGTAAGGCTCAACGTGAATATCGGAAGCTTTCTCTTTCACCGCGCGGAACAAAAGCGTGTTTACCAATTTAATAACCGGCGCGTCGTCATCGCCTGAATCGAGCAAATCGATAACGGGATCGTCGAGATCCACTTCTTCGCCGTCGATCTCTTCCATCCCTTCGAGCGCCGCGGTTGATTTTTCGTAAACGCGGTTGATGGCGTCTTGGATGCGGCTCGAGGTCGTAGCCAAGGGATGAATTTTTTTACCGAACTTCACGCGCAAATCTTCGAGTGCTTTGTGATTGAGCGGATTGGTCGTAAGCACCAAAACGCGGTCGGCCTCTTCTTTATAAGGCAAAACTTCTTGCGTCTTTGCGTAGTTGATCGGAATACCGCGGACCATGTCGACCGCGATATCGTTCACCGGAATTTCTTTGATGTAATCGACGTGCAAGTGCCGGCAAAGTTCGGCAAGCGCTTCTTCGGGCGTATTAAAGGTCATTTTCGAGAGCAACTCACTGAGCGGGATGCCCTTCGGATCGCTAGAACGAAGCAACGATTGCAATTGCTCTTCGCTAACGCTGGTGCCTTTTTTGATCAGATTCTCAAATGTCGGTGATGCCATTCTGTCTCAAGACTACAGGAAGCCGCTTTCCCGAACAAGAAAGCATTACGCCTAGCCGTTGGACTAGGGCCCTCAACCGCCGCGTATGAACGAACTTTAATTTATTCGTTAACTTTGAAGCCGACGCATTCGCGGTAATTAAAAACGGGGCGGCGGATGCAAGCTTCGGCTTGGCTAAGCGTGCCCGAGCGATCGTCGAATTCAATTTGGCAAAGGCGTTGGTCAACCGTGGTGCGCAGCAATTGCTGGCGGCACGAATCGGAGACTGAGCCGGCCACTTCGTTGAAGATGCCTTTGAGCTCGGCGGAATCAACGATGAGCGAGGCGAGGCTTTCGGCCGCTTCGCTGCCCTGATCGTACGGGCCGGCCGCGGCGGTCAACTTCACCAAGGCGCGAAACTCTTCCCCGCGGGTGGGATTGCGTCCTTTTGCCGTGTGAAAACGCTCGAGTTGCGCCAAAACGCTAACCATCTTCTGGCGGCCGGCGGAGCGGTCTTCTTTCTTTGCGTATTCGTAAGCGGTGAAGTCGCCTTCAAGCTTTTGAACCTCGGGGCAGCGGGCGCAAGAGCCTTTCGCCGCTTTCGCGTTGGCGGTACCCGTCAGCGAAGAGAAGATCATGATTGTGGTAAACATCGTTAATTTATTCATCTTCTACTCCACGCAGGCCCGGGCGGCTGCACCCTTACAAGTTACACCAGAACAAGTCACCGGGACATATATAGCGACGAGGGTCCGGTTGGCAACCGCGGGATCCTCGGTCAAGGCGTCGGTCAGATATTCATCCGGTTTATCGCTCTTGATCGTAACGTGCCCGACCCATGTGCCGGCGCCGCGTCCACCGCGTAAACGGCGTGATTGCATGCGTGTTTTGCCTTGGGGCAAGCCGCCGTTAGCGCGTGACATCTTCGTCAAAGGACCGCGGAATACCAAGATGGCGCCGGGGGGTGCGTTCTCGGCGTCTAAGCCTTTGCGCATGATATTTTCGAAACCCATTTGCTTCATACGGCCGCCGGTGTGGTAACCGATGGCTTCGGCGCTGGGATACTGGTAGCCCGCTTTCATCAAGCTGCGACCGACGCCTTTTGCGCACCAGCCACCGCTCGTGGGCGCATTGCCGTAAATGTTTTTAACGACGTTCTTTGCCGACGCGAGGATAAGTTTTCTTAAACATTCGTTACCGTTTGAGTTGGAAGCCCGCGTTTCCACCGCTTTCGGGGTCGCGCCGGCGATGTGCGAAGGATCAATCTTTTGCAGGCCGGTCTTCGGAGCGGTAGTGGGCCCGCAACCAACGCAGATTCCGCCTTCGGTTTTTTTATCTTCTTTGACCGTTTTGCTGTCGGCCGAAGCCAACGCGGCGGCGATCTCCGGCATCGTTCTACGGATAGGTGAGGGCGAATTCAATTGCGAAGTCCCAACCGCTTTCGGCGTTGCGGCCTGAACGGGTGTCGTAGCGGCCACGGGCGCTGGTGCTGCATTCGGAGCCGAGCCGAACATGAACGCTCCGGCTGATGCCTGCAAAGGTAGATATATAATGAGTAGAAGGGCGAGGTGTTTCATCACTTCACCCGGGCGATAGCTTTCGCTTCGCACTTCTGTACGTTATCGGTCGGCGGCTTACAGACGAGTTTCTTCGGAACCGGTTTGCCGGCGGTCTGCGCGGCATCGGCCGCGTTGTCGTTGTCGATTTCGCATTCTTTGTAAACGATGGATTTTACGACGAAGTCTTTGCGGCAACCGGCGGGCATTTCCTTAACGACTTTTTCGAGGATCGAGCGGCTACCGAGTTCGTTATTGATGTAGGCAATGTTTTCGGCCAATTCGAAATCTTCGGCGTAGGGCATAGCGTCGACGGCGAGGATGAAGAACGATTCGATTTCGTTTGCGTAGTGGGCGCCGCGAAATTGTTTTTTATCGTTCTCGGCGACGGTCGTAATACGGTGAGCGTCTTCGATCACTTTGCCTACCGCCTTCTTCGCGCGGTCGTGCATGCGGGCGTTGGTGTGGGCGGGAGCAAACACTTCGGTACGCAGCTTTTCCATCGTCTTGCAGTTTTCGCAAGAGGTGAAGATGCGGGCGATGCCGTCGAAAGTACCACCCGTAGCGATAGATTCAGCACCGGCGAGCGGGGCCGTGAAGATCGCTAACAGTAGGACTAGGGCGGCTTTCATGTTCAATCCTAAGGTTCGGGTGGAGTGTTCTGCCTTACTACTTAGCAAAGGGGCGGCCATAAAAATTTTAGACCTCGTTTCGTAGACTTACGAGACGTCGCCCCAGAGTGAAACAAGATTTGTGTATAGCGGCTGTGCGGTGACGAACAAAATTGCGCTCACGACATTGTCTCAGAATGAGACAGTCTCACGCGCGTCTCACGTGCTGTAAAACAAAAGGCCGCGTGACCGCGGCCTTTACACTGTCCGGAGGCGCTCCCCACTCCCAGGAGTGGGGACTACCTCTAGAACGATTCGACCGCGGGCTCTTCGGGGGCGGGAGCGGCGGAGTCTTTTTCTTTCTTCGACTTCGCCGAACCTAGGCGGGGCAGGTTATCGATCGCGCTGCCGTGGGGATCACGACCGCTCATGTTCTTCTGGATGAAGTCGATGCGCTCGTTGATCTTGTCGTCGACGAGTTTCGCGCCGTCGCCGGGATTACGAACGATTTTCGGGGTGATGAAAACCACGAGATTGCTCTTAATCTTTTGCTTCGTCTGCGCTTTGAACAACCAACCGAGGATCGGGATATCACCCAAGATCGGAACCTTGGTGACGTCTTCTTTATCCACGTCTTTCATCAAACCACCGAGCACCGCGGTGTCGCCGCTATTCACGATGATTTGCGTCTTGATTTTACGAGTGTCGGTCGAGATCGCGTTCTTAGCCAATTCACCGGCCGAGCTTTGCTGCGTCGTCGAAATATCGGCGACCTCTTGATCGACCTTCATTTGCACTTCGTCCGTATCGGGCGAGATGTAAGGAGTAAGCGTCAACTTGGTCGTTACGTTTTGTCGTTCAACGTTTGAAGTGACAACACCGGCGGTTGCGGTCGAGGCATTCAAAGCGACGGGAACTTTCGCTCCGACTTCGATCAACGCTTCTTCGTTATCCAGCGCCATGATCTGCGGAGTGGACAAGATGTGACCGTTAGCGTGAGTGGTAAGCAGACGCACCAAAGCGATCAAAGACGGAACTTTGAAGGTCTCCGCGCCGATCTTGATATCTGTGATGCCGCCGTTCCCGAAGCCTAAGATCGCGCCGCGGTCACCCGACGGGTTGATCAAGGACGAAACTTCTTGCGAACCGCGGAACCCGAAGCGACCGACGCCGTTGGTGTTCGCCGCGAACTTGTACGCATCGACCGACCAAGAATCGGTTTTACCCGCGTTCATTTCCATAATGATCGCTTTGATGAAAACTTGATCGCGCGCGATATCGATTTTGCCCAAAAGATTTTTGAGCGTTTCGTAATCGGGGCGGGAAGCGACGATGATCAAGCTGTTGGTCGTTTTGTCGGCCGAGATCTTGACGTCGCCGCCGAAGATCGCGGTCGCTGCGGGGCCGACTTGCGCTTGGCCGCCGGGGCCGATGACGGGCGGTCGATTTCCGCCGGCCGCGCCGCCGGAATCTTGCGCTTTCTTAGATTCGGAAGCGATGCCGTTCAAGATGTTGGCGATGGGCTCGGCTTCGGCATGACGAAGCGAGTACACGAAGAAGCCACCTTGTTCGTCGGGGCGCATCGGGTAATCGAGGCGGCTCACAAGTTTGCGGATCTTTTCGATCCCCATCTTGTTACCGACCACGATGATCGAGTTCGTGCGTTCGTCGGGCACGACGAGGGAGTAAACTTCGGCGCCCGTACCGCCACCGGACTCAGGTCCGCCGGCGGGACGGAAGCGGGGCACGCCCGTACCGAATTGATTTTTCTTTTCGCCTTTGTTGATGATCTGATCGACCAAGTCGCCGATGTCTTTCGAGCGCGCGAAGCGCACGCGGATAACTTCCATCTGCTCTTCGAAGCCTTGAACGTCGAGTTGCTCCAAGATCTTCATGATGCGGTCCATGTTGGCGCCGTAGTCCGAAACGATCAAAGAGTTAGTGGGCGTGTAGGGAACGAGTTCGCCGTCTTTCGAAGTCAGGATACGAAGCTGTTTGTTCACTTCGTCGGCCGAGATGTACTTGAGCTTGATGATCCGCGTGATCATCTGATCGGAGTTCGGGTAGTAAGCACCCGAGAACGTATCGATGTTGTCACGTTGGGCGGCGCGCGCTTGTTTAATCTTGTAGAAGCCGTCGCCGGGCACGATCGCGAGACCGTTAATTGCGAGGGCCGACAAGAAGGCTTTGTACGCCTCGGCCACCGTTAAGCGCGAAGGCGCGATGATCGTGATCTTACCGCGCACTTGCGGATCGACGACGAAGTTTTTGCCCGTTAGTTCCGAGATCGCTTTCACGAGATCGGCGACGTCCGCGTTCGGGTAATCGAACGATTCGATCATGTCGGGGAAGTTTTCGTTGGTGATGTCTTCGACGCCGGCTTCCGCTAAAGACTTCCCGGTCTTTTTCGAAACAAAACCTTGAACGGGTTTGCCGTCCTTAGTTTTACCGGTCGCGCCGGGCGAACCCGCCGGAGGCGTCGGCGTAGGAGCGGAGGGAGGTGGGGGAAGCATCTCGGGTTCATCGAAACCCACGTCTTCTTGCGCGAGCCTGCGCTGCGGAGCTTTTTTCTTGTCCTTAGCTTGAGCCCACACCGACGGCGTGGCAAGCGTGAGGAACAAAAGTCCGGTCACGATGGGTTTACAGTTCATCCTACCCCTCCTTGGGTACAGCGTCGATCTTCCGGATCGTCGCTAAATATTCTATTCGTAATGTTCTCTGCCTAAAGTGCTAAATCAAATGAAGTCTAATTAATGTGCAGTAACAATCTATCGATTGACGTTGTAGATGAACGTTTCGTCACGGCCGTTTCTCTCAACCGTGAGAGTGATGCGACCTTCCGTTTTCAAAGCATTGTACATTTCCATCGCTTTGGTCGGGGAGTTCACGTCGTCGTTGTTCACTTTTTTAATAACGTCCATCGGCTTGAATCCGAGTTTCTCATACACGCTGCCGGGCTGAATTGCAACGAAGCGGAAACCCGCGACTTGTCCACCGGTGCCGGGAACGATGTTCGGAACCATGCGCGCTTGTTGTAAGACCGCGCCGAGATCGGAAGTTTGCGCGGTGATTAAAGCCTGATCGACGGTGAATTCAAATTCACCTTTCTTGTCGATGCCCGGGCCGGCCGCGACGGGTTCTTTCACGCCGAACGTGACCGCATTGTCTTTCGGAATTTCGATAAACTCCAAACGCTGGTTGTTCAAATTGCGAAAGATAACTTTGCGGCGTTCGATCGCGGTGACGCGCGCGATGTTTTCAATTTCGCCGTCGACCATAAACGCTTGCACATCATTTTTTGTTTTGGATGCAATAGACGCGACCGACTTTTTCGGATTCGCATGAACGAGCGTGCCTTCCAATTTGAGCGGCAACTGCGAAGCGACGGGCGGCAAATCAACCGCGCCTTCGCCGCCACTGCCGTCGGCGGTGAGTGCGGGCGGGATTTTTCCGTCGGCGTTGAACATGTTGCGGTCGGTGATCTTCGAGTACTTCGCTTCGCTAACAAAGTTCGACGCGAGCGGTGCCGAGGGGCGAACGGGCGGCGCTTGCGTCGGCAACATCGCGGGACGAATGCCTAGCACGGCAAGGTCGGCGATAAAGTAGCCGCACATCAAGGCTAAGATATAGATATAGAAAGCTTCGAACGGCGGTCGGCCTTTCGAACCTTTCGGTAGCGACGAGAAGATTCGACTGTTACTGAAGAGACCCATCGACTTTAGCTTAACAAACAGCTAGCCCAAGTCGTCAATTACAACCGAGTGCAATGATTTCATGGACAATCGTCGAGCTTTTCCCGCGCCCGAAATTAAGAGGCATTCACGACGCTTTCTCAAAGAGGCATACACCTTGCTTTAGTGTCACTTTGGGTAGGGGGATGAAAGTCTCTCAAGAAATACTAAGGTTAAACGTAAAGTGATGTTGAGGTTAGGGGCCTTTACAACACCGGTTTAACTAGGGTCGCAACGGCGGCCCGCAACACACGGACACTGGGGAGGGTCTATGCGTGATGCACTAGTTTTCAATGGGGCGAGCAATCTAGATTTCCAAGACATTCGAACGAACGTGATTCGTATCCCGGAAGTGGTGATGCGGATCCGTGAAGCGCAAGGCATATGGGACAAAGTCTCGCCGACGCCGCTCGACTTGGCCAATTTCATCGGTTCGGAAGACGATGTCTTCCTGAGTCATATTAAGCTCAAAAGTTTTGCAACCGCGGTGGTGCAGGTCGGTTTACTTGACCGCTACCTCCGCAATCACAAGATGCCGGAGTACGTCGTCGGCGCCATTAACGGCGATTCACCGATGCGCGTGGCGATGGGTCAGGTGACTTTTCTCGAAATGGTGACCGAGAGCTTGGCGACCAACAGCGCGAAGCCGCGTACGCCGGTCGCGCCGGCATCGGCTTTAGGTTTGCCGATCCTCGCGGGTGTTCAGCTGGTCGAGTACGCGGTGTTCTGCCGCGGTCCCGAAGGCGATTACTTGCGCCAGAACACGGACGTCCGTGAAGTCGAGCGCATGATCGTCGACTTGGTCGATCAATACGAAGTAAACAAACTCGTCATGGTCGGCCCGGGCAGCTCGGTCTCGGGCAAAAAAGTTTTGGACCTCACGTCGCGCGACGTGCAAGTTCTGGAGAGCATCGACCTGGATCCGATGTTGTCCTGGTTCTGGTCGAACCTTCGCGAGAATCGTTTAGCGATCGCAAATTAATTTTATTTAGTGGAGCGCGGTGCTTTGGGTTTTGAACGCCCATCGTACCGGCGCGCGGGTTCCGTCCATCCGTGTGAGTGCCGCCTCTCCGCCGTCCGGGCGGAGAGGGAATGAAATGAAGAGATTAATTTTTTGAGAAATCAGGAGGCGCGCAGACCGCTTCAGGCTATTATCCCCCCTCTTCTCTTAAAAAAATAACTCTCCCGAATATATAACTCTTATGGCCGCGGACGGCCGCAAGAAGCCACTCTCAAGGACGGCAAATCCACGCGAACAGAAGATGGGGCCATCGAAGCCTCCAACTCTGCGCGCGCAGAGTTCACATCAACAATGCTCGCGTGGTAAAGGGCTCTGCGCGCACAAAGATATTTAACATTTTTTCTCCACGTAAATATAATTTGACGACGTTGACGGCTCGCAAATGAAGCGCTAGCACGTTTCATTCCCAAAATTTGATTTGAAATTCAAAACGGCAAAGTCGCGTGCCATATCCGCCCGGTAAGTAGCTTTAACAACGAACTATAAGCGAGATGCATCAAGCTCAAGATGTCGATTTTAAAACCCGTGTTAGCTTCACTCCAACTTAAGGAGACAAAGATGAATGCTGAACAAAAATGGATTCATGAGTGTGCGTTGGCGGCGAAAGTTCGCTATCATAAATTTGAACTTGAGTTCGTGCAGATTCTAAAAGATGTCGAGCAAAGTCGGACGCATAAGGCTTTGGACAAATCGAGTGTCCACGCTTACGCGGTTGAGATTTTAGGATTTACGGATGCCGTCGCTTACAGCTTTATCGCGGTGGCTCGAAAGTCGCGTGAAGTGCCGGAGATATTAGAGTCGGGGCTTTCGGTTTTTGTTTTGAATCGTATGGTTTCGACTTTGAAGCCCGAAAATGCGGCTGAGCTTATCCTTTTCGCTCAAACGCATTCAAGTCGCGAGCTCGAGCGAGAGTTAGACCGGCGTAATCCGCGAAGTAAATGTGAAAAGGTTAAGTTCATATCTGAAGAGTGCGTTGAGATTTCGGCGCATGTTTCGGGTGAGTTTCTAGAGAAGCTAAAACGAGTCGAAGCTCTGCGCGCGCAGAAGAATCAGCCGATTGGTGTCGGATGCGCGCTCGAAGCGGCGTTGGAAGAGTATTTGCGTAAGCACGATCCCGTCCAGAAAGCCGAACGTGCGCAGGATCGGAAGGCGCGAGAGCAAAGATCAAAGATGCCAAAGGCGGCCCTAAAAAAGAACGCGGAAGAGATCCAACAACAAAATGATCATTTGGCCAAACCCGAAGAACTCTGCGCGCGCAGAGCTCCGAAGCGAGTGCCATTGACCGCGGCGCAGAAGCACGCGGTGTTCGCTCGGGATTCTGGGCAGTGTACGCACTTGAGTGAAAACGGCAAGCGTTGCGGCTCGGATCAGTGGATTCAAATTCATCATATTCTAGAGGTCGCGCACGGGGGTGAAAACGATCCCGAGAACCTCACGACGCTTTGTTCGTTTCACCACGATCATATTCATCAGATGCATTTTCAATTGGAGCGTTGGGGCTAACGTCGGAGTTGATGACGAAACGCAATCATCGGGGGCGATGCTCGGTCTAGAACTCTACCTTGACGGCGGCGTGCGGACGGGAGTTCTCAAGCGTTTTTTAGCGGTCGGACTTGCCCGCGCCCAAAATCTATTGGGTAATAGCGGACGTAGTCCACTCTAGTTAAGAACGAAGGAAATCATGGAAGCATACATCGGCGGGGCCATCGCGGCGTTCGGGCTTTTTCAACTCGGTTCGGTTTTTGGTCTGCTTTACCGGCGAAACGATATTGCCGACGTTCTTTGGGGTCCCGGTTTTCCGCTGACGGCGGCGGGCGCATTACTTTACATGAACTTTGTGGGCCGGCCGGTGGAGCTCGGCCTTACCGAATACTTAATTTTAGGCATGCTCGTGATCTGGGCCGTTCGTCTCGCCTTTTACGTCGGCTCCCGCTATTGGAAGAAGGGGCACGAAGATGTCCGTTACAACAATTGGCGCAAGCAATGGGGCAGCACGTGGGTGTGGCGGTCATACCTTCAAGTTTTTGTGTTGCAGCCGTTGATCTTGTACATGATCGCGCTTTCGTTTTTGCACGCGATCGACAAAGCGCCGCGGGAACTGTCGGTACTTGTAATCCTGGGTGCGCTCGTCTGGGTTTTCGGTTTTGTTTTCGAGTCCGTCGCCGATTCGCAGCTTAAGAAGTTTCAGCACAATCCGCAAAACAAGGGCAAAGTCATGGACCGAGGTGTTTGGTCATGGTCACGACACCCGAATTATTTCGGGGAGGTGGCTCAGTGGTGGGGCATTTTCTTGATGTGCGTGACGTTGGAAGGCTGGTGGACCGTAATCTCGCCGCTCACGATCACGTTTTTAATCCTGAAAGTGTCGGGCGTGAATATGCTCGAAGAGCTGATGGAAAAGCGGCCCGGTTTCGCCGAGTACAAAAAGCGGGTCTCGATCTTCGTGCCGTTGCCCCCGAAAAAAGCGTAAGCGAAAAAATCAGGGGCCTTTTTGCCAGGTCATATCTTTTTGGCCGAGCAGGGCGTTTAGTTTCCGGGCGAGCACAAAAAGCCAATCGCTGAGTCGATTCAGGTAAATAGCGTGTGCTTCTTCAACCTTTACGAAAGCCTTCAGACGTACAATCTGGCGCTCGGCGCGGCGGCAAACGGTCCGCGCCACGTGAGCGTGCGCGGCGGCCAGGCTGCCTCCGGGCAGGATAAACTCTTTTAGTGGCGGCAATTCACTTTCCCAAAGGTCCATGTCGTTTTCCAAAATCCATAGCGCGTCGGAGCTGAGGCCGGGTAGGTGGAGCAAAAACTTTTCGTCTTCGCAGGCGAGATGGCTGCCGATATTGAACAAATTATTTTGCACGTTCTGAACGTGTGCTTCGAAGACCGAGCGCTCCGCCCCGAGATCGCTCAAGTGCACTCGGACTACGCCCAAGTAGCTGTTGAGTTCATCGAGCGTGCCGTAAGCCACGAGTCGGGGTTCGGATTTTGACACACGCGAGCCACCCACGAGCGAGGTCTGGCCTTTATCACCGGTCTTTGTGTAGATGCGGGCTTTCATTGCGTCCTCTTCTTGCCAATCCAGATTTGTTAAAAGATGATAACCGAAACTTTTGTAGGTACCAAACTTGAAACCTTTTTTTCTCTCCATCCCCCATTCCGGGGAGCGTGTTCCAAGCGAAGCTAAGTGGCTGCAAGGCCTGCCCGAACCTATTTTAATGTGCGACATCGACCGCTACGTCGACCGGCTGTACGCTCCCGTCACTACCGAGCTGAACTTGACGTGCGTAAAGACGCAATGGCATCGCTACGTCATCGATTTAAACCGTTTGCCCGACGACGTCGATGCCGATTCCGTCATCGGAAGTCCGAATCCTTCCGGCAAATTCACGACGGGCCTGCATTGGGTAAAGACCACGCGCGGAACCAAAATTATGCCCGAGCCGATTTCCAAAGCCTTACACGATCAATTGGTGACACGCTATTTTGAGCCTTTCCACTCCGACGTGCGCGACACCTTTGATTTTTTTCGCGACCGTGGCGCGGGCAAGGTCTATCACCTCGATGCGCATTCGATGCCGTCGAAAGGCACGGCCGCCCATAAAGACCCGGGTGAAACGCGGGCCGAAATCGTCATCAGCGACCAAGAAGGCAAATCCTGCGAGCCGTTTTTCAAAGAGCTCGTCGTCGAAGCTTACGAAAAAGCGGGATTTAAAGTGCGTTTGAACTGGCCCTACGTGGGTGGGCGCGTGACGCAAACTTACGGCAAACCCGATCAAGGGCAACACACCATCCAGGTTGAAATCAGCCGGGTGCAATACATGGACGAGGAAAGCAAACAGCTTTTGCCCGGGCCGGCGAAAGAGCTGACGGCGAAATTAACGGCCGCCATCAAATACATTTACGAACGTATGCCCGAGATAAAATGAAAAAACAGCAAGCGCCGCTCTTCGACAGGGTCATCCACTTTTTCGCGAACCTTAAGCTCGCGGTGTTCATCATCTTGGCGATCGCCGTAATTTCCGCGGTCGGTACGATTTACGAAGCCGTCTATATGGAGGCGGAGGTCGCGCAAAAGCTGGTTTATAATTCGGTGTACATGTACACCGTGCTCGCGATGCTTAGCCTAACTTTGATCGCGGTGATGATCGACCGCTGGCCCTGGAAGCAGCACCACGCGGGCTTTGTGCTGGCGCACATCGGGATTTTGATTTTGCTCATGGGCGCTTGGATGACGAAAGAATACGGCGTCGACGGATCGATGGCCTTCAACATCGGGGAAGAGCGCAAGTACGTCACCGTGAAAGATCGCGACCTGATGGTTTTTGCCAGCTTCGACGGTCAAGGCATGAAAAGCATTTTCGAATCACCGGTCGACTTCCTTACTCATCCGCCGAGCGAGAAGAACCCGTACATCGTGCAGCTTGGTTCCGACCAAATGAAGTTCACCGAGTACTACCACTTTGCCTACCGGGACGCCGAGATCATGCCGAGTGATCTTGAGCGCGACGGTCCCGCCATCCGCATCCAGCTGGAAAACGCGAACGTCAACATGACCGAGTGGATCCGCCGTGAAAGCAAAGTGAACATGCGCGAGCTCGATCTCGGGCCCGCAAAGATCGTCTTGGCCAACCAAGTCCTTGAGCCGACCGGCCGCAATGAAGTCGTTTTTATCTCAAGGCCTAAGGACGCGAAGCTCGATTACATCATCTACAATAAAGACAAAACTTTGCGCAAAAAAGGAACCGTCGCGCAAGGGGATACGATCGATACCGGTTGGATGGCTTTAAAGGTGCGGGTCTTGCGCTACCTTCCCCGGTCAAAAGAGATCGTTACTTACTCGAAGGCCGGGTACTTCACGCCGGTCACGACTTCGGCGGCCAAATTTAGTTTTCGCGGCCAGGATTATTGGATCGGCGTAAATTCCGTATTGCGATTGTTCATCGAGGACACGGCTTACGTCGTTAGCTACGGTTTCCGGCAAATTGAATTGGCGTTTCCATTACGGCTCACGGATTTTAAAGTCGGTATGCAAGAGGGCACCGAGCGCGCCGCCACTTACGAGAGTAAGGTCGACGTACCCGGCAAAGGCAACGTCCTGATTTCGATGAACGAGCCGCTTCACCATGGCGGTTTTACGTTTTATCAGGCTTCCTTCGAAAAGGATGAGACGGGGCGCCCGATGATCTCCATCTTGTCGGTGAATCATGACCCGGGCCGCTGGGTAAAGTACCTGGGCTCGTTCTTGATCGTACTCGGTTCGATCGTTTTATTTTATTTCCGCAGGGTGAAGTGGCTTAGCAATTTAAAGAATCTCGCGAGTCAAGGCGATGCCGAGACCAAACATCAGGAGAGGCCGTGATCAAATTTATTCTCTTACCGTTATTGCTTTTAGCAAGCACCGCGTTCGCGCAAGTCGGGGAGCCCATTAACGGTTTGCCGATTCAAGACGCCGGCCGGATAAAGCCGTTCGGCACCTTCGCCGGCGAAAGCTTGCAGCTAATTTACGGTAAGAAAAAGTACGAAGATAAGTCGGCGAGCGAAGTGGTCTTCACGTGGATGCTGGTCCCCGATCACTGGCTGACGCTGCCGTTGATTGAGGTTCGCCACGCAGGGCTTAAAGAAGCGCTGAAGATTACCTCGACCGAAAAACACTTCTCGGCCCAGAGTTTATTCTCCAACGAGCGCGTGCCGCTTATTCTGCAAGAACTCAATACGATCCGTACCCGGCAAGAAAAGTTGAATCCTTATTACCAAGCCGTCCAGCGGCTCGAGAATCAGCTTGGTCTTTTTCAGGCCATCCGCAAAGGCGAGGCGCTCCGCTTCGTGCCTGATCCCGCTTCCGACAAATGGAAGTCGGTGCCCGAACTTCAAGGCGATGCACAAGCGGCCTTCATGAAGATGTCGAAAGGTTTCGTCGACTCGATCGCGGCCGACGGTGGCAAGAATCCCAAGCCGAGCGAAGAGTTTAAGTCGGCGGTGACCGAATTTATCGCGGTCGCGAGAGCCCAGGCTCCCGAGAAGTACGCCAACATGACGAAGATCGGTTGGGAAGAACATCTTAACAAGTTTCATCCTTTTAAATGGGCGTGGATCGCGTACTTGCTCGGTGTGATCTGCTTAACCTTCAATTATTTCTCGCCACGTAAGTCTATGAACACCGCTTCGTGGATCTTCCTCGCGCTTGGTTTCGGGTTGCACACGTACGGTATGATTTTGCGTTCGTATTTGTCGGGCCGCCCGCCGGTGACGAACATGTACGAGACGGTCGTTTGGGTGCCTTGGGGATCGGTGCTTTTCAGCTTCATTCTCGAACGCGTTCAGAAAAACAAATTATTGCTGATGTGCTCGGCCACGGTCGCCGTCTTTTGTTTGATCTTAACCGATCTCGCGCCGACGGTTTTGGATTCAAGTATTCATCCGCTCGAGCCCGTGTTGCGTTCGACTTTCTGGCTTAGCACCCATGTACTGATAATCACTATCAGCTATGCCGCTTTTTTCTTGGCCTTCGCGCTGGGTGATTTGCTTTTGTTCTTCTATTTAAAGGACGAAAAAAAGTACGCCGTGCAAATCCGCAACGGCACGATGAGCATCTATCGCGCACTCCAAATCGGAATCGTATTGCTCGCCGCCGGTACAATTTTGGGCGGCGTTTGGGCCGATTATTCGTGGGGAAGATTTTGGGGCTGGGACCCGAAAGAGACTTGGGCCTTTATCGCGTTGATGGGCTATCTCGCGCTACTGCACGGACGCTTAGCCGGATTGGTTAAAGATTTTCAGCTCGCGTGCGGCGCGATTATTTCGTTCGCTCTCGTGATCATGGCTTGGTACGGAGTGAACTTCGTTTTGGGTGCGGGACTTCATAGTTACGGATTCGGTGCGGGTGGGGTCGAGTACGTCACGGGTTTTGTCGTGCTTCATCTGTTGTACGTCGCGTATGTTTCAACAGTGCGTTACACACGGCAAAATTCTCAATCGAAATGATGACTCATTAAGTTCAAGGATTTATTAATTAAAAGCTAACTGAGAAAGTTTTTTTGCAACCTTGACGTGATCAGAAGGTCCTAGCTATGGCGAAAAAGATCGTAGGTGCCGTCGTTGTATTCGGCCTGTTGGGCGGTTTGTCGGTGTTCATTTGGGCACTCACCAACAACAAAATCGTTATCGGATACAACAAAGGCTACGAACCCGACCAACCCATTCCTTATTCCCATAAGCAGCACGCGGGCCAATTGCAGATCAACTGTAAGTACTGCCACACGGGCGTAGACAAATCGCGCCACGCTTCGGTTCCTCCTCTTAATATCTGCATGAATTGTCACTTGGTCGTTAAGACCGACAGCCCACACATTCAAAAGCTGACCGAGGCTTACAATTCGGGCAAATCCATCGCGTGGAACAAGGTCAACCTGTTGCCCGATCACGTGAAGTTCAATCACGCTCCGCACATCAAAGCGGGTAAAGACTGTACCGTTTGTCACGGCAACGTGGCCGAGATGGAGAAGGTCAAACAAGTCCAAAGCTTGTCGATGGGCTTTTGCGTGAACTGCCATCGCGAAAAAGAAAATCACGCCCCGATAAATTGCAGCACTTGCCACTACTAGGACGAGGCACACATGGATCAAACTTCTTCTAATAAACCGTCTGGCAAACCTTGGCTGAGCTTAGAACAGTGGCGCCAAGATCCCGAGTTTTTAACATTTGCCGAGAAAGAATTTCGGACGAGCCCGCTGCAATCAGGCGACGGCGTCGGCGGCACGGCCCGCCGCGACTTCTTAAAGCTGATGGGCGCTTCGCTCGCGCTGACCTCTTTCGGTTGCGTGCGCCGGCCCGCTCAAAAGATCATTCCTTACGCGAAAAAGCCGCAAGACATCGTTCATGGCTTACCGAATTACTACGCCTCGTCCTTCGTTGATGGGATGGAAGCGATCGGGATTTTAGTTACGACCCGCGACGGTCGCCCGATCAAAATCGAAGGTAACCCCGATCACCCGGCGAACATGGGATCCATGTCCTCCCGCGCGCACGCCGACATCTTGCGCCTTTACGATCCCGATCGTTACACCGCGCCCAAGCGCAATCTTCAGAATAAAAACCGCACGAACCGCGAAATCATCAACGCCCGTTGGGAAGATCTCGATAAAGCGGTGACCGAGCAATTGGGCAAAGGCAAAGTTGCTTTGCTTACGCACAATCACTCGTCGCCCACGACCCAAGCCCTGATGGAAGAATTCGCCGGCGCCTTCGGCGGCAAGATTTATCAATATGATGACGTTTCGTACGCCTCGTTGGTCGAAGCACAAAAAGCTTCGTACGGTAGCGCGACCATTCCGAATTACAATATCGATCGCGCAAAGATCGTGGTTGCGATCAATAACGATTTCTTAGGCACTTGGGTCGCGCCGGTCACTTTCCAGCGCCAGTTCGCCATGGGCCGCAAAAAATCGACCGAGGGCATGAGCAAGCTCGTCGTTTTCGAATCTTTGATGTCGTTGACGGGCAGTAACGCCGATAAGCGCTACCGCATTCGTCCGTCGCAATCGCTCGACGTCGTTATGGCTTTGTTGCACGAATTGGTCGTCGTTCGTAAATCGTCACGCTACGCAAGCGATGACGGCGTCGTTCGCGTCCTCTCGGGTTTTTCGAAGTCACGCGAAGATCTCGGGATCAACGTCGGCGAAGTTGCCGAAGAACTTTGGAAGAACAAAGGTCAATCGCTGGTTCTCGCGGGCGGCATGTCGGCCGACGGAGATTTCGGCGTCGCTCTGCAGGTCGCGGCCAATTTCTTGAACGCCGTTTTAGAAAATGACGGCAAAACGATCGAAACGGGCCGCTCGGTCACGCGCGGCGCTCCGATCGGCGATTTGCTCAACGCTTTAAACAAAAAAGAAATCACGACCCTCATCGTTCATGGTTCGAACCCGGTGTACTCGTTGCCCGAAAATTCGAAATTCCGCGAAGCCTTGAGCAACGTCGAAATGATCATCACCACCGGCGACCGCAATGACGAGACCGCTCGATTGGCCGACTACGTCGCGACCGATCACCACGCGCTCGAAAACTGGGGCGATATGCAATCGCTCGGTGGCGCGCTCAGCATTCAGCAGCCCACGATTCAGCCTTTACACAACACGCGCGCGTTTCAAGACAGCATGCTCGCTTGGCTTAAAGGTGCGGGCAAAGGTTCGGCCAAAGCGAAAGCTTCCGAAACTTGGTACGATTACCTCAACGCCAGCTGGAAAACGTTAAGCGCCGGCAAAACCGGCAAGTTAAACTTCGAAGATTACTGGAACGACGTTTTGCAAACGGGCGTGATGCAGGGTTCGAACGGCGCCGCCGGCTCACGCTCGCTCGCTTCCGGAACCTTAGCGAACGTGAAGCCGACCGCTAAGCGCGCGGGCTTTGAATTGGCGATCTACCAAAAAGTCGGGATCGGCGACGGCCGTTTGGCTAACGTGCCTTGGCTGCAAGAGCTACCTGATCCCGTAACCAAAGTTTGCTGGGACAACTACGCATGTATTTCGCCCAAAGATTCGGTTCAGCTTAAAATCAAAGAAGGCCAGTACGTTCAACTGACCGTCGGCGATAAAAAAATTGAATTGCCCGCGCACATTCAACCCGGTCAAGCCGACGGCGTCGTTGGTGTGGCTTTCGGTTACGGTCGCAACGGCGGTGGTTCGGTCGTCGACGGCATCGGCGCAAACGCGATGACGCTCGCCCAGTGGGTCGACGGACGCGCGGTCACCGCCGGTCTCGAAACGACGATCAAGCCATTAACGAAAAAGACGGAGCTTGCCGTCACCCAAGGTCACCACGTGATGGAAGGCCGGCAAATCGTCGTCGAAGAAACTCTCGCCGATCACATGAAAGATCCCGGCGGCCAAGTGCACCGTCACAATCTCACCACCATGTGGTCCGAGCACAAGTACAACGGCAACAAGTGGGGCATGGTCGTCGATTTGAACACCTGCACCGGTTGCGGTTCGTGCGTGATCGCTTGCCAATCCGAAAACAACATTCCCAGCGTCGGCCGCAAAAACGTAATCGACGGCCGCGAAATGCAGTGGATGCGCATCGATCGTTACTACGTCGGTACGCCCGAAGATCCCGATGTCGTGCATCAGCCTTTGCTGTGCATGCATTGTGACAACGCGCCTTGCGAAACGGTTTGCCCCGTTATCGCCACCGTTCACTCGGACGAAGGCACGAACGACATGATCTACAATCGCTGCGTCGGTACGCGGTACTGTTCAAACAACTGTCCGTACAAAGTGCGCCGCTTTAACTGGTTCAGCTACACGGACGTCAAAGCTCCGCGCCAAATGGCGTTGAATCCCGAAGTTACGGTTCGTAACCGCGGTGTTATGGAGAAGTGCACGTTCTGTATTCACCGGATCCGCGGCGTCAAAGCGCAACACAAAGTTCACGACACTAAACTTCGTGACGGTGACGTGAAGACCGCCTGCCAACAAAGCTGTCCGTCGAACGCGATTACGTTCGGTGATTTGAACGACACCAAGTCCATGGTTCGCGGTGAATTTGATTCGCCCAAGGCTTACGCTTTGCTCGATGAATTGAACGTGAAGCCTTCGGTTCGCTACCAAGTCAAAGTTCGTAACACGGATAAGTTGAAATGGGCTCCGGCTCACGAACCCGTACCCGGCGCGCCGCACGGCCAAGGGCACAAACCTCCGGCTCACGGTCGGGCAGGGGAGCCTTTGCCGCACGGAGGTCCGCCGCCGCCCGATGCAGGTCCCGGTCATCCGCCCATGCCGCCGCACGATCCGCCGCCGCCGCCCGTGCCCGCTGAAGGAGGTCACTAATGATTCGGCGATCTCCCTTAATATTAGGTAAAAAGACTTACGAAACGATTACGAACGACATCGCCGGGTTGACCGAAAAGTTACCCGACGCACGTTACTTCGCGGGCCTCGCGGGCGCGCAAGGCTTGATGATCATTTTCCTCCTCGCCCAGGGCGCGATCGTCTGGTGGGGGATGGGATTGATGGGCGTTAACCATCCCGTCGGATGGGGAACGGACATCATCACGTTCGTCTTCTGGATCGGTATCGGTCACGCCGGTACGCTGATCTCGGCCGTACTGTTCTTATTTAGGCAAAAGTGGCGGATGTCGATCGCCAGGAGCGCCGAGGCCATGACCGTCTTTGCGGTTATGACGGCCGGGTTGTTCCCGGTTCTGCACACCGGCCGTCCCTGGGTGGCGTACTGGCTACTTCCGTACCCGAACCAACGCGGACCTTTGTGGGTCAACTTCCGATCGCCGCTCGTGTGGGACGTTTTCGCCGTCTCAACTTACGCGACCGTCTCGGCCGTGTTCTGGTACATCGGGATGGTTCCGGATTTAGCGACCATCCGCGATCGCGCGCAAAACAAATGGCGCAAGCGCATTTACGGATTGTTGTCCCTCGGCTGGCGCGGGACCGCCCGCAACTGGAACCACTACGAGATGGTTTACATGTTGCTCGCCGGTCTTTCGACGCCGCTCGTTCTCTCCGTTCACTCGATCGTATCGTTCGATTTCGCGGTCGCCGTTCTTCCCGGATGGCACACGACGATCTTCCCGCCGTACTTCGTTGCCGGCGCGATTTTCTCGGGCTTCGCGATGGTCGTTACGCTCATGGCGATTATTCGCGAACTCGTTCCCGTATTTAAAGACTACGTGACCATGGATCACATGGAGAACATGAACAAGATCATCATGGCGACCGGCTTACTCGTCGGTTACGCCTACGGATCTGAGTTCTTCATCGCTTGGTACTCAGGCGTTGAGTACGAAGTGTTCATCTTTAAAAACCGCGCGTTCGGTCCTTACGGTTGGTCTTACTGGATCATGGTGACCTGTAACGTCTTTATCCCGCAGCTGTTCTGGTTCCGTTACTTCCGCCGGAATATTCCGTGGATGTTCGTGATCTCGATCTTCGTGAATATCGGTATGTGGTTCGAGCGTTTCGTGATCACGATCACGTCACTTCACCGCGACTTCTTGCCCTCAAGCTGGGGTATGTGGGTTCCGACGATTTACGATTTCGGGGCGCTATTCGGATCGTTCGGTCTGTTCTTTACGCTCTTCTTGCTCTACATCCGCGTCCTTCCGGCGATCTCGATCTCGGAAGTGAAGCCCGTCCTTTACGTAGGACGTGAGGAGGATCAACATGGACATCATTGAGAAAGTCATCGCCTTCGCCCGCCCGGCCTCGCGCCGGGGAGTGGCCGGTATCTGGGATGACGAACACAAAATGGTCGCGGCCGCATCTAAAGTTCACCAAGCGGGTTTCACGCAAATCGAGGCGATCTCGCCTTTCCCCTTGCACGGAATCGACGACGCGATCGGGATTCCGCGCTCGTTCATCCCTTGGGTCACTTTCGTTTTTGGTCTGATCGGTTTCAGTTTCGGAACTTGGTTCACGTGGTGGGCTTCGGCCGTTGATTGGCCGCTCATCATCGGTGGTAAACCGATGTGGTCACTGCCCGCGTTCGTGCCGATCATGTTCGAATGCACGATCCTCTTCGCGGCGCTCGCTTCGGTCGGTGCGCTGATCTTCATCTGCGGTCTGCCGCAAGTCGATCCGCCGGTGATTGATCCCGCGCTCAGCTCGCACAAGTTCGGAATCTGGGTTCCCGAGGGATCCAAAGGGTTCAACGGTCCGCAATTAGAACAAATTTTTAAAGACCACGGTGCCGTCGATATCAAAAGGGCGGAGTTTTAAATGAAGAATCTTATCACCACGCTCAATTCGAAAAGTGCTTCCGCCCTGACCGGCGTTTGCGCGTTGGCATTCATGATTGCCGGTTGTAATGCCAGCAAGAACCAAACGAACATCGAGCTGAACCAAAACATGATGGATCAAGTCAGCATCAAATCGCAGGACTGGGATCCTGCACAGGGTGATGTCGTTCAGATGCGCACGCCGCCCGCGCATACGGTCTCGCGTGGGCACACTCCCTACAAATACGCGACCGATCCCGCCGGTGCCGACAACGACGTCAATCCGCTCGCCGGTGATATGTCACCCGAAACGCTGACCATGGGCCGCGTGCAGTACGATATTTACTGCGCGCTTTGCCACGGGGCCGCCGGGCACAACGACGGTTCGATCACGCCGCACATGCCGATCAAACCTCGCGTCCTCGTGTCGGACGAAGCGCGCGCATATAAAGACGGTCGCATCCACTACGCGATCGTGATGGGTAAAGGCGTGATGGGTTCGTACGGTGGGCAAATTCCCGCTGATGAAAAACACACTCGCTGGGCCGTTGTAAATTACGTCCGGTCCTTGCAGAAACAATCCGTTAGTAAATAGAGGATAGTAAAATGGCAGATGTCGCTCACAAAAATCCGGGTCCGTTGATCGTCTCAAGCGGGACGAAGACCTTAAGCGCCGTGCTGATGTTTATCGGCGTCGCCTCGTTCGCCGTAGCCTTGATGACAAACGCCGAACGCGCCTGGCACGCCTACCTGACGGGCTATTTTTATTTCTTCATCCTCGGCATCGGCGGTTTGTTTTTCGCGGCCATCAACTTCGTGACGAAGTCGGGTTGGGTCGTTAACGTTCGCCGATTCTCCGAAGCTCTGACCGCGTACTTGCCGGTTGCCTTCGCCGGCGCTTTGGTTTTGATCTTCGGTGGTAAGTCTTTGTACGAATGGATGCGTCCCGAAGTCGTTTCGGCCGACGCACTTTTGCAACACAAGGCCGCTTACCTCAACACGACTTTCTTCGTGATCCGGTTGGTCGTCTTCTTCGGGCTTTGGTTGCTGTTCAAACACAAGTTGATCGGCGGCTCGATCGAGCAAGATAAGACCGGCGACGAATCCATCACCCAAAAATCAGTCGGGTGGGGGATTGGCTTCTTGTTGATCTTCGCGCTTTCGTTCTCGCTCTTTGGCGTGGACTTAATCATGAGCTTAGACGCTCACTGGTTTAGCACCATCTTCGGCGTTTATCTTTTCGCGGGCCTTTTCCAAAGCACGATGGCGACTATGATTTTGTTGGTCATCTACTGCATGCGCCGGGGCCTACTCACCGGCTTCGTCGACGACAATCACTTGCACGATTTAGGTAAATACCTTTTCGCGTTCACCGTCTTCTGGGCCTACATCGCGTACTCACAGTACATGTTGATCTGGTACGCCAACTTGCCGGAAGAAACGACCTTCTTCATGCCCCGCGTGACCGGTTCGTGGCTCTACGTGACCGCCTCGTTGCTGCTCTTTAAATTTGTGGTTCCGTTCTTGGCGTTGCTGCCCCGTTGGGCGAAACGTTCGCACATGCACCTGACCGCCATTTCGATTTTGATCCTGGTCATGCAGTACGTGGATCTCTACTGGTTGATCTACCCGAACTTGAATTCGGAATCGGTCATCTTCGGTTTCCCGGAAATCGGCTGCTGGCTCGGCTTCGCGGGCGCCTTCCTGTTCATGGTCATGCGCTTCCTCGGGACGCACGCCATCGTCCCGGTCAAAGACCCACGCCAATTCGAATCCAACCACCACCACGTCGTTTACTAAAGGCGCCCCCCACTGCCAGGAGTGGGGGGTGGTTCGTAGCGCTCGCGTTAACCTTGCGATTCCATCCATCATTAAAATTTAACGCAGCTTTTCCTTTCCAGACAGGAGACGTCGCGTATAAATAACGTTAATTGAGGTATTTTGTTCGGACCCAAGGAGTCGGTGCGACTTCTTTCGCCGACGCTGGATCAAAATCCCGCGGGCTTCGCGACGATCGCCCAAGACTGCAGATGATCATCCACGTAATTCCCGATAATCGAAAAGCCGTCTTTTAAATGAACCTTCATCGACGTGTCGTTGAGCGGGAACAACGAAATCTTACCGATCACGGTTGCGCCCCCGTGCGCGGCCAACCACTGCGCGATGTACGTGCGCATTTTGTGGCCGATCCCGATCGGTGCACCGGCCCGAGTCGCGATCGCGCGCGCGATTACGGGCTTGATGATCGTATTCACTTCGATGCCGGGGACGTAGGAAGCTTTCTCCAGCCAGCCCGATTTCCAACGGCCGTATTCGCTTTTACAAGAGAACATCAGCGTGAAGCCTTGAATTCCGGATTCGTCTTCGTAGACGAATGATAAACCATCCTTGATGATTTCCTTAAGCTCGTCCGTCGTGATGCGACTGGAAAGAAAACCGCGATCGCCGGTTTCGCCGGGTTTCATTTGCAGGGTGTCGGCAATCGCCTCGATCTGCGCGATGTCCGCGAGGGTTGCAGGGCGAACCGAAGATTCCGCCAATGCCGCCGAACTGTCGGGCGTGAACGCGCGGGAGAGATTCGTTGAAACGACTTCGGGAAATTTCAGGTTGATAAGGTTAATCAGAGATCTTGAGTCGAGGCCCGCCAGGTTTTCGTTTTTGATATTATCGACGAACGCGCGGACGTTGGACCGGTCGATTTTCGCCGGCTGCTTTTCGAGCACCCGCTGGCATTCCGCGACGGGAGCGGGAAGCGGGGTAGCCTCGCGGTCTTGCTTCGCCCATAATGGGCCGGCGAGGAACAAGCTCGAAGCCAGAGCAAGTCTGAGGAAGACGCGCATCGTGAATCTCGTTTCAATTGGTTGAGCCAGACCAGAATTGCAAGGCCTGCACCCGGCCCCGGACGCGTGCGCGCAAATAAGGCGGCCAAGGAGAGAAGCGGGGTGACGAAAAGCAGCTCGAGCGGGCGTTCGACGGCGCACTTCCGTCTAAGGTCGCGCCCCAGACGAGCCGCGGTAAACGGGCTAAACATTGACTTAGAGGGTCATTCGGGGCTAAGTTTTCGTAATGATTTTTGTGTCCCCTTCCATCTCCTGCGTAGCCTCCATCATCACCATCAATGTGACGACAGCGAGGCTGGCCGTTTCCGGCCGAGCCTTAAAATTGTAATCGCATGAGCGAAGTGCGAATTTTTCTCCCTGATAATTCAGTGAAGTCCTTTGACCATGAGCCCACGATTCTCGAAGTGGCCGAGTCGATCGGGCCGCGTTTGGCCAAGGACACGCTCGGCGGTAAGATCGAGGGCAATCCGGAAGTGCTCGACCTGCGCACCAAACTCAAAGACGGGCAGAAGGTGACGATCCTCACGCAAAAAAATGCGGAGTCGATCGATGTGATCCGCCACTCGGGCGCCCATTTGATGGCACAAGCCGTTCAAGAATTGTGGCCCGAAGTGAAAGTGACGATCGGTCCCGTCATCGAAAACGGATTCTACTACGACTTCGATTCACCGTTTGCGTTCACGCCCGAAAATCTCGTGCAGATT
The DNA here is from genome assembly GCA_947444305.1 of Pseudobdellovibrionaceae bacterium. Lineage (GTDB taxonomy): Bacteria > Bdellovibrionota > Bdellovibrionia > Bdellovibrionales > UBA1609 > JALHOQ01. The sequence continues at coordinate 34,633 of CANEZP010000016.1, read as the reverse complement.
GAAAAGCGCATGGGTGAAATCGTTAAGCGCGATGAGCAAGTCGTGCGCGAAGATTGGCCGATCGCGAAAGCCATCGAAACTTTCGAAAAGATGGGCGAGCGCTTCAAAGCCGAGCTTATTCGCGACCTCGCGGCGAAGGGTGAGACTACGGTCGGTATCTATAAGCAGGGACCGGTGTGGTTCGACTTATGTAAAGGCCCGCACGTGCAGCGCATGGGTCAAATCAAAACGTTCAAAGTTTTGAGCTTAGCCGGAGCTTACTGGCGCGGTGACGAAAAAAACGCGCAACTCCAGCGCGTATACGCGACCGCCTTCAACGACAAAAAAGAATTAGAAGAGCATCTTCACAATATCGAAGAAGCGAAAAAGCGCGACCACCGCAAGCTCGGCAAAGATTTAGGTCTTTTCCATTTTCACCAACTTGCGCCCGGCAGCCCGTTCTTCACGCCCAAGGGCTCGATCATTTACAATCAGCTCCAGGCGTTCATGCGCGATAAGTATCTGAAATACAATTATAGCGAAGTCATCACGCCGCAAGTTTACGACGTCGACCTGTACCACCAGTCGGGTCACTACGAAAATTACCGCGAGAACATGTACTTCACCAAAGTTGACGAGCGCGATTTTTCGCTTAAACCGATGAATTGCCCGGGCCATTGCGTGCTCTACAATTCCGAGCGCAAATCGTACCGCGAGCTTCCGTGGCGCATCGCCGACTTCGGTCGTTTGCACCGCTATGAGCGCAGCGGGGTCATGCACGGTTTGATGCGCGTAAGAACATTCTGCCAGGACGACGCGCACATCTTCTGCCGTTACGACCAAATGCAGACTGAGATTTCAAATTTCATGTCGATGCTGAACGAGGTTTACCACGCCCTCGGCATGGACAATTACAAGATCTTCCTCTCGACCAGACCGGCGAAGCGCATGGGTGCCGACGATGTTTGGGATCGTGCCGAAGGTGCGCTCGAGCAAGCGCTCAAGGGTTTGAATCTGCCGTACACGATCAACGCCGGCGACGGCGCGTTTTACGGTCCGAAGCTCGACATCATGTTCATCGATTCGCTGAAGCGCCCTTGGCAGCTCGGTACTTTGCAACTCGACTTCAATATGCCTAAGGCGTTCGACCTTTCGTATATCGGCGAGGACAACACCCAGCACCAGCCCGTGATGCTTCACCGCGCGATCTTAGGTTCGCTCGAGCGCTTCATCGGGGTTTATCTCGAGCACACCGCCGGTCACTTCCCGACGTGGATGAGCCCGGTGCAGGTCGCTTTGCTTAGCATTACCGACCGGCAAATCGAGTACGCAAATAAACTGCAGGCCGAGCTAAAAGCGGCAGGCGTACGCTCGTTCGTCGACGAACGCGGCGAAAAACTTGGTTACAAAATTCGTGAGGCCCAAATGCAGAAGGTGCCTTACATGTTGATTTTAGGTGATAAAGAAAAAGACAACGGAACCGTTTCCGTACGTCTCAAGAACGGAACGATTATCGAAGGCATGCCTTTCCCGGAGTTTGTGGAAAAGCTGAACCACGAGATCAAAGAACGGAAGCTGGAAAGTGTTTTTCCGGTGCCCGTTAAAAACTCAAACCAGGAGGCAAAACATTCGTCCATTTAAAGGTCCACCCCCGGGTGGCGGCGGCCGTCCAGGCGATCGCGGTAAATTCGGTAAAGGTAAACGCGATGACGGCGGCCTACGGGTCAACGGCGAGATCTACGCACAACAAGTGCGCCTGATTGACGAAGCAGGTACCATGGTCGGAGTGATGAGCGCGCGTGAAGCGCTGGCCATCGCCGAGTCACGTGGTTTGGATTTGTTAGAAATTGCGCCCACCGCAACTCCGCCGACTTGCAAAATCATGGATTACGGCAAGTACAAGTACGAGAATAAGAAAAAAGATAAAGAAGCCAAGAAAAAGCAAACCGTCATCACGGTCAAAGAGATCCAAGTTCGCCCGCGAACCGACGCTCACGACATCGAAGTGAAGGTTCGTCACGCCAGACGTTTCTTGCTTGAAGGCGACAAGGTAAAGGTGAACTTACGTTTCATGGGCCGCGAACTTGCGCACCAAGAATACGGTATTGCGACACTTCGCCGGGTCGAGAAAATGTTGATCGACATCGCCATCGTTGAAACTTCACCGCGCGTTGAAGGTAAGCAGGCATTCTTGTTGCTCGCTCCCGATCCCGTAAAGGTGAAAGAGTACCTCAAGACCAACGCTAAGCCCGAAGCCCCGCTCGAGCCTCTTGAAGAAGAAGCCGATGAAGACGACGACAAAGAGTAAGCAAAAAGCCGCGCGAGCGGCTTTTTCTTTTTTAGGCGTAACGATTCTGCTTTTTGCCGCGAACCTTGCGGTCGAAGCGCTTGCCGCGGGCAAAATGGGCAAGGCGACCGACATGAAAATGGGCGAGCCGAAACAAGCCGCGCGCCCTATGTCCGAAATGGAAGGCGGTTGCGAGAATTTCAAGATTCCGCTCGCGCGCCAAATGGCCGAGTGGGATAAAAAAGAAATACGCATCCAAGGTGCGCAGGACGATAAGTCGACGACCGAGCTTCCCTCCGATAAAAAGATTAACCTTACGCTTTACCCTCAGAAAAAAGTCAGTTTGCTCATCAAGCCGGAGAAAGAACCGGCGAAGGGTGACGTCGTTCATGCCGGACTCGCGGCGATGGAAGTCAAAGAAGACGGGCTTTACCGGGTCGCGATGGGTTCAAAGGTATGGCTGGATTTGGTCGAAGTAAACCCCGGCGATGAAGCCGGGGCGAAGACGGTGAGCGCCGCGAGATTCGAAATGCAAACGGGCTGCGCAAAGATCTTTAAGGCCGTCGAGTACAACCTCCAGGCCGGCAAGAAGTACTTTCTGCAGATTTCGTTAAGCCAAGCGCCCGCGGTGCAGATCTTAACGACGCTCGCGAAGTAAGAGTAAGAGTAAGAACTAGCGGTTCGCGACCGAATTAGAAAGCGCGGGCGAGATTTTATAATCTTTAAGCTCTTTCTCTTCTAAGTCGTTGCTGCCGCACAAATAGTAGAGATCATCTTCGGGCGGGGGAGCTTCGCAGCGGGCGAGTTCCCAGGCGGTTAAGATCTTCGCGGTTTCATCCAGCTCGCGTCGCGAAGACGCTACGCAATTATCGTAGCTGCTATTTCCTGCCTCGCCGAAATCCTGCCCACATTTTTTCGAAGCCTCGCAAAATTGACCTTTTGCCGAATTGAATTCAGAAAGTGAGCTAGTGAAATTCACCTCAACCACGCTGCAATTAGGCTCTTCGGCCCGCGCGTGAGCACCCATCAAAGCAACAACCGTAAAAACGAAGTACAAAAAGTTTTTCATTCAATCCCCCAGTAAAATCAGTTTAGGCTTTCACGCCCGGTTTGACCTCTGACAATTTCGCCCGGTTTAGGCCGACTACGGTTCGTCTCAATTTGAATCGGCTTCGGCGGCGGGGGCATCCAGACGCGCCTTATACGAACATCCCCGAATTGTTTACTTCCGCAGATTAAACGATTGGAATACGCGCTTTCCAATCACACGAGGAGTAGTCATGAAATATGTAATGAAATTAGTTTGGTTGTCGGTCGCCGCCGCGGCCCTCTCCGCATGCGCGGTATTGAACAAAGAAGGTGCGAAGGTCAAAGTCGTTCGCGAGCGCGCGATGTTGGGCGATAAATGCCGGGCGCTCGGAGCCGTCAAGCTCGGCATGGGTCAAAGCATCGGCTTAGGCCAAGCCGACAACAACGTGGACCGGATGCGAAACCTAACCGCCAAGATGGGCGGCAATATCCTGGTTTCCGATCACAGCAGCGATTTTAAATCACCGAAGGGTGAGGCCTACAATTGCCCCACAGCCGTGATCGCCGAGCTTTAGACGTATACGCTTTCTTCCCGCACCGGCTTCACGTATCTGTTCATCGATACCGTGTAAGCCGGTTCCTGCGGGTCGCGCAGCGCAGTGCAATAATTACGTGGAAACGGCGCTAAACACAGAGATTCCTTGCCCCTTTCGGCCGCAGTCAGTATTCCCAATGAATTACAACTTCGTCAGGCTCCCAAAGAATGCCGGGTTATCCGTCATCGCCTACGGTCGTTGGAGGAAAAACAGTGAAACAGAAGACCCACTCCGGGGCCAAGAAGCGCTTTCGCGTGAAGGCCGGCGGAAAGATCAAACGTGGACAAGCGCGTATGCGCCACATCCTGAGCAACAAGTCATCTAAACGTAAACGTCTCGCCGGTGCCCCGGCTTATGTAGACCCTGCTAACGAGTACCAAATCACTCGTTGTTTGTTGCCTTAAAGGAGTATGAGAAATGCGTGTTAAAGGTGGGGTAGTTACCCGTCGTCGTCACAAAAGATTATTGAAGAGAGCCGCCGGTTTCGTATCGGCCAATTCGAGAGCGTTCATCCACGCGCGTGAAAAAGTCGATCGTGCAATGAAGTACGAATACCGCGATCGCCGCACGAAGAAGCGTGAAATCCGCGCTTTGTGGATCGCGCGTATCAACGCCGGTGCAAGATTGCATGGCACAAGCTATTCCGTATTGATGGGCGCTTTGAAAAAAGCCGGTATCGAACTCGACCGCAAGGTTTTGAGCGATCTCGCCATCAACGACGTGAATGCTTTCGCCTCGATTTGCCAGACCGCTATGAAGCACGTGCCGGCCACGAAAACAGCCCAAGCTTAGGGCCTGAATCGTGGCAACGACCGAGCCGAACAAGCAATTTGAAGCGCGCAAGCGTGATCATATTCGGCTCTCGTTAAGCGAGAAAAATCAAGCTAAGGGAGAATCCGGTTTAGACCGGGTTCTTCTGACCCACGAAGCTCTTCCCGATCTCAATTTTAGCGAAACCGATATTTCGCAAACATCGCTCAAGAAAAAATATAAAACTCCATTCTTAGTTAGCTCGATGACCGGTGGTCATCAGGACTCAACCAATCTTAATTTGCTGTTGGCGAAAGCCTGCGCGCATCGTGGCTGGCGCATGGGCGTCGGTTCGCAGCGCAAAGAATTGGCGAATCCCGAAGCGGCGGCCGAGTGGCGCTCGATCCGTAAAGCCGTGCCCGGCGTAAGCCTGCTCGGAAACTTAGGCATCGCCCAGTTGATTCAGACAAAAACATCCGCGGTTGAAAAGCTCGTCGAGGCGCTCGAAGCCGAAGCGATGATCGTTCATCTGAATGCCCTTCAAGAGGTCATGCAGCCCGAAGGAACGACCAATTTCAAGGGCGGGTTCAAGGCGCTCGAGCGTTTGGCAAAAACGCTCAGCGTGCCCGTGATCGTGAAAGAAACCGGCTGCGGTTTTTCAAAAGCTACGCTCAAAAAATTGAAAGCCACCGGCGTGAAGGCGGTCGACGTCAGCGGCCTCGGCGGTACCCATTGGGGTCGCATCGAAGGCGCGCGCGCGAGCCAAGATTCGGTCCAGGCCACGGCGGCAAAAACGTTCGCGAACTGGGGTGTCTCCACCGTTGAATCCGTCTGCAATGCGGTGGATATTCGTCCTAAGTACGAAATCTGGGCTTCGGGCGGAGTGCGTTCAGGACTTGATGCCGCTAAGCTACTCGCTCTCGGTGCAAACACGGTTGGCTTTGCGCAAGCCGTGCTCGAAGCCGCGGTCGCTGGAGAAGGCGCTCTACTCCACCGGATGGATGTCTTCGAGTATGAATTAAGAACGGTTTTGTTTTGTACGGGTTCGAAAAATATTGCAGATTTAGCTCTTAAAAAGGTTTGTCTAAAAAGGTGAACAAGTGGCGAGCAAAGTAGACCGCATGCAAGAGCTTTTTCAGGGCTTCTCAAAGTTAGCCCGTGAGGAACGCCTCATTCGTTTGATCGAAATGGGCGCGCTGACTTCAGAAGACGCACGGTTTTTGCGCGCGGGCGCGCAAGTGCCCATCGAGCTCGCCGAAAAATTCATCGAAAACGTGCTCGGTTATTTTCAATTGCCCTTGGGCGTAGCCACCAATTTTGAAATCGACGGTGAGTCCTACGCGATTCCCATGGCGGTCGAAGAGACTTCGATCATTGCCGCCGCTTCAAAAACGGCGAAGTGGGTCCGTGAGCACGGCCACATCAAAACCGAAACCATCGGCCGCGAAATCATCGGGCAGATTCAAATCGCGAAAGTCAGCGACTACAAACGCTTCGTCCAAATCGTAAAGTCTTTCGAAGCCCAGTGGGTTGAATTGGCCAACACCGACGTCGCGCACGGGCTCGTCGCGCGCGGCGGGGGCGTAAAACGCATCGAGGTCCGCCGAGTGGACCGCGGCGACGGCGGCGACATGGCCGTCATTCACGTTTACGCCGATCCGTGCGACGCCATGGGCGCGAACATCATTAATCAAGTCTGTGAATATTTAAAACTACCGGTCGAAAGCGTCACCGGCGAAAAAGTAACGATGTGCATTCTCTCGAACCTAGTCGACTCACGGCTGACTCGGGCGCACATCGAAATGACGGGCCTCGACCCTGAGTTGATGGAAAAAATCGAAGAGGCCTCACTCTTTGCGCAAATGGATCCGTACCGCGCGGCGACCAATAACAAAGGCGTGCTCAACGGCATCGATCCGATTTTGATCGCGACCGGTAACGACTGGCGTGCGGTCGAGGCGGGCGTGCACGCGTACGCGACGCAAACGGGCCAGTACCGTTCCATCACCCGTTGGCGCCGCGAGAAGAACCGTTTGGTCGGTCTGTTCGAAGCGCCGGTGATTTTGGGCATCGTCGGCGGCGTTACGACGCTTCACCCGACGGCGAAGATGTGCTTGCGCATGCTCCGGGTCGAACACGCCGAAGACCTTTCGCGCATCTGCGCTTCGGTCGGTCTGGTGCAAAACCTCGGCGCGCTTAGGGCGTTGACCACGGTCGGCATCATCGAAGGCCACATGAAATTGCACATCAAGAATTTAACTTTAGGTGCCGGCGCGACCGAGCGTGAGATGCCGTTCGTACAAAAACGGCTCGAGGAAATTCTGTCGCTGCACAAGCGCATCTCGCTTTCGCACGCCATCGAAGTCTTAAAAGAGTTCCGCTCGCAAAGGGCCCGCGAACTTCCATGAAATGGACCATGACGGCTCCGAGCAAAACCTTCCTCACCGGGGAATACGCGGTCTTGGTCGGCGGCCCGGCGCTCGTGTTAAACACCACGCCACGCTTCGAAATGATTTTCGAGAAGGTGTCCGGCCTTGGCGAGCCCGAACTTCGCGGAATTCCGCCGGGGTCACCGGCCGAGGTTTGGTTGCGCCAACGCCGGCCATTGCTCGAGGGTTGGCGTTTAGACTTTCAGGATCCGCACGAGCGCCGCGGCGGCTTCGGGGCATCCGGCGCGCAGTTTTTATTCTGTCACGCATTCACGACGCTGCTGCAAAATGCAAATCAATCCCCGCAACTCAATCCCGACGATATTTTTAACGACTACCAGGTTTGTTCGGGCGGTTCGGGCAGCGGAGCCGATCTCTTGGCGCAGCTTAAAGGCGGGGTCTGCGCCGTCGATATGAGAAACATTCGCGCCGAGGCTTTGTCGTGGCGGCATCCGGGATTGGCGTTCGCGATCGTCCGGACGGGGATAAAGATACCGACGCACCTTCATCTGCTGAACTTGTCACGCGAACCGCTGCAGGCTTTGATCCCGGTTGCCGAAAGTGCCATAAACAAATTTAGTGAAGGCTCGGCGGCTGAGCTCGTCGGCGCGGTCGGCGATTACGAAAACGCGCTACGTGGACTTGATCTACAAACAGCGCGGACGACCGAATTGCTGAAGACGTTTAAGGCGCAACCGTGGTGCCTGGGCGCGAAGGGTTGCGGCGCGTGGGGTGCGGATACCATCTTATTGCTTTTCGAAAAAGCGAACTTGGCGGAAGCCGCGGGCTTCGCCGAAGCGCAAGGTATGCCCTTCGTCACGACGGAGTTAAGCGCCGGCCTAGAGATCAATCATCAGAATATTCAGGAGAAATCGTAGTGAAACCCATCGAGGCCTCGGCCCCTAGCAATATCGCGATCATCAAGTACATGGGCAAAACGAAAAACGAAGTGAATCTGCCCAGCAACGCTTCCTTATCGTTTACGCTTGAGCATTTGCGCAGCTTCGTCGTTATCGAAGCGAACGAGCTCGGCCGTGACGAATGGAAACCGTTAGCCGGATTGCAGCCGATCGAACTCAGCGAGAAAGGCCTCGCGAAATTTTTAAATCATTTCGACCGACTGAAAACGCAGTGGCAAATTCAAGGCAACTACACGATTTCCTCCGCGAATAATTTTCCGGCCGATTGCGGTTTGGCCAGCTCCGCCTCGAGTTTCGCGGCTTTAACTAAGGCGACGGCCGCGCTCGCCGAACGTAATAATCCCAAACTTAAAATCGAGATTTCGGAAATGTCCCGGCTAAGCCGTTCGGGTTCGGGTTCGTCTTGCCGTTCATTTTTCGCGCCGTGGTCTATCTGGCGATCCGAAGGCGGGGAGGGCGCGCACCTCGACATCAATCTCGATCACGCGGTCATTTTAGTTGAAGAAGGCCGCAAGGAAGTTTCGAGCAGCGATGCCCACGTGCGCGTGACGACTAGCCGCTTATTCGACGGCCGTAAACGCCGGGCCGAAGACCGCATGGACCAGTTCTGCACTTCGATCAAAGCGGGTGAGTGGAAAGCCGCTTACGAAATTTGCTGGGCCGAATTTTGGGACATGCACGCGCTTTTCGAAACAAGCGATCCGCACTTCGGCTACATGCAGCCCGGCACGCTCGAAGTCTTGTCCCATTTGCGCGGCATTTGGAACGCGACCGGCGACGGGCCGCTCGTCACGATGGATGCCGGCGCGAACGTTCACGTATTGCTCAGGCAAGATCAGCGCGCGCTCGCGAAGGAATGGCTTAAACCGTTCAAGACCATCGCGAGTTGGAGTTTGCTGTGACGCCTTTCCGCACGCGAACGTTCGCCAAGTGGATCTTGGCCGGCGAACATTCCGTGTTGCGCGGATGCCCGGCGATCGCCTTCCCGTTAACGAACCGTGCGCTGGATCTTTCGTTTGAACCCTCGAACGAAGCCTTATCGGCCGACTTTGCGGGCGAGCACGGTGAGGAGCTGCGTTTACTTTTTCACGGTGTAATCGAAAATGCCACCAAGCGCGCCGGCGTGCCCGAGCCGCTCAAAGGCAAATTCCGAATTGAAAGCGCTTTACCCGTCGGGGCGGGGCTTGGGGCCTCGGCGGCCTTGTGCGGGGCCATTGGGCGGTGGTGCGAAAGCCAGGGCTATCTTCCCGGCACCGACGTTTACGAATTCTCGCGTTCGCTCGAAGATCTTTTCCACGGTGAAAGTTCGGGCGTCGATCTCGCGGTCTCGCTTTCGGCACAAGGTATTTACTTTGTTCGCGGCGGCGAACGCCGCGTGCTCACGCCCGTGTGGTGGCCGCAACTTTATCTCTCGTACTGCGGCGCGCGAGGCATGACTTCAGACTGCGTGAGCAAAGTAAAACGGTTGTTTGATACCGATCCGGAAAAAGCGCGGGCCCTCGACGGTCAAATGCGTGAGGCGGTCGTGATGTGCGAAGGCGCGCTGACCGATTCCTCGCGCGATGCTTTCGAGTCGTTACGACGGGCGCTTTCGATGGCGGGCGAATGTTTTAATGAATGGGGCTTGAGCACGGGGGATCTCGGCCATCACCTCCAAGATTTACGCGCGAATGGCGCCGCCGCGGTTAAACCCACGGGCAGCGGGGGCGGCGGCTACGTGTTGAGCCTGTGGAAAACGGATCCACCCGAGAACCTAAAATCCACGCTCATACCCATTCCGAAGCCATAAGCTGTAATAAGGTAACACAACGTTACTTCGACTTGAGTGCATAGCGTCGTAGTGCTATCCAGCGATCCTCATGGCGATTCAGTATCAAGATTTTTTACTCGAAGAATTCCGTTCCCGCCGCAGTCGCAACGCGCACTACTCGCTGCGAGCCTACGCCCGCGACTTAGGGATGCCGGCGTCCAAACTTTCGCAAAACTTGCGCGGCCTTTGCGGTATCTCGGTCGCTAAAGCCGAGACGATCGCGACCCGCTTACAAATGCGCGACGACGAGAAACAGTTGTTCCTAGCCCTCGTTGAATCTCAGCACGCACGCAGCCGGGTGGCCCGGCAGCAGGCCGTGGTGGCGCTCTCGCACATCCGGCAAGAACGGCTCGATGAGCTTAGCCTCGAAAAGTTCTCGGCCATTCGTGATTGGTATCACATGGCAATCCTCGAGATGACGGAACTGCGCGGTTTTAAATCGGATCCCGCCTGGATCGCCGAAAAATTAGCCCTGCCCGCGGATCTCGTTCGCGAAGCGATCGATCGGTTGGTTTTGCTCGGATTGCTCTCGAAAGAAAACGATGTCCTACGTCAGACCGCCCGCGATCTTGAATTGCCAAGCGGAGTGCCGTCGCGCACCATCCGCGAACATCATAAACAGATTTTGACGAAAGCGATCAACGCGGTCGACACCGTCGATATGGAAAAGCGCGAGTACTCATCGCACACGTTCGCCGTCAGCGCTAAGGCCTTGCCCGAATTGAAAAACACGATCAAAGAATTTCAGCGGAAAATTTCGAAACTCAGTCACGGCGGTGAAAAAGACGCCGTTTACGTTCTGAGCGTCCAGCTTTTCCCTTTGGTGGAGGCGGAATGAAACGCTTAATGGCTCTTGCACTATTGTTGCTGCTGGCGACGCCGGCGTTAAGTTCTAAAATCATCGGCAATGGTGGCGACGTTTCGGTTTGCCCTAATCGCACGCCTAAAGTGCAATTGCTGGATTTCGTTGAATCGCGTGTTTTGCGTAAACGCACGATCCTTTTGTGGAATCCCCCCGGCGCGACATACTCCGATAAGTTGACCGCGGTTGTGAACCGCTTAGGCCGGCGTTTTCCCGAGCTCGCGCAATTGCTGCGCATGGAGATCGCTAACTTCGAGGATAAAAACGTCAAAGAATTCGATATTGAACTCGAAGACATTAACGATAGCTACCACAAGCTGCGTTTGCCCGGCTGTCACGTCGAGCAGATCGCGAACCAAAGTGTTCCTATGTTCGAGGACGATCCGTGGTTCTTGATCAACGCGAATTTATGGAACCAACTCGAAGAGTTCGATAAAGCCGGTTTGGTCATGCACGAGGTGTTGTACCGTATCGGTCTTCGTCACGGCGTTGAGCACTCGATCGGCATTCGTTACCTGGTCAGCTTAATCTTCCAGGAACGCCCTGAGTTGGTCAGTGATCAACAATGGATTCAGGCGTTCATGCATTCGCGTATGCAATTCTTCGAAATCGGAAAAATGCGTTTTCCGCTGTTCCGTGGCTCCGAAAAAATTTGCGAGGTCGTGCCCGGAACCATCGCTTGCAAAGGCGGCGATCCCGAATACAAAGCGTCGCAAGTTTCATTCAATCCTGACCGCTCCATCAGCAGCATTAGCTTCGAAGGCGTGGGCCGGGAAGGTTTCGCGTGGACCTTCGGCGCAGATCACCGAATATTGCTGTCGACCGACCGCATGAATTTCGAATACCAGGCCGCCGGTTTGGAATTGATCACTCAGGGCCGGTTGCAAATGCGTAAGGGCAACAGCTTCGAGACCGTCGAGGCCGAAGTGCGCGGGAGATTTAGTCCCGTCGACGGTTCGTTCAACGGTGAATACCAATTGGTCCGTACGAACGGATTGGTCGATGATTACTGGACGGCCTTCAACGGCAACTTGGTTGAATTGTTTGAGCTAAGGTCTTCGCCGGCCGTGCCTTCAATCCGGCACCCGCGTTAAGCTACGTAGATTAAGCTAAGCGCGGTAACTAAAGAGCGCAATCGAAGCCGCGACCGTGGCGTTGAGGCTTTCGATTTTTCCGCTCATCGCAATTTTTAAACGTTTAATGTTAAGGGTAGGGGGCAGCCCTTGCCCCTCTTCGCCGAGAATCAAGTGCGCGTCACGCGGCCAAGTGAATTGAGCGAGATCTTCGCCTTCCATATCCAGGCCGAACGCATTTTCAATTTTTAAATCTTTAAGTGATCCGGTGCTCGCCAATTTCACACGGAACGTGGCGTTCGAGGCCGCTTTGAGCGCCTTCGGTAAATACGGCGACGCGCATTCTTTCGTGAGGATAACCCGCGTGGCGCCGAACGCTTCGGCGGACCTTAAAAGCGCCCCGAGATTTGAGGGGTCCGAGAGAGACACGATCAGTTCGAGTCCCGCCGGCGGGCCGGGTTCCCACTCGGGGATGGGTTTGGTCTTAATTACCGCGAGTGGACTGTGCGTGCCGATCACGTCAAGTTCGCGGAACAGCGGACTCGCGAGCAGCGTCGTTGGGAACGGCGTGGCCTCCGCCTTGGCTTTCGGCGGCAATAAAATCTCTTCGATCAAATCGGGAGAATCGGCGATTAATTCTTGAACGAGCTTTTCGCCGCTGACGAGGGCCGCGCCCTCTTTCTTGATCCCTTTGCTTTCGAGGAGGCTGAGCCAGCGGCGGTATTTGCCGTTTTGCGCGCTAGTGATCTCGTTCATTCTTCCTCGGAGTGTTCGAAAATCGGCGTCGCGATCTTTTCGAAAACGACGAGCCGGCGTTTGTTCGGGCTGTTCGGGATTTCGTAATCGTGGTCTTCAACCAAGCGGAAGAATTTGTCCCATTCTTTAACGGCGCGTTTAAGCTCCGGATCGACGCCCGGGCCCTTCATGAAATAAACCTTACCGCCGATGGCCAGGCACTGGCTGATGTTGCGTAAGGTGTTCGGGATCTCTTCGAGCGCGCGGGTGATTACGCCCTTCATCGGCAATTGAAAAGTGTCGTCGATGTTGCGGCCGATGATGTCGAGGTGTTCGAGTTTCATCTCTTCGCGCACGGCTTTTAAAAAATCCACGCGGCGGCGAACGCCTTCGGCGAGCACGATTTTATCTTTGGGATAAAGAATTTTGAGCGGGATACCGGGGAACCCGGGACCGGTGCCCACATCGAGCAGCGGAAACTCGAGCTTCACCATGCGGGGCACGATGAGCGAGTCGATAAAATGTTTGATCGCGATGTCACGAAACTTAACCAGGCGGGTGACGTTGTCGGTGAGCTGGTGATCCATGAGCAGTAAGTAAAACTCAACCAGCCGCTTGCGTTGCTCGTGCGGAAAATCTTCGAATCCGTGGTGGCGAAAGATGTCGTACAGACGGTCGTCGGCCTCGGAAAAAGAATAGATTTTTTCGGGCATGCGGTGGACGCCGCGGCCCGCGCGTTTCGGCTTATCCTTACTGTTGCGCTTCATAGGGGGCTCTTGTACCATGGCCGCATGAATCCGTCTCAGTTAATTTCCAATCTTAACGATAAGTTGGCGCAAACGCTGGCTCTCGTCGCCTCGGCACAAGAGCTTCAAGCTTTGTACGACGCGAAAGTGGCGTTCGCCGGTAAACAAGGCTTTTTAAGCGATATCATGCGCGAGATGGGCAAACTCCCGAAGGAGGACAAGCCCGGCTTCGGTAAAGAAGTAAACCGCGCGAAGGTCGCCTTCGAAGAGGCCTACGTCGCCCGCGAAGAAGAACTCAAAAACGCCGCCCTTATGGACAAGGTCAAAAAAGATGCGGTCGACGTGTCGTTGCCGGGGCCTGCGATGGCCGCGGGCGCCAAGCACCCGATCTACCTCGTGATGGACGAAGTCGTCGGCATACTTTCACGCCTGGGTTACACCGTCCGTACCGGTCCGCAGATTGAAAAAGATTGGTACAATTTCGAAGCCCTGAACATTCCGCCCGATCACCCGTCGCGCGATATGCAAGACACCTTCTATATCGACGACGATCACGTACTACGCACGCACACGTCGCCGATTCAAATTCACACGCTGCTGACCGAAAAGCCGCCGTTCCGTGCGCTCGCGCCCGGCTCGGTCTTTCGCAAAGACAGCGACATTTCGCACTCGCCCAACTTCCATCAGATTGAGGGCTTGCTGGTCGATAAGCACGTTTCGATGGCCGACCTGAAGGGCACGATTGCGTTCGTGCTTAAAGAGCTTTTTGGTAGTGCGGTTAAAGTGCGCTTTCGCCCGAGCTTTTTCCCGTTCACCGAACCGTCGGCCGAGTTTGATTGCTCGTGCCCGATCTGCTCCGCAAAGGGCTGCCGTTTATGTAAACAAACGGGATGGATCGAAATCGGCGGCAGCGGGTTGGTCAATCCGCGCGTGTTCGAAGCGGTGAAGATCGATCCGAAGCAATGGCAAGGTTTCGCTTTTGGCTTCGGCATCGAACGCATGGCCATGATTAAGTACGGCATCGACGACATTCGCCTGTTTGCCGAAAACGATTTACGCTTCCTGGGACAATTCAATCTATGAAAATCTCACTAACCTGGCTTTGCGATCACATCGATATCAAGGATCACCTCGATAAACCGGAAGAGATCGCGCGGTTGCTGACCGGCGCGGGGCTCGAAGTCGAAGGCGTCGAGAACGCCGCTTTGAAATACAAGAACGTGGTCGTCGGCCACATCGTGAAACTTGAGCGCCACCCGAACGCCGATCGCTTGACGGTTTGCCAAGTGGACTGCGGCGAGGGACAGCCGCGCCAAATCGTGTGCGGTGCTAAGAATCATAAAGAAGGCGACAAGGTCGTGGCGACGCTTCCCGGGGCCGTGTTGCCGGGTAATTTCGAAATCAAGAAATCAAAAATCCGCGATGTCGAGAGCCTCGGCATGCTCGCGAGCGAGAGTGAACTCGGTTTAAAAAAAGAATCCGAAGGCATCATGATCCTGCCGGCCGATGCGCCCGTGGGTCAGTCCTTCGCGTCGTACATGAAGCTCGATGACGTTGTACTTGAAGTCAACGTCACGCCCAATCGCGCGGACTGCCTTTCTCACCTCGGGGTCGCGCGCGAGCTTTCGTGTTTGCTCGATCGTCCGTTGCTGCAGCCGAAATTAGAAATAAAAACTTCGCCTTCGTTGTCGAGCAAATCGGTCACGCTCGAACTTGCCGACGAAAAACTTTGCCCGCGCTACACCGGTCGCTTACTTAAGGGCGTGAAGGTGGGCGCAAGCCCCGCATGGTTGAAGGCGCGGCTCGAATCCGTGGGTTTGAATTCGATCAACAACGTCGTCGACGTGACTAATTTTATTATGATGGACCTCGGGCAACCGTTGCACGCCTTCGACGTCGCCAAATTAGTGGGCCGCAAAATCATCGTGGCGAAGGCCGTCGTCGGTGAGGATTTCAAAACGCTCGACGGCACCGGTTTGAAGCTGAACGGCGACGAACTCACCATTCGCGACGGCGAACGCGCGGTTTGCATCGCGGGCGCGATCGGCGGGGCGAACTCCGGCGTCGGCGACGACACGACCGAGCTTTTCATCGAGTCGGCGCACTTCGCAATGGATAGCGTGCGCAAGACCGCGCGTCGTCACGGCTTGCAAACGGATTCGGCTTACCGTTTTTCGCGGGGGACCGATCCTTCGGGAGTTTTGCGGGCCAGCGAACGGGCTTGCGCCATGATTCAAAGTTTAGCGGGCGGCGAAGTCGCCGCCGATCACTGGGACCTTTACCCCGGCAAAAAAGAGCGGCCGGCCATCGCCGTTCGCGCCGAGTTCATCGGGCAAAAGTTGGGTTACGCGGTGTCGGCCGCGGATCTCAAAACCTGGCTTCAGCGATTAGGTTGCGAAGTGGCGGGGAGCGACGCCGAGTTTCAGGTTACGCCTCCCGACTTCCGCATGGATCTCGAGCAAGAGGTCGATTTCGTCGAAGAGTTCGGCCGTTTGCAAGGCTACGAACACATCCCCGAGACTCTGCCGGTCTTGAATTACGCTCCGCTCGATTACGACAAAACTTATATCTTTGAAAACCGCGTCGGCGAATTGGCGCGCGGGGCGGGACTTTCGCAAACGGTGAATTACGGCTTCACGGGTTCGAAGTACCAAGCGTCGGTGCTCGGTGCCATCGAAGCCTACCGCGCCGGCGGGCTAGAAATGGACTCACGCGCGATCACTTTGCGTAATCCTTTGAGCGAAGATCTCGATGTCATGCGCGTTTCGCTCATGCCGGGATTGCTTAAAAACATGAGCCACAATTATCGCTACGGCAACGGGCATGGTTTATTATTCGAAGTCGGCTACGTCTTCAAACATGGGCCCGAAGGTTACGTGCAAGAGCCGCGTTTGGCCGTCGTCGCTTGGGGCAATGAAGTTGGGCTCTGGAATAAAAATTCGAAAGAAGACTTTTGCTTTTTCGACCTGAAATCACGCGTGAACGCGATTTTAGAAAAGCTTTTGATCAACGGCCCGCAGTGGAACGCTTGGGCGAACGCCGCTTCGTTATTTCATCCCGTGCAATGCGCGACTTTGTTCGTCGAAGGCCGCAACGTCGGCGCGCTCGGCAGCGTGCACCCGCAGTGGCTGATGAACGAAAAAATCCGCACGGGTGTCGCGGTCGGCGAGTTCGATCTCAAAGCTTTGTCGCGCGGGCAGCCGCGTACCGTAAAGTTTAAACCCGTTTCGAAATTTCCGGCGGTCGAGCGTGACATTGCTTTCGTTCTGCCCAAAACCGTCGCGGCGGCGCAGGTTGCGGCCGAAATCAAAAAGACGGCGGGCTCGGTTCTACAATCGATCGGGATATTCGACGTATTTGAGGGCGGCAATTTGCCCGAAGGCTTCGTCTCCGTGGCTTACCGCATGATTTACCAGGACGTTGAAGGCACGCTTAACGATGAGCGTCTGACCGGCTTGCAAAATCAAATCGTCGCCAACGTGGAGAAAAAGCTCTCGGTTAAGGTGCGCTGAGTCAACTATCCTTGCAATAAAATCTTGAGATTTTTCAAGGACTTGTTAGCCTTTTCGTATTGGTTTAATCACCAAACTTATACCCGAGAGGAATTGAATGCCCGGCCAGAACACCAGCCGCTCCACCATGACGAAAGCCGACATCATCGAGAAGGTTTACCAAAAGATTGGTTTCTCGAAAAAGGAAGCCTCGGAATTGGTCGAAATGGTTTTCGATCAGTTAAAGACCGTTTTGCAAAACGGCGACAAAGTGAAAATCTCGGGTTTCGGTAATTTTATTGTCCGCGGCAAAAAAGAGCGCATCGGACGCAATCCACAGACGGGTGACCAAATAAAAATTAGCGCGCGGCGGGTTCTGACGTTCCGGCCTTCACAAGTGTTGAAGGCTTTGTTGAACGGTGAAGACCCCAGTCTCGTGACCGAAGATGACGAGGATTAATCCATGACGGAAGAAGTCGTTCTAAGTACCGAAGTTGAAAAGCGCTACGCTCCCGCGATCAACGTGCCCTCACCGGTACAAGTTGAAGTTGATCCTGAATTGTCGAGCGAGTTATCCAAAATTCCCGACAAGTTAGCCTTCAAAATCGGCGAAGTCGCGGACCTGCTCGGCGTTAAGCCCTACGTTTTGCGCTACTGGGAAACCGAGTTCGAAG
Source organism: Pseudobdellovibrionaceae bacterium (assembly GCA_947444305.1). Taxonomy (GTDB): domain Bacteria; phylum Bdellovibrionota; class Bdellovibrionia; order Bdellovibrionales; family UBA1609; genus JALHOQ01. Next base: position 17,252 of record CANEZP010000016.1, on the reverse strand, counting down.
TTCTTAAGCCCAAGAAGAGCAAGCACAATCAGCGCATGTACGAACGCAAAGACGTTGAAAATTTGATGCTGATCAAAAAGCTTTTGTACCGCGACCGCTTCTCGATCGAGGGCGCACGCTCGGCGCTTAAGAAATTGAAAAAAGACAATGTTCGCGTGAAACAAATCAAAACGATCGCCGAACATATCGAAGAGGCTAAGGACAAAGTTTTCGACCTCATGGACGAAATCACGGCCATCCGCCAATTGCTTCTATGAATCTGGGCGTTCACTACTTATTCGACAAAGCGACCTCGACGCTCACTTACGTCGTGTGGGACAAAACCTCGCGCGACGCGGTCATCATTGATCCCGTTTTGAACTACGATCCGGCGACGCAAATTACCTCGCTCGAATCGAAACGAAAGATTAGCCATTTTTTAAAAGCCGAAGACCTGCGCGTGCACATGGTTTTAGAAACGCACGCGCACGCCGATCATCTTTCGAGCGCGCCGGAATTTAAAAAATCGGGCGAGGCCGCGGAGATCGTCGCCGGCGATTCGCTTAAAGGCGTCTACACTATTTTCGCTAAGGTTTTTGGCTGGCCTAAAGAGGGCGGCTTAAAGGACATCGACCGCTTCTGCCGCGACGGTGAGGAATTTACGGCGGGTTCAATTCGCATCCAAGCTCTGGCTACGCCGGGTCACACTTCGGCCTGCACGACGTTTCGGATCGGCTCCTGGCTCTTCACGGGCGACGTTATGTTTATGCCCGACGGGGGCGTTGGACGTTGCGATTTCCCGGGCGGCTCGGCCTCGACTTTGTACGATTCGGTCTGGGGCAAAATCTTTGCCATGCCCGAGAATTTCGAAATCTTCGTCGGCCACGACTACCAGCCGGGCGGCCGATCGCTACGCTACCGCACTACGGTCGGTGAGCAACGCCAATCAAATATCCACTTGCGTGAATCGACCTCCAAAGCCGATTTCGTGGCTTTCCGAGAGGCCCGCGACAAAACGCTCACGGCCCCGCGCTTGCTCAATCCGGCGCTGGACTGGAATTTAGGCGCGCACCAAATCGTGAAGCCTTCGTAAGGCGCGTTGTGGGCTAATTTCTGTTGCCATTTCGGGAGCCTGACCATACTTTCGGGTCTGACAATCAAAAGTCAGTCGGCGCGTGGCTCAGCTTGGTAGAGCATCTGCTTGGGGTGCAGAAGGTCGCTGGTTCAAATCCAGTCGCGCCGACCATTTAAATCAAAAAGAAAATCTAGAAATAAGAAGATTCACTTCACCAACGCACCCTCGGCGGGCGCGACTGGATTTGAAGTGAGAACGCGACCCGTGGCGCATGCGAAGCATGTGACTCGGGGCAGACGGCCACGAAGGCCGGCTGAGCGTTCGAACCAAACGCATCCATGGACGGAGGAGCGCCGCTGGGAACACGAGGACGGGCGATTACGTCTCATGCCGACCAAATTTAAGGCGACCTCTTGGTCGTCTTCCTGACTCCCCAATCTTAAATTTGCTAATGTGTTGTCCGCCACCGGCGGACTGTTCGCGTGAACGCTCACGGCGCGACTGGATTTGAAGTGAGAACGCGACCAGTGGGGCATGCGAAGCATGTGACTCGGGGCAGACGGCCACGAATTTCGAGCAGCACTAGAAGCGCAGCTTCTAGTGCTGCTCGTGCTGAGCGTTCGAACCAGACGTATCCATGGACGGAGGAGCGCCGCTGGGACACATTTCGCGAATGACGTAACCTTCGTTATCGATTTTAATCTTCGCAACTTCTTGTGGGGGAAAATATCGATGAACTCAATGATGCTCTCGCTTTTAATACTGTTTGGTTTCTCGTTCCAAACGCACGCGGCAAACTTCACGTGTAACTTGGTCTCCCTCGGAGCGAGGGCCGAAGTCTCTATCCAAGATGTAGAGGTACAGGCGACACCAATGCACCTCTACACTCTGCAGGTGTATAAAAACTCCGGAGAATTGTGGTCGTCGTCTTCGGGGTACGCATCGAATCGCAAAGATTACGATCACGGACGTCACTGGTCGACCACTTATCAGGTGGACGACTACAAACTACGGACTTTTACCAGCCTCAAAGAAATCTACCTTCTTGCGGAGGACAGCCGCGAGGTAAATAAGTGCCTAAAGACGGACTGATGTAAGTAAAAGTGCGCATCATCGGTTTATTTATCGCTTTGCTGGGACAAGAACTTCAAAGTGGTCAGCACCATGAACGCGCCGTTTCTTTTCTGGAATTTAAACGCTGCATCGAAGTTGTGACCGCAGAGACATCATTTCTTCGCTTGTTTCTTTATCCACGATGAGAGCAGCGACTCGCAACCGTCGAGGCCGCGTTGTTCTAAATATCGCGAGCGACGCTCGGACAATTCCGCGCGGTGCACGTCCAAGGGAATGCCCATCTGTTCGTTGCGGGCAACCGTGGGGATCGCGTGCCGTTCAAACCAGTGGTCGATGAAGTTAAGTCCTTCGGTGACCGATAGGTCATTCAGTCCGTGGACGTTGAATAAATCTCCGAAGTGGCGAACGGGCAGTAAAGCATTCGTGTTTTTGCCCAAAGGTTTCATCGGCATTGTCTTCCACATATCGGCGTAAGCTTTGATGACCCGTGATTCGGGCGGTGCGCTCCGGGCTTTGTAAGCGTTGGCTCCTAAAGCTTTGAGCAGAACGAATGCGTAAGGGTCCAGACCTTGGTATTCACCTAATCGCTCAAACAATCTTCTCGTTAACGGGCCGAAGCGCGCCTCGCCTTCGGCCACGTGAAGACCGCGTTCCTCAAACCAATTCCAGATGGTGATCGTGCGGTTGATGACATCCGTAAGTTCTTGCTCACTGAATTCCTTTTCGAGCCGGTCGAGTTTTCGGAGCAGATTGAAAGCGATTGCGTCGTATGTTTCGGGGTTATATTCGTCGATCGAACGGATCTCAACCAGGTCAATCCACAGTTCATCCGAAACAATCTTAATACGTGCATCGAGGATTTTTCGGTCCGCACTCAAAGAGCTTACGTGCTCAGCCATCTGTTGTTGTTCGGAGAGAACGTTTTTTAAGTGCGGCACGTGGTGTTTCAAATTCTCTAGCGTGCGTATGTCGAGCCCAAGCGACGGCTGCATTCGTGAGATCACCTGATCGATGCGCTCACGGAGCGTGGATTCGGGTCTTTCGTTGAGCTTTCGCGCCAATCTTTCGAGCACGCCAAGCTCTCGTCTTGAGCCGACGTGCAGATCGCCCGCTTGCAAAATGACGGCGGCGGTTCGGGTCACGCCGGGGGACACTTGGTATTCCCGTGCTTCCCATTCCGCGAACCGTTGTCTGATTTCGGTTGTGCCCTCGTTCGTAAGGTTGACGGCGTAATCGGTGAGGATATCATTTCCCTCGGCCAGGACCAGATCGCGGATCTGTTTCGGGACGGGATCTATCCATTCCTTACCGTGGGGCGAGATTCTCACGCCCACGGTCTCGAAGTGTGCGGCAATCTTACTTGCCACCGATTTGGATGTTTTCAGGGTGACGGCGCTTGGTCCGCAAAAGTTGAGCAGAACGGAGGCCGAAAAATTCTTGCTGTATAGTCCCGCGGCGATCGCGAAATTGGTAATTTGATTTTTTAAGCGTTCCGCTTCATCACCCGCGCCGGGCTGATTTGTTTTGTTGGATAAAATGGCGTCGATCAGCTGATCTTCCGTCGGATCGTGATGGTCATTGCGTTCGTAACTCACGCAAAAGTCGGAGATCTCTTCGTTCAACTTTGGTAGCGCCGCCTGCGCAGGCGCGATGGCCACGAGCAAGAGAAGTAGAAGAATATCTTTCACGGGATCCTCCAAAATTTGGACAATGGCCGCGGGACAACTTAACCGTCAACGTGGTTTGAAAAAACTCACCTAAAATCATCGCCATTCTGAGCGTGTTCACGCGCCGTTTCTTTTCTGGAGTTTAAACGCTGCGTTCATTCGGCGCTTGCTTGCGCTGAGTCTGGCCCTTACGCTTTTGGGGAAGGGGAGTCTCATATGACATTTTATACAAATTTTGTTTTGATATTGTCGGTATCCATATCTGTATCTGGGCCGGCGGCGTTTGCGGCGCCGGCGAAGACGCCCTCACCGAAGCTCTCGGAATTCGCTAAGAACTTAAATGCTTTTTCAACATTTGAGACCTACCTCAGCGCTCACCGCGACGTCGGTCTACTTACCGAGCTTGAACACGCCGCGATCCTCGATTATTTGCGGTTGAAGAAGGTGAATCTTGAGACGCCCGTGAAGCCGGGGAAAGTGGAGGGCGACAAGGTCACCTTTGGCCAAGCGTCTCTGACCGAACAAACGCCCGGAGTATGGGTGACCCAAGACGGTGTTCGCCTGAAGATGGACGATTACAAGTCGGCCGACGAAGCTTTTCGTGGCGTGTACGCCGCGATGACGGAGCGGAAGCGGGCAGGTCTTGATTCTTTTATCCTTCCAAAAGCCTACGCTTTTGACGCCCTCGAAGCCGCTCAGGCGGCGTTGGTGGCCGTGCCGTATCACGCAGCGAAAGGTTTCACAAACGTCGTCATCTTGGGAGTCGCGGGGACGAGCATGACCGCAGTTTCGGCGATAGCGTCACCCCTCATTCGTATGGCCGGCAACCTTAATAAGAAAGGTTCTATCACCTGCAAAGATAATATGTACGTCGTGCATGGTGGGTTCATGAATCCGGACATGAAGCAGGTATATAAGCAGTACGAAGTTTTTCGGGACTTTGATCGCAGGCAAAAAACTCAAGGTAAAGATGGAGTGCTCGACGCCTACTTTCCGGAATTAGCGGGATTAAGCATGGCCGGGGGGAAATATATGGAGCTCGTATGGAATCCTACACGCCCCGACAACGAACAAAAAGTCGACGACAGTTTCGTGAAGAAAACCTTCGGCGGCAAAATGGTCCCTTGCGACGAGAAAAACGCGAACAAAGTTTCGCTAACTATGAAAGATGAAGCTTTGCAAATCGCGGCCGCGGCGATTCGCGCTTCGAATAAAAAGGAATCGTCGCCGAATTCGAAGCCTGCGGACGCGACTCGCTAATTTTCGGTTTGAGAGACCCCGGCCAACGCCGCCGGGTTAGCTATTTCAGTGACCATATCACGGAAGGATTGTTCTCGTCGAAAACGAGGAACTCTTTTCCGGTCCAGACGCCCCGGGGATACTCGATCTTCGGACCCGGGTTGTTCACTTCCGTCATCGTTGTCCACGTGTTCGTTTCGGGATTATAGATTTCACCTGCCGCCGTAGGTGAAGAGAAGCCGTAAAGCGTACCCCAGATCAAAATCTCTTTGCCCGTGTAAGCAAAGGCCGGAAAGGTATGTACCGTCCGTTTCGGGAATTGTATTTCCGTTTTGGTCTTCGTCGCGAAGTCATACGTAAATATCTCGCCGTGATCCGATGGATACATCCAAGGGTTAAGGACGAAAATTTTTGAGCCGACCATACTAGAAGCCGCGTGGTAAAAGGTATTGAGCGAGGAGGAGAGAAGCGGCAATGGTTCTTCGCTCCACGTGTTGGCGGCAGAGTCGTAAGTTTTGGCAAAGGCGTAACCAATAGACACGACTTTGCCGTTGTACAGAACGGACATTCCCATGTTTCCGGCCATTCCAGGATCGGCGAGTTTTGACCAACTATCATTAACAGGATCGTAAGCGTAGGTTCCCTCAATCTTTTTATCCGTAGCGTAGAGCAGCGGACCGCCGCCGAAGATCAGCATTCTTGAGCCGTCCCAAATCGCATTGTGGTAGCGCCTCGCGACCGGGGCGTTCACCGTCGAAATCGGCTTCCAGATTTTAGTGGCAGGATCATAGATAGACCCGTCGGGCGAGGCTGGCGTAGCGGAGTTATAGTCTCCGCCCCAGATGATCATCTTCGAACCGGTCCACACCACGGTGCCGCGTTGGCGGCCGCCGGGCGCGTTCATCGTCGTGATTTTTTCCCAAGCCTTGTTCTCGATCTGTTTTACGACCGGGGGTTGGGGAGGCGCCGGGGGCACGGGGATCGTCGGCGGTACGACCGGCGGTTCTTGCGGAAGCAACGTCGTATCGAGGCCTGAATCCACCCCGGGAGTGGTCGAAGGCGAACTTGTTTGAAAGGGTTGAAGTTTTGCGCCGCAATTTTGAAACGCAAAGACGGTTACCGCGGCGACGCAGGCCGTGGCCGCGCTCTTGATCAGCTTCGAACGCTTCAATGAGACCTCTTCGGGAAGAATGAGTCGGGAGAATTCATCATAAGCCCGTGCGGGCCCATTTTCAGCGCCTAAATTTAAAACCGGCCTGTTTATTTAGGTTGGATCAGAATGAGACGAGATCACCGCGACACGAGGCGACTCAAACATCTGAGCCCTGCGCACTCGGTTGTGCGTTTACGCATGGTTTCTTTTCTGGAATTTAAACGGTGCGTTCTTTTTGCAAGGCTTTGTCGACGAGGCTTAGGACTTCTTTGATTACGCCGCCGACGTTCGGGCCCAGCGCGGTCGTGCGGACGGCCTTTTGTTTAACCCCGTCGCTCTTCGTGCGGAGTGAGAACGCGATGTTTTTAGTCGGGCAAATCTTTAAGCAAGACGTGATTTCAATTTTTATTTCGTGCTCAGAATGGATCACGGCCTCGAGTTGCTCCGCAAGCTTCTCGCCGAACTTGCTGGGTTTGAAATCGAGATCTTTAAGACACGATTTACAAACGGAGATCTTGATTGAATTCGGGCTGGACATGGGATGAATGTACGTTCGCGACCGCTCCCGGGCAAGTGAGGGATCCATTGATCTTCCGTTTGCCTTCTTGTACCACCGTACAATGACCCAGGAACTTGAAATCTACAGAGCAAAAGACGGTGTGACGGCACAAGAGCTGCGCGAAGTATTGAAGTACGGCGAAAACCTAATCGGCCCCGATTACCTCAACCGAATGAAAGAAATTGGGCTTAGCGGGGACGTTTCGTTCGTGGCGGAACTCGAAGGTGGTGTTTACCTAATTTCGTATTATTTATTTGCCGTCGAACGCAAAGCCTCGGCGACGTCGACGAAAGATATCCCGTCGGTTAAAGAATATATGAAACGGATCGAACCACTCTTCGAAGGCTCGAAGCCCATCCGCCTTCCCATGGCGAACTCGTTTTGGGCCACTGCTTCCATCAAGGAACAAATCGGTTGAGTCCAAAATTGGACCCGGAATTTTCATTCCGCCTTTGACGGGAGCTGCGCACTGATTTAGCTCCAGCGCAAAGGAGAATTTATGACAAAGTATATGCTTTTGGTTTTAGCCGTTTCAGGTAGCCTCGCGCACGCCGCGTGCGAGGACATGTATTTCTGGGCGCAGATCCTGCAGCCCGGGCGCTGCACTCCACGCAGCGAGGTCGAGAAACGAGAAATTACATTCCGTGAAAACATGGAAGCCCGCCAACAACAGGTGAACGAGCTTCGCCGTAACGCGCAGGTGACCCTGACCCGGGAAGCGCTCGCGACGACTTACGGCGTACCGGTCGACCAAGTCTCGGTGAGCATGCAGCGCACGCGCGAAGGCTTCGGCGTTTACTACGTCAACAACGGGCAGATCGCGTGTGAGTACGGCGTGTACGGTTTCGGTTGTCTCGATACCGGCGGCCACTACGCGAAAAGCCTGAGCGCGAAACAGCTCGAGTACATCAGCAATAATTCATGGAACGCGACGATCGACGAAAACGGCAACTTGGTTCCCCGCCGTGCCGAGAAGCCGGTGAAGAAACGCGCGTCTCGTAATTAGTTTTTTCGACTCTCTAGAGTTTGACGGAAGCGCAGAGCTCGCGTGCTTGCGTCAAAACTTCGGCCGTGACCGGGATCCGTTCGGCTAAATCAGGGAACCCGGTCAGATGACACGCGTACGTTGGATCTTTCGTGAAGACCATTTCGGCGGTCGGTTCGTCGGGAAGCGTGATGTGTTCGAGCCCGCCGAAGTGTAGAAATTCATGCCAGATGTTTGATCCCGTGCTACCGCGACCGTCGTTTGTCTTACGAATATGAATCGCTTGCTCGTCGGGTGAATAGTAAATCGGTGCCGAGGCCGAGAGGACGTCGCAATAGATCTTGAGCGGACGATTTTGGGTCGCGGCTTTGATATTAGCCGCCAGTTCTGGATTCACTTTATCAAGATTCTCGAATCCGTGTCGAAGGTACTCATGCACGCGGACCTCGTCGAAATTGCAGCCGATCACCGACAAATCGCGGAGGGTAAAGGGCCGTTCCGCGGCCGCGGCAGCCGTCAGGGTAAGCAGAGAAAAAATGAGAAGCACTTGTTTCATCATTAAGGTTGAGTGAGCAAACCGGGTGCCATTGTGGTGGCGGGAGCATACCCTTTCCTTCCGCGACCTACGTCGCGGCTTCCGCGTTTCGCGCTAGGATGTTCGCGTAAGGTGCTTTTAAAATAACGGAAGAGGAGCTCAAGTGAGCCTACGATCTTCCGCAAAACCGATCTGCCAAGCGTGCAACCGACCGTTCAATCCCAGTAGCGAAGGCGCGACCAACACCATGGGGCCGACTTGCGCGAGGCGAGTAGGGCAAGTCGGGTGGAACGATCAGTTCTCGCAGTTGTCGTTCAGTGAAGAATTGGGCGAGCACCATCGGCCCGCACCGGTGAAAACGAAATCTCGTTTACCGAAGGTTTCCCTGCCCCGCGAATTGCGCGAAGCCTACCAGGCGGCGAAGATGGCGTTCGACGATTTGTTCCGCCTGAATTGCGGCAACGGCACTCTGCTCCACAACGGTCCGGCGCTCGCGCTCGAAACCGAGATTTTTTTCGGCGGCTGCGACTTTCACACGCTTGCCGACCCGGTGCTCGGCTGGCTAGAGCCCGAATTTCAGCTGCAGCTTTTTGTCGAGCACAAAACTCAAACGGCCTATCATCGACGTGACATCAACGGCGTGATCACGATGCTCGCGATCCCGAACGCTTCTTCGGCCGCAAATATGGCCTTCATTCACCGGATCACGTCGTACACCGAAGCCATCCGTAGGCATTACGCGGGCGCGCAGCTTTCTCTTTTGGACTAAAAACTCCCTAGAAAGCCGTACATGGCGACCTCACGCTACTGTATCGTTCCATGATGACAGTATGTAGAGCGGCTCTAAGCGTCGGCCCCGGCCGGATCACCCACGCTTGTCGCTGGCCTGCGGCGAACCAAGCTGTTAGAGTCGCCGCATGGATTGGCCACTTTACTGGCGTTTGCCCCCGAAAAATGAGGCGAACGCCGATTCAATTTTAGATAAGTTTCTCGATTACCTTGCCTACAAAGATCTCGAGCTCTATCCCGCGCAGGAAGAAGCCATTCTAGGTTTGTTCGAAGGCAAGAACATCATCCTCAATACACCGACGGGTTCGGGGAAGTCTCTAGTCGCCTTGGCGCTGCACTTCCAATCGCTCGCCCGGGGGCGCAGGTCTTTTTACACCTGTCCCATCAAAGCGCTGGTGAACGAAAAGTTTCGTGATCTCTGCGCGGCCTTCGGGCCCGAGCAGGTGGGGATGATCACCGGTGACGGATCGGTTAACGCGCAAGCGCCGATCATCTGCTGCACGGCCGAAATTTTGTCGAACCTTGCGCTACGTGAAGGGCCACTCGCCAAAGTGGACGATGTTGTGATGGACGAATTCCATTATTACTCGGACAAAGAGCGTGGCGTCGCATGGCAGGTGCCGTTGTTGGCGTTGCCGCAAACGCGTTTTCTTTTGATGTCGGCTACGCTCGGGGACATGGACTTCTTTGCCGAGAAGATGACGAGTTTAAATCATCAGCAAACTCTGATTGTCACGTCGACCGACCGGCCGGTGCCGCTTGATTTCGAATACAAAGAAACTCCGCTCCACGAAACCGTTGCCGATTTGGTCGGGCAGGGGCTCAGTCCCATTTACTTGGTCAACTTCTCGCAGCGGGAAGCCGCCGAAGAAGCGCAAAATCTCTTAAGCGTGAATTTTTCTTCGCGGGAAGAAAAAGACAAAATCCAGGAAGCCCTGAACGACGTTAAATTCCAAAGCCCCTACGGCAAAGATATCCAGCGGCTGTTGAAGCACGGTATCGGTTTGCATCACGCGGGTCTCTTGCCGAAGTACCGCGTGCTCGTCGAACGGCTTGCGCAGGCGGGGTTGTTAAAAGTGATCAGCGGGACCGACACGCTCGGCGTTGGCGTGAACGTTCCGATCCGAACGGTGTTGTTCACCAAGCTGTGTAAGTACGACGGCGAGAAAACCGCGATTTTAAGCGTTCGTGATTTCCACCAGATCGCCGGCCGTGCGGGACGCCGCGGGTTCGACACGCGCGGGACGGTCGTTGCGCAAGCGCCGGCTCACGTGATCGAAAATCTACGCTTGAAAGCAAAGGCCGAAGGCGACGCCAAGCGCATGCGTAAGATCGTGCTGCGCAATCCGCCACCGCGTGGGTTCGTCATGTGGACCAAAGAGACGTTCGTAAAATTACAGAACAGCAAACCCGAACCGCTTTTGTCCCGCTTCAAGGTGGATCACGGTATGTTGCTTAACGTTTTAGGCCGCGAGAACGGGCCACGTGCGATGCAAAAGTTGATTCGTGCTTCGCACGGCGACGACGGCAACAAACGGCATTTACGCAAATCGGCGTTCGCGCTTTTCCGTTCGCTGCTTGACCGAAAAATCGTCGTTGTCTCACGCGAAGCAGGTGAAACGAAGATCCGCATCAACACCGATCTGCAAATCGATTTCTCGCTCAATCAGACCTTGGCGTTGTACCTGCTGGACACGTTAAAAGTTTTGGATCCGGCGTCGGAAAATTACGCCCTCGATGCTTTGACCCTGGTTGAGTCGATTTTAGAAAGCCCCGACCAAATTCTACGCAAGCAACTCGATCGCGTAAAAACGATCAAGATGGGCGAGATGAAAGCCGCGGGTATCGAATACGATGAGCGCATCGAAGAGCTCGATAAACTCGAGTATCCTAAACCCAACCGCGATTTTATTTACGACACTTTCAATAACTTTCGCGACGCGCACCCGTGGGTCGGGCAGGAGAATATCCGGCCGAAGTCCATCGCGCGTGAGATGTACGAGAATTTCAACTCGTTCGCCGAGTACATTCGTGATTACGATCTTCAGCGGGTCGAAGGCCTTTTGCTCCGCTACCTCTCGGAGGTGTATAAGGTGCTCGAACAAACCGTGCCCGACGCCGCCAAGAACGAAGAATTGCAAGCCATCGCCGTTTACATCGGCACGATGGTTCGCGCCGTGGATTCGAGTCTGCTTGATGACTGGGAGAAAATGCGCGATGCGAGCTTGAACATGGGCGCGTCTCGAGCGGCGGATGGCCCGGCCAAGGCCGAAGCGGCGGCCACCGAGAAAGCGATAGACCAAAAAGTTTTGGCCCGGTTAATTCGCAACCAAGTGCACGGATTAGTACGAGCCTTAGCGCACCGGGATTACGGTGCCGCCGCGGGCCTATTGCAGCCGAGCGAGTTGGCGAATGAAACTTTCCTCGAAGAACGCATGACGGCTTTTCACGCCGAGCATCCCGAACTACGAACCGACCCCGCGGCGAGGCACCCGCAGAACTCGAAGATCACCTTCAACGGAAATTACGCTTCGGTGGAGCAAATTCTTGTCGACGGGGAGGAGCACAACGATTGGATGCTCCGGCTCGAAGTTGACCTCGGCGCCTTACAAGAAAATGCTACGGCGTTGGTGTTCCAAAGTATCGACGAGGTCGGCAAGGCGGGGGAATGAGAACCGTCTTTTTCGGCCTACTCATCTCGGTTCTTCTCGCGCCCGGGGCGGTAGCGAATGCATCTCCCGCCGTCGTCTCGGAGTTTACGCGAACATTCCAAAGCGGCTACCGTGAAGGAAAATGCGGGATCAATATCGAGCAGCTTTTAATCAGGTTACGCGACCAAGGCGTCGATCTCGGGCGGGCGAGGGTCGGGGTTATCACCAACGAAGGCTACCGGTTTTCGGTGATTCATCGTCGCAATTCGGGCGATGAATTATTGCCCGTTCCGAGTGGCGACATTCGCTTCGTGCCCGGCGTGTTCAATTTTTCTCATCACGTGGTGCTTCAATACGACGGGAACATTTTCGATTATGATTTCGGCAATGAACCTACGGTGTTGCCGCTGAAGGCCTACATCAAGAAGATGTTTTGGGACGAACCCGCGGTTGCGGATTCTTCCGTGCTTGAAAAATTGAGTGAGCGAATGGACTACGAGATTTCATTCCTACCCGCCGAGGAATATCTAAAGACCTTATCGGCCGGGGACGCCGCGAAGCTGGATCTCAGCGACTTCTACGACGCCCTCCCGGATTGAGTCATACCCTACGAACTACTTAGGACAGGTGCGGCCCCAAGTGTTGGCGGTTGAGTCGCCGACGCCGAAGTGAAGTGCGCTCGTGCCGTAATGGCCGATCGCGCGGATGCGACCTTGCTTACGGTATTTACACAGTTCGTCGAAGGCGCGGTTCGCGTCGGCATTCGAGCAAAAGCGAACGTCGACCGACGTGGCGAGCGGGTGCCGGCCGGCCGCGCCGCCCACGTTTTTGTTGTAAGGTTCGGGACGCCACCAGTTATAAATTTGGCAAACGCGTAAACCTTTTTGTTCAAGATCGACGATCAGCTTTACGGCACCGATGGCGTGCTTCCAGCTCGTTTCGTTCGGGTTGATCAGTTGGTGGACTTGAGTAGCGCCGTAAGTGCAACGGAAGATAGAAACGCTACTCGGGTTCGGGCGGATCAATTGTGCGCACCAGGCGCTACCACCGGTGTCGCGCGCGCATTTTTGTAGGAAACTTTCTTTTTTAGCGTTGCCTTGATTAACGACGCTGATCTGCGCACGCGTCGCGGCTTTGCACGCGAGCGGGAAGACTAAGTTTTCTTCAAAGTGTTCGAGATACTCGTCTTCGTCGGGAGTGGCGTTTTTGTTCGAATCCTTGTCATTGCGGTCATTTTGATTTTCATTTAATGTCTGAAGGGGTTTTTGGCTTTCCATGGCGTTGCCGCAGCCGCTGATCATCAAGGTTGTTGAAAATAGCGCAAGGCCAATGATGTTCATCCTGAACGTCATAAATATCCTTTGTTGATTGTGTTGATTAAACAAGTATGGGGAAAGTCGCGCGTGCTCTCAAGATCCAGTAACCAAAGCTGGGCAAAGGGCATCGGCAAATTGTGCCCGGACGGATCGGAGTGTAGTCATGAATTCTTATTTTATTTTAAAGTGTGTGACCTCGGGCATTCTCGTCGGTCTTATTTCCGAAGTGGCGCGGCGAAGTCCCGGCTTCGCGGCTTTGATTGCGTCGCTTCCTTTAACTTCAATCCTTGCGTTAATTTGGCTTTATAAAGATACGCACGATCTGAAAGCGGTGATCGGTTTATCCGACGGGATTGCCTTGATCGTGTTGCCGTCGATCGCGTTCTTCCTGGTGCTGTCGTTATTACTGCGGTTGGGTTGGTCATTCTGGCCAAGCTTAACTTGGGCCTGTCTACTCATGGCGCTGATTTATTTTGCGTACGTGAAGCTACTGAGATTTTTCGGAATAAGTTTTTAGATCGCGATTCCTAAAACTTCGGCCATTCCATTTTCAGGAATTTCCACAAGCCGATGAGGATCGCGAGAACGATAAGGCCGGCCGTGATCTCAAAAAGAAGATCATGCTGTAGCGGCCCGGTGAAGTAGTATTCAAGCTTGCTATGAGCCATATCTAAAGATAGCAGGCCGGCCGGCGTTGTCACCGCGTTGAACACTTTTCGATACATATGTCTCAGCTTGAAACGTTCAAGCGTCTCAATGTCTTTATAACGCGCGAGTAGACTTTTGTCTCGGGGCGGTTCTTTTAGATCCTCTCTCTGGGCGCAGAGCATACGCCCCGTGCGCTACGTACAAATCTTAAATCCATTTTCGGTGACCAACTCCCAGTATTACGGAAGTCTGACGGCTCCGACTAAATTCGCTCCGCACGTGGATTACGGTTTGTTGTCGGCACAAAATCCCGCGGCCCTTTCGCAAATTATCGGCGCCGGTTTCAATCCCTTACGCGGCAAAATAAATGTATTGCGAGGCTTGGACGTCCAGGCCGACAGTCATAATCACAATTTCTGTATGGCGACCTGCGCCTCCAGTTACGGGCCGAATATAGACAACGACGAAGCCGCACCGATCACGAACCAAGAGTCGGTGGACGTCGTCATTTCAAAGTCCGCTAAGGTCTACGGCCCGAATACGGCCCAGAACCGCCGGCACATATTCATGGCGCCGCTTTCGAGCGATGACTACAGTAACAACCGCACGTTCTCGTTTCGCAGGGGAGCCACGAATCTTCAGATGGTGCGGCCCACGAAACAGTCGACGGCGCTCTACGATATTTTTGCCACCGGATTCGGGGCGCAGGCCGCGCCGCCGCCTTCGCAGCATATCGATATCATCCAAGGTGTTTTCGAAGACTACCGCTCGACGCGCGACAGTTCACGAATAAGCTCCGCCGATAAAAAACGATTGAGCGATTACATGGATTTAATTAGCGATATTCAGCGCGGGCTTGCTTCGGATCAATCGGGAACCCCGCCGATGTGCACCACGCCTACGCAGCAAGCGGAAAGTTCGGTCGATCTGTTGGTACAGAATCAATTCAGGATTCTGGCCGCGGCGATGGCTTGTGACATGACCCGCGTCGCGAGCGTCACGCTAGGAATGTCGCAAGGTTACGGAACCCGCCACGGAGAACACCACGGCGTGTTCGGCGGCCCGTCGGGCTTCCTCGGTGACATCGCTAAATCAGGTGATCGTGTTGCCGAATTTTTGAAAATTTTGAACGGGATTTCTGACGGAACCGGAACTCTGCTCGATAACTCTCTCGTCTATTGGGGTATGCAGTACGCGGTGGCGCAAATCGACGATCAACACACGGTCGATGATTTCGCGGTCATGCTCGCGGGCGGGGCGGCCGGGCAAATGCGCACCGGCTACTTCGTGGATTACCGGCACGATAGTCTCGCCGTTCATGAACAACGGGATCAGAGGCTCGGCATTCCCTTAAACAATCTTTTGGTCACGCTTATGAATTGCATGGGACTTAGCTCCGCCGATTACGAGACCGTGGCCGGGGCGGGCTATGGGCGCTACATCGACTCCTACGCGTCGGAGGTCAAGCGACCCAACATCCAATCGTGGATGACCACGGCCGGCCGGCGAACGGCATTGCCTTTCTTGTACACGGGTCCGTCGCGAGGGTAGAGATCAATCCTGCGTAAACCTGCACCAGCTTTTGACAGCCGGGGGGCCGTTGCCTATAAGGGCGCGTGCTCCATTTCAAAAACTTATTTTTAACTTTCGTTCTGCTCAACTGTTCGTCCGCCTTCGCGGGGATGGAGCGGTGTACCTCGACGGAAACCGCGTTGATCGTGCATTTGACGTGGGATTCGGAATTTACTCTGAAGCTGATTGAAGTCGAGAGTGAAGGCAGCACCGCTTTAAAGTTTGATGAGATCTCAACCAAAGGGGTCTTAGGGCGCGGCGCGATTGTGTCGAATACCTACGTCGGTGTCCGCAGGGGCGCTTCGATCAGCGTGCGACTGCCGGTCAGCCCGATGACGAGTACGCCGAATTTCTCGACCGCTTACATTAAGACCTCGGGCGCAAGACGCAACCTCGAGCTAAAACAAGAAACCAAATTTTTCTGTAAGTAGGCCGACGGGTTTCTAAGTTTTAGAAAACCCGTCGTGATGAAACTACTTCTTGGTCAATGAAGCGCGTTGGAAGCTCAGCTTGCCTTCAAATACGCTGGCCATCATCTCGCGGCTGAGCTTGTTATTTTCGAAGCGGAGAATGTTGACGTTGCCGGTGACGCCCGTTTCGCCGGTTTCGGGATTCTTCCAGTCGAACGGAATCATGCTCAGCGTACAAACGCGGCCCGTTTGGCAAATGCCGGCGGCGTAGAGACGATTCGTGCCGCGGCGGATGGCCTTGTAGGTGCCGTCGGCTTGAAATACGATGTCTAAATCTAAACGATAGAAAACTTCTTCGGGTTTGCCCTCGGGATACATGGATTGCTCAAAGCGAATCGTCAGGTCATCGACCGCGGTCAGGGACCAGCTCTCGACAAAATCCGATTCGTCTCGCTTCTGATTTTTGTCATCGTAGCTAGCTCCGGTGCCTTCGTAAGTTCCGCAAACCATAAAGTCATCGCAAGCCTTCGGGGCGGCCTGGGCCGAAACGGTCACGAGCGTAAGCGCGAGCAAGATCATTTTCATAGGGGAATCCTCCTAAAAAGTTTAGCTTTGTCTTAGCAGATGCGGGCACCATGTAAAGCCAAGCTTCAATTGCAAGGTTTGCGTCACCATACACGAGCCACATACCGTGTCCAATTTTGGACGCACACGTTTGGGGTGGGTGGGTTTTTATTGATTCGGGTGGAGGTGAAACGGTAACGGTGAGGTCAGAAGAGCCTCGCGACTTCTCACAAGCTCAGCCCATCTTGCCCGCGCAAAAATCTTCCATCCTGAGAGTGCTTTTCGAACCGGCATCCCGCCGGTCCGACTTAAAAAATAAATCCGATTTAATTTCTTAGTTTCCTACGCCGCGGACGGCGTAGGAAGGCCCCTGCAGGACGCACAGACTACGCACCTTTCAGATGGGGCTATCGAAGCCGCATACTCCGTGCCGATCCGATCTAGAACTATCGCCTCAGTTAGATGCGGGGGAGCGATGGTGTAGGTGTAGATCTAGGTGGAAGTGTAGGTGGAGGTTAGATGTAGTGGGAGTGGACGCGAACGGTAAGTGTAGGTAATGCGAACAACGGATTTGAACCAAACGGAACCTCGCCCAATTGATATCGCAGGCGTAAAGTCTATTCCTCAAGGCATTGTGCCGCTACCGAATGGTTAAGGAGCGATGGGTGAAATTAAAGAAGACAATCCTGGATCGTGTTCGCATTTTATAAGAATAGTTTTGCCGTACGATTCTCGGACGAGAAAATATTAAAAGTAATCGGTTGCTGCTAGCGGCCGCAATGCATAAATATACATTAATGATTTATATCAAATCACGTGTGTGCTAGAAGGTTTTATGTCGAAGCGTAAGGTTCAAAAAGAGTTTGTGGGTGAAGGTTTTGGAAGGCGGCCGGATTGTTTTGGTGGTGAGTTGCTTAAAGGAAATCCGAAAAGTGCTCGGCCCCTTGATTCGAGATTGCCCATTCATTTGACCATGCGGGCTTCGCGGAGTGTTTTGAGATTGCCGAAGACGTACGCGGTCGTGAACAAGATTATT
>CANEZP010000015.1 GCA_947444305.1 Pseudobdellovibrionaceae bacterium | reverse complement strand
TGCCGTCATCGTCGACGTTTGCGTTGTTCTCGCGCCGGTTTATTA
This sequence comes from Pseudobdellovibrionaceae bacterium, assembly GCA_947444305.1. Lineage (GTDB taxonomy): Bacteria > Bdellovibrionota > Bdellovibrionia > Bdellovibrionales > UBA1609 > JALHOQ01. The sequence continues at coordinate 106,713 of CANEZP010000015.1, read as the reverse complement.
TCTCCTGAGTTCGCCGCTTCGCTCGGTGATGACCACCAGTTTCCTAATGGGTTCCGAAAGCGAATTCATTTCGACGGTGACCGGCATGGTCGGCGTCGCCCTAGGCTTGTTGCTGGCTTACCAAACTTTCCTGCATTATTTCTTCCGCGCGACGTTCGGCAAAATGCTTTTCGATTTGCAAGTGGTACCGATGTTCGAAGGCGAGCGCTTGTCTTGCTGGGACTGCTTCATGCGCGCGTGGTTTTGGGTTGCCGAATTACTTTTATTCGGTTTACCGATGCTGGCCATTTTCTCGAACAACAAACGCCGGCCGATGCACGATCGCGTTTGCGATACGATCGTAATTTCCCGGGTCTCGGCCGGAGTTACCGGTCCCGCGCTGTGGGAAAAAGGTTTGGTCCGCGGCGTTTTTGTTTTCGCGTTCGCATCCGCATCGCTTTTTTCGGTGGTGCAAGTGCGCGGCGTGGTCGACAAATTGAAGGCCGATTCGTCGGTCGCGGCGATCATGGAACGTGACGGCGGCGCTTGCGAAGTGGTGAATAAGAATATGCTCGACGGCGAAGAGCCGAAAGAGCACGAACGATTGAATTTAGCGATGACCTTGTACGCGGCCGGCCTTGCCGATCGCCCTTGCCTCGAAGCCGAGGTAGAACGCGAGATCGCTTCGCAAACACCGGTCGGCCCAATGACTTACCTGGCTCAGGCTTTCGTTTACGTTGATGATCCCGATGTTTCCAATACTTACTTAGATCAAGTCTGCGAAGACGCGCCCGAAGGGCCCGAATGCAAAATGAGCCAAGTGATCGGTAAGTGGTCGGAAGAAGACTGGGGAGCGGTCGAAGAAAGTTTAGACGGCGCGCCCACGGGTAGCGGCTACTTAGAAGTTTGGGGCGTGCGCCACTTCATGAAACAAGCGAACTACGGCAAAGCGCTTTCCCTGCTCGATGGTTTGGTCAATCAAAAGGCACTCGCCGAATTTAGTTTAGTCCAGCGCACGAAGGCCTTGTTTAACGGTTACAAAGAAAAAGAAGCCGACGCCGCTTTATTGCAAGCCGTAACCGTTTTACCCGAGACGGAGGGCCGTGACCTGAGCGCTTGGGTATGCGCGCAGCAACTGCAAACGGGTTGCGCCGCGCTGAAGAGCCAGGCCTGTGCGCAAGTTCACGCCGGTGAAGAGCGCACGAACGAAGTCGACTTCGACATGGATAACGATGCATTGGCACGCGTGCTCGCGCTCGAATGCCGCAACGAAGGTCAGGTTGATTACTTGTCTTTCTCGGAAGCGGTTCGCAGCGACGACTGGCGCACGTTCTTTCGCGCAAATCTGAAATTACAAAAAGACGATAAAAAAGCTTCGGGACATTTGTTCAGCTCATTGTTGCTATCGCCCGAAGCGCCGGAACTTCTCAAAATCGAAGCGGCCCGCCGCTGGGCCGGTTTTGCCGATCGCAAACAGCTTCGTGATTTATTTGAGCAGTGGCGCGACATGCCCTCGCGCGAGACTTACGTAAAGACGGGCAACTTGCTCGTGAAGCGTGCCGGTGAGCTCGGTGATACGCAGCTTGCGCAAAAAATTGCTCGCTATTTAGTTAATACCGATTCTTTATCTCCGCAATCGGTGGCCATGCTCGCCGGCCTACCAGCCGCGCCCCCGAGCGTTGATCCGGAGACGACCGCGCCCGCCGTTCGCCAGCCGGCCAACAGCGAAAAAGCCGGGGCCGGGGAGGAAGAGTGATCTTCCCGCTTCTTTCGGGACTGATGAGCTGGCGTAAAGCGCCCATCACGTGGACGATCGTTCTTCTGAACCTACTCGTTTTTGTTTACACCAGCGTCGTCGGTGTCGAAAGCCAATCCGGTCTCGACGAAGCAATGAAAAAATCATTCTTCGTTTCTACCCAGGGCCGCATCTACGCGCAGTACATCGCGCACCAAGGTAAAACAGCCTACCCGGAATTTCTTATGGAGTTGGGCCGGCAAGTCGAAGCGGGTAAGCCCGATCGCGCCGAAGTTTTAGGCCAGCTCGCTTTTCGCGATCTAAATTTTTTGAACGCGGCCGAACAACTCGAATATTCGGGCGATCAAGTGGCGTTGCGTTTGTGGCGCAAGCAAATCGCCGCCGTGCGCGATTTGCAAAACGAGCATCCTAGTTTCACCTTCGGCCTTAACGGCGAAGATCTTTCGATCGCGAAGTGGGTCACTTACATTTTCGTCCACAGCGGCGGCGTACATTTTCTCGGCAACATGTTGTTCTTAATTATTTTCGGCGGTGCGCTCGAGGTTCAGATCGGCGGCCTAGGTCTGTTGGTTGTCTTCGTTCTTTCCGGGGTATTCGCCGCGGGTTCGTTCGCGTTGATGACCGGCATGACGAGTTCTCCTTTGGTCGGCGCCAGTGGTTCGATCAGCGGCATCATGGCTTTGTACGCCATCATGAATTGGTCGCGGCCCGCACGCTATTTTTACTGGCTCTTTCTTCCGGCGCGCGGATTCATGGGCTTCGTTTACTTGCCGACTTGGCTGGCGCTTGTGATGTGGGCCATCAATGACTTTGCCGGTTACTTCGGAACTTTGAACGAGCTCGGGGGCGTGGCCCACACGGCTCACCTCGGTGGGGAGTTTGCCGGTTTGCTCGTAGGGTTTTTGCTCTACGGTATGCGCATGATCTGGCCGGTGAAGCGCGAAGAGGGAAGCCTCGACAACGCACCAATGGGTGTCCTGTTTCCGTTCTTGCCGCCGGTACCGAAGGCGAATCCCGCAAAAGCCGCTTAATTCCATGTAGGGTTTTCAGCCTGAGTTGTCCGAGGTGCCGTTTCGGGTATAGATTCCGCGTTCAGCCTATCCTGAACAACCTTCAAGGAATCGACCATGCTCCTGCTTCTGCTGCGCAGCCGCCTTTTGGAACTGGCCCTCATTCTTTTGATCTGCCCGCAAGTGTTCGCCCAAGAATATTGTCTCGCTCTTCGCGGGAACGGTGAACTGATGCCCGCGCATTGGGGCGCGATGGCTAATCTGACCGAAAAAATGGGTTTGCCGGTGGCCCAGGCCGGCGGATCTTCGGCGACTATCACGATGATGATGAACGAAGCGGTGGCTACGAACAAATTCATCACGGGCACGCGGGGGCAGACGGCCCGAAACCGCGCGGGCTTGCTCTTTAAAAGCTTCGAGGGGTTCGTCGATTATCTCGGCACGACTCCTGAGTGGCGCGACTTCGTGACTTTGTATCAGCGCGCGCAGTCGGCCGGTGGCATCAACTGGGTTAACGATTTGCAAAAGCTTTTGCAGCAGGCTCCTGCCGCCGATCGTTATCAGCTCCGCACCTTCCTCGGTGACAATCTTGAATTGTTAAAAAGCAATTACCGTACGGGAGTGAAGCTCGGGCTGATTTCCGAACGCAACTACGCACCGCTCATGCATTCGCTCGGCCGCTTGGCCTCGGGCGAGCTTTCAAGGGCCGAGGAAGATCTCGCCCGCGCAAAATTCTACGCCGATGAATTGAAAGAAACGATCCGCGTGTTCGGCTCCTTCAACGCGAGCACCGACGCTAATCTTTTCTTCCGGCCCGGGTTGGTGAACTTCGCGCGTTTTGCCGAGCAGCTCGGTCGCATGGCGCAATTTTACTCGGCCCGTACTTCGACCGCCGCCGACGATGCGCTGTGGGAGGCTTTCTTCGGCGCGTGCGAAAGTACGCCGGGCCAGCTTTGGACGGAGATTCAATCCCTCAACCGCGAGTGCAGCAAATCCTTTACTCGCTTGCTCGAAGCTTTTTTGCGAAGCGGAACCGCGGCAAATTTTGCGGACCTTAAAGTCGGCTCCGTGATCGCCTCGTACCCGACGACCGCGGTGCTGACGGGCCCCGCCGCCCAGCAAGCGCTGACCGCAATCTACGATTACGACAAAGCCCGGGATCCAAAATTTGGTTTCAAATTTTTCCTAAAAGATCCCGACGCGGTGAAGTTCGGCTACTGGGGTGAAGCTTTCGCTTTGCGCTCGATCGAAGCAAAACTACCGAAGGACAAAGACGAAAAGAGCCGCCGCTTTCTCGCGCTTGGACAGGCGACTTGGAAAAAAGTTTTAGCACTTTCGCCGGCCGAGCCCGGCCTGGCCGCGATGCAAACGTTCGAAGCCGGCGGATCCGAATCAGCCTCGGAACTCGTTTCCGTGGGAGGTTGGTCCGATCTGCATCCGATGACGGTACTGCGCGCTTCCGGATGCTCGCGCATCATCTACATCACTCGGCGAGGGGCTGAATCGCCCTTCGCGAAGGGCGTGGCCAAGCGTTTGTTCTCAACGCGTGAAAATGATCCGGCCGCCGACGAACTCTTAGCGAAACTTTATGACCTCGGAAATCCGGAAAGTTCGATGCGCCAATCGCTCGATCAAGCCGACGCCGTTTTGTGCACCGACTGGAACCGCTTCAACGTAAAGTCAGGCGTTCGTGAAATGATCCGCGACTCGTACCGCGCGAGCCCGTACTTCGTACGCAACCGCAAATCGGTCGAAAGCCTGGCCCTCATGCCGCAACTGAACCCACGCGACGTCACCCCCGACGGCAAACCCGTCTACGAGGGCTGCTTCTGAAGGCGCTCCCCACTGCTGAAGTCGGTCCCCACTCCCAGATTCTGGGAGTGGGGGGCGCCCCTGGCAGTGGGGAGCGCCTTCAGATTCCCTCTTCCGGTGGGACGAAGCCCCGGCGCATCGTGTTCTCCGTGATCACACGTGGCTCCATGAATTGGAGTAAGTAGTCGGGGCCGCCGGCTTTGCTGCCGACGCCGGACATCTTGAAGCCGCCGAAGGGATGGCGTTCGACGAGCGCGCCCGTATTGCCGCGATTGATGTACAAGTTGCCGACTTCAAAATCACGCTTCACGCGCTCGATCGTGGCAGGGCTGCGTGAGAAGAGTCCGCCGGTCAGCGCGTATTCGGTGGAGTTCGCGATTTCCAATGCGTGATCCAAATCTTTGGCGCGAATGACGGCCAAGACCGGGCCGAAGATTTCTTTTTGCGCGAGATCGCTCGCGGGATCGACATCGGCGAAAACCGTGGGCGGAACGTAGTAACCGCCGCCGGGCGCGACACCTTGAAATGCCAAGCGTGCTTGCGACTTCGAAGATTCGATCGTGGACATGATGCGCTTGAACGCTTCCTCATCGACGACGGGCCCCATGAACGAGCGTGGATCTTCGGAGGCTCCGACGTGCAGCGACTTCGCGGATTCAATGATGCGTTCTAAAAAGCGGTCGTAGATCGCCTCCATGACGATGACGCGACTGCAGGCCGAACATTTTTGCCCTTGGAAGCCGAAGGCCGAGTGGATGACGCCGGTGACCGCCTCGTCGAGATCGGCGTCGGAGTCGATGATGATCGCGTTCTTACCGCCTAGCTCGGCGAGCACGCGCTTGATGTGCGTTTGGCCGGGCTGGACGATCTGCGCTTGTTTCATGATATGCAGACCGACGGGCTTCGAGCCGGTGAACGCGATGACCGAAACGTCTTTGTGGTTCACCAGGTATTCGCCGACCTCCTCGCCGTAGCCGGGAAGGTAGTGAGCAACGCCTTTCGGGAAGCCGACGTCCATCATCATCCGCATCAGTTCGTAAGCGGTGACCGAGCTTTGTTCGGCGGGCTTCATGATCACGGTGTTGCCGGTCACGAGCGAGGCGACGGTCATGCCGGTCAAAATCGCTAAGGGAAAATTCCAGGGTGCGATCACGAGCGAAACACCGCGCGCTTGGTAATTGTACATCGACACTTCGCCGGGCACGCGGCCCATGCGTTGCGGGCGCGCGAGCTTGCGCATTTCTTGTGCGTAGTAACGGCAGAAGTCGATCGCTTCGTCGACGTCGCCGCCGGCTTCGCGCCAACCTTTGCCCACTTCTAGAACTTGAAGTGCGCACAGGCGATATTTATCCTTCACCATCTTATCGGCGAGTTTTTCTAATAACTTCGCGCGGTCCTCGGCGGGAAGCTTGGCCCAGGCGGGTTGCGCGGCCTTTGCCGCTTTCACCGCTTGTTCGGCTTCCGCGTTCGATGCGGCACAAACCGAGCCGATGACTTCGGAAACGTTCGACGGATTTTCGCGCGCGATCACGCGTGAGGTCTTCACCTCGGCGCCGTTAATCACCAGCGGATAGGTTTTACCGAGCGACGCTTTCCAATCCTTCAAAGCTTTAAGCATCGCTTCACGCTGCGCTTTGACGGCGAAATCGTTCGGCGGTTCGTTGGTGAAACGGTTCGGATCTTTGTTCGGGTCCGAAGAACTTAAGACCAACTCCTCGTTGGGATCTTGCAAAAGCAAATCGGAAGAAACATTGTCGGCGAATTTGTTGCGCAGAAAAGATTCGTTCGAAGTGTTCTCGAGCAGGCGGCGCACGAGGTAAGCCATGCCGGGGATAAGTTCGCCGATTGTGGCGTATTCACGCACCCGCAGGCCTTCCTTTACCAAAGTTCGCTTGATGGAGTCGGCCATGCCGAACAGCATTTGAATCTCCATCGCGCGGGGATCGAGGCCACGCGATCGCGCGTAGGCCACCGCCGCCGAAATGGAACGGACGTTGTGCGAACCGATCGCAACTCTTAGCAGAGGATAAGCGTCGATCAGCTTGCGCGCACAAACTTCAAAGTTCGCATCGCTTTCTTTTTTATTTAAGTAAACGGGTACGCTCCAGCCTTTTTGGCGGGCCGATACGGTTTCGTAATCCCAGTACGCGCCTTTGACCAAGCGGATGGTGAACGGGGTGCCGCGTTTTTTAGCCAGCGCCACCATGCGGTCGCAGTCTTGGGCCGAATCACGGAGGTAAGCCTGCAGCACGATCCCGAGATGCGGAACCTTGATGAACTCAGGCTCCATCACTAATTCTTCAAACGCCTGCAACAAGAAATCTTTGTGCGCGTACTGTTCCATGTCTAGGTTGATAAACACGTTGTTCGCGATCCCGGTGCGAAACACTTGGCGCAAACGTTCTTTCGCCACGGTTAGCGATTGCTCCCACGCGGCTTCGTCGATCTGTGAGTAGATCGCGGTGACTTTGACCGAAACGTTAACCTTCGGGATCGCGCCGTTTTCATCTTCGTCGATTTGCGGGATGTGTTCCCAAGATTTGGCGTCATTGGCCAGCCACTGGATCAGCTCAAGGTAGCGCTGCAAGTATTCCTGCGCTTCTTTTTCGGACAGCGTCGCTTCGCCCAAGAGATCGGCTGTAAACGTGATGCGGTTCTTGCGCGCCTTCTTCAAAGCGGGCAGGGCATCCTCGGGATTTTCGCCGGTGATGAACATCTTGGCCATCGAAGTGACGTTCTTCTTAACGCCGGCCGCGAGCAAACCGGGTGCGAGCGAGCCGAGCCCTAAGCCGAACGAAAAAACCGACGGCATGTCTTCGCCGCTCTCGGCGAAATACTCTTTCAAATGCTTGGTCACTTCGGAGGAAGAGTTCAAGTACGGAAGCACGTCGACGAAGCGGAACATCTGCACCTTGAAGTGCTCGTTCTTCATCGACCAGTCCATGATCTTGCGGTACCAGGTGTCCTTCGAAAACAGCGATCCCGAATCGCCGTCGAGACTTTTAAAAATGCGTTCACCGGTCTGACGGACGGACAGTTCTAGGTCATTGGACTTCACGAAGACCCCCTCGAATCAAAGATGAAAGTCCGCGAAGTATAACCACTCTACAATCCGGCAGACAAGAGCCGAACGATTCACCACGGGGCTAATGGCAGCAGGGGGCGGGGACTTTTTCAGTCCCTCCCTGGCGGTGGTAGGATGTTGTGATGTGATGTTTGGCTCGTTAGGTTCTCACGACGGTGAGGAGAGCCGGTTGGTGATGAACTTCTATTACAAAGTCGATACCAACCGTATCGGGGTCACTTTGTCCGGTCCCGGCCGCTTAATTTTGAGCCCGACCAAAATCCAGCGTAGCCGGTGTCGGTTTGCTGGTGTCAAAATGCCCAATTGAATAAGAGATGCTTATGTTAAGGCTGCAAGAAGCTATGAGATGTCCGGCGTCATAGGCTGCGATCACAATTCCTTATGAGCGGTGGTCCGGACGGGTTTTGGCAATCTCCGGGCTTTTCGCTATTTTTGCCGTCTCAGATTTAGACGCTTCAAAATTGGGAATGAATCTAGCTATTTAGTCTCATTCTCGCACATGGTGTCCGGACGACTGTCAGCAAAGTTCACAAAAAGCTAAAAGCGCCCATTTTGAGCTCATGAATTCTCTAAGGATTTCAGTAGTTTGCTAATGGGCGCCGGGCCTCATCTTTGCGATAGAGAAGGTTCAGGAGAACTCATTCGTGCGACTTCGGGCTTCCATATTGATCGTTCTAACGGCGTTAACGGCCCTGGTGAACCAGGCCTGTTCGCGCAAGCTTCCGCCCGAAGCGTCCTGCGATTTCGTCCAGAATCCCGAACAGCAGAGAGTTTCGTGGGGTCGGAATTTGCCGGTGAAATTGTACATCCACGAGTCGGTTCCGCAGGACGCCTACGAGGCGCTGGACAAATCGATTAAAGAATACAATTTGAGATTGGGCGGCGGTCGTGAACTTTACAAAATCATCGCCCGCGGGACTTCGGGCGCGCTCGATGCAAAACGTGACGGATACTCGACGATCTATTGGTTAAAATCCTGGGATCCCAAGCGCAAGAACGAGCAAGCCCGAACGACGATTTATTGGACCGGCACCGAGATTTTCGAAGCGGATATTCGCATCAACGCGGACAATTTCGTCTACTCCCGAGGGGAAGAAACGAACCCGACGGAAGTCGACTTGGTGAGTTTAGTTGTGCACGAATTAGGGCACGGATTAGGTCTTGGACATACGCTAACTTCCGGAAGTGTCATGAATTTTTCGCTCGATGAGGGCGAAGACCGCCGTCGACTCAGCGATGGAGACCTCGCTAGTCTTAAGTGTGAGTACTGATCTTGCTTATAAAGAGTGTGAGCACAAAAAATGGGTCTAGTTGCAAAACGGAACTGAGCGCCCGAGTTGATTGTTAATTTTAAGTTTTTTTAAGTATGAGAAACAAACTTGAGGTGACTAACATGGAAGTGGTCAAGGCAAGGCAGAAGATGGAGAATATCTTGAATATCGTAAATCAAAACGCGATCCAGACTAAAATCGAGCCGAAGGTTCGGTTGAATGAGCGCGCGTCGACCGGATACCAAGAACTCCCGGGTTTGCGTCACGAGACCAAGGACGTGTTGAAGCAGCTGCAAAACAACATCGCTTTGCTCGAAGATCTCGGCGGCCGCTTAGGCTTCGTGATGTCTGAAGTTCGCTCGGTCATTCGCCGGTAGTTTTACCGTAACTCCTCGTACTTCCGGTAGGGCGGCGTGCCCTTCACAAATCGTGACAATTTCAATCGCCTCAACCGCACCGGCTCTTCAACGAGCTTGGTGATGACGACGGCATCGTTTGGCCAAGTGTCTAACGTCTCAGCCCGTATGCCCGGGTGGCTCCGCAGCCAGTCGAGCACCGTTTGCCGGCCCGAGGTCGTCTTGATCGTAAGGCGGCGGTTCGTTAAGTGTTCACGGTATAAAGGAATCTGGGCGAGCAGGCTTGAAGTGAGACCCGCCGGCTCACCGCCCGAATATATATTCATGCCTTGAATAAACGCCGAGCCGCCTACGTTGAGGAGGTCGATGTATTTTTGCAAAATGATATCGATCTGTTCGGTGTAGGAGTACGGACCGAAGTGTCCGTGATGAGATCAAATTTACCAAGCTCGTCGTTCGCGATGTTTTCCAAAAATCTTCCGCCCATGTGTACGAACGACGGCGATTCAAAAGCGCCCTTCGGAATGACGTACGACACGCCAACGATTTGTAAGGGATTAGCGGTGGGAATGGCCAAAAATTCGCGTGGGGCATTGGCTAAGCCGGCACCACTCTCGAGCCAGCGGAAGCCCGGTAACGTTCGGTCGAGGATAAGCTTAAGACGCGGGCCAAAAATACTGAAGTATTCTTCGAAGCCGCGATCGATCACGAATTTGTTGCGGACGACGGCGGCGTGGCGGGGACCCGTGGCGGCCATCAGCAAATCTTTAAGGCAGCCTACCTGAGTCTTCGCGTGCGCAAACGCCGGGAACACCGATGCGGAGATCAACGCCAAAAGTAAGATTAAACGGATAGCCATCGCGCGAAGAATTGCAAAGCGAACGCCACTCCCATGGCGTCGAGGTTGGATTCCAGGGCGCTAAATTGACGAAATTAGGCCTTCGGGATCTTCAGCGTCAGCACGCCGTCTCGGTAAATGCGCTCACTCAGTTTTTCGTGAACGGGGCGCTCCAGCGGGATTTCTTCACGAAAAGTTTGGTAGCTATTCGTGCTGAGTTTGGATGCGCCGTCGTCGAGATTATCTTCGAAGCGGCGCGAACCTTGGACGACGACTTTGCCGTTCTTCACGTGCATCTTCACGTTGTCCTTCTCGTGCTCGGGAATGCTCGAGTTTACGTAATAGTAATTCTCGTCTTCAACGACTTTTGAATCGGTCGCAACGAACGTGTAAAAGGGGTCACTCTTGCGGTCGGAATATTTGCCGACGTCCTTCGCGATCTCTGCTTTTTCTTTCATCAAGCTTTTTGCGTAAGCTTCCTTCTGCGCGCGAATCGCTTCGCCGAAGGCTTTTGAGCCTTTGGTTTGCGCTTGGCCGAACTCCGTGCGCTGCTGGATCAATTGATCTTTGTAAAAGACGTCGTTATCGCTCGCTTGTTTTTTAAACGTCACGTCTTTGTCTTTGATCGCGTTCTCGTGATTGAGCTTAAGCGCTTCCATTTCTTCTTTGTGCCGGGTTTCGAGCAGTTTCACTTTGTTTTGGTAAATGCTCCGCTGCTCGGCCACGCCCTGATCGCCGTTTTTATGGAGACGTTCGATCTCGGCTCCGTAGTGTTTGCGCGTCTCCTCTTGGCCGGCCACGCCCTTGGTGCGTTCGGCTTCGATGAGTTTCTGGTTTTCTTTCGTCAGTTCGTTGAGTTTTTGATCGCCGGCGGCTTTTTCGGCTTCTAGGCCCGATTGCGAACGTTGTTTGAGCGTCGCTTGGTTTTCGCTGTATTGTTTTTGCGTTTGCTGAAAGCGCGTTTCGTTTTCCTTGTTTAAGGCGGCTAGCTGTTCCTGGCCCATTTTACGCTGCTGTTCGTAGGATTGCTTCGCCTGCGCGCGTGATTGCTGAACGGCGGTTTTATGTTCCGTCTGCAATTCTTGCGTTTCTTCACGGTTCTTAGCGAGGATCTCGCTTTTTTTCTCGGTGGCCGTCTTCTGGGTCTTTTCGAGGTCGGTGCCCATGATTTTGACCGCGTTGCGCCGCTGCGCCATCTGTTCTTCGCGAATTTTAGCGGTCTCGGTCGCTTCTTGCTTCACGACTTCGGCGGTACGCTTTTCGGTAACGTCGATCGTTTTGTTCAAAGACGCCTGTTTGTGCGCGATGTTTTCTTTAAGCGATTCCTCTTTGATTCTGCTTTCATTGCGCGCGCCGGTCATGCGCTTATCTACGCTTTTGCGCTCGTACGTGGTCTTCTCCGCGGCTTCGTCTTTGAGTTGTTCGACGGTTTGTTTCTTGTTCGCGCGCACGTGGCTGATCGCGGCGTCGCCGTTGCGGCTCTCTTCATCGACTTTCTTTTTGGTTTGTTCGCGAGTTTGCTGAACGCTTAGTTCGCCGTCATCTTGCACGGCTTTTTTGCGTTTACGGAAAGACTCCTGCATATCGCGCAGCTCTTGAGCCTGTTTGGCTTTGTCGTTCTGAATCTCCGACATCTATGGAACCCCTGGTAAGGTTCCATAATATCATGCAGGGGGAGTGGCGGCCGGTCCAGAACCTTGCTTCGGGTTCGGGCAGACGGGCTTATGGCCAGAGGTATTGCCCTTACACTTCCAAGTCGCGCGGTAATCGACCTGTTCTTCGTAGCGCATCGGGTAGTAGTGCCGGTACTGGCGGGGATCAAGCGTCGAGATGACGACCCGCTCCTGACCGGTGGTCGGGTTTTTGATGACGAGTTCGAACGCGCGATATTCCGCGGCGGCGTTCGGATTCCAGATCAAAATTAAAATGAGAAAGCCGAAGGCGCGCATGGCTTCTTATCGGAGCCGCGGCGGGTTTTTGTTAGTGGCGCGTGGGGTCGGCGTTGAAGAGCGAGTTCTCGACGATATAGAAATAGGTGCGCAAGAGCATCTCGTAGGACTCTTTGTCCAAACCGTCGAGCCACATGCGCTTTTCCTGTAACGTCTTATGACCGACGAAGGCGCTGAAAAGATCGTGGATCTTGTCCATGTTACGAACCTGGAACAGATCCATATCCTCGGTCGGGGATTTTAGGATGCGGGCGATCGTCTCATTGTCGAACAAGAGGTGAATCCCGTTCATACTTTGGGCGAGAAGATGCTCGATTTGGTCCAGGTGGGTGTCGCTGATCTTTAGTTCTTTCACATTCTTAGGGTTAGGTTAAATAAGCGCACGGGCAAGGGAAAAACCGGTAAATTTGACGAACAGGACCAGCTAGTTTAACCTAAATATTGGAGGCCGGACTTTCGTCTGACTCACTCTGAGACAGCTTAATTCGTGTATAGTATGGGTATGTCCAAGACTTCGAAAAAGAAAACCAGTGATCCGATCATCATCGATGAAGAACACGGCCTAATCTTCGACTCCGAGCAGGAGCTTTATTCTCATTTCGAGAACGAAATCCAAACGCTCGAGCGTGAGTTCTTTACTCTTCGCAAAGAAGACAAGGACATCAACGAGTTCGAATTTAAAAAGTACGATACGCAACTCGAAAAGTTGCTCGATGACCCCGACGAAGTTTGGGAAGATACGGCCACGCTCAGCCAACAGCAGCGCGTGTTCATCTACATCCGCCAATTCGAGAAGACCACGCACATAGCCGCCTGCTATTTGACTGAAAGCACACCGTCGTTCGTATATCTGCACTTCCCGACCTCGGACGAAGCGCTCGTTGAACGCTACCGCCGTGGTCAAATGGTTTTTCAACGCATGCTCGGCGACGTGCCCATGGGCGCGATCGACGGCGACGCACTCCACGAAGGTGACGAGTTGGCCGCGGGCCTTTACAAGGCGATGCTGTCTTTGCGCGCCGACAAAGACATCACCGAAGACGAGTTCATCGATTACGCCGACTGCCGCGAAGACACGCTCGAAGACGCCGACGAAATCTGGCGCAGCGGGGACACCACCGGCAATACGCTGGTTTCGTTCATTAAAGAATTTAGCGAAGAAGACGAATTTTATTACGTCGTCGTCACGGTCGAAGACGCGCCCAGCGGCAGCCACGCGCTGCTGTTCTCGTTCCCCACGCTAGACAAGAGCTTGGTCGACCGTTACCGCCACGGCGAAAACCTGCAGGCCGAAGAAGTCATTCAAGAATCCTCGCACTGATCTTTACGACACGCCCGAATTCGATTGAGCTGGTCAAATCACGTGAAATGAGTTCTTCTTGGTGGCCGGAGGTTTTCTATGCGCCACTTATCCGTACTTCTTCTTGCCGGTGTCTGCCTCAACTCGCTCGCCGGCTGCTCCTCTCTGCGCCGGGGTTCGTCGCCCGGATCCGCGCCCGATTCGATCCGTATCGAAATCAAAGGTAAACCGGGCAGCGTGGCCGAGACGCGCTACCATTCGAACGCAAACGTGAAGAGTTATTCCGATCAGCAACTCGTGCGCGATAAGCAAGAGGTCGTCGACTTCACGGCCGTCACCACCATTAAGGCTTATGATCCCACGCAAAAAGTGATGACCTACAGCGTGCGGACGACGCAAAAAGACGGCACCGTCGAATTGCACGATCTCGCCTTTCCCGAAAAAGGGGAAGAGATCGAGTACCTCGTTCGTTCGGACGCGACCGTTCTCCAAGCGGGAAAGTATCCGCCGCAGAGCTTGTTCTTCGTGCCTTCGCTGCCGGTGCCGCCCGAAGAAGTGCGCGTGGGCGACACTTGGCCGATGGAGCACACCTGGTATTCGTCACGCGACAATATCCCGCTCAAATTACAAGTCGTCGGAATTTTGCGCGGGATTATCCCCTGCGGCGGTAAGTTTTGCGCCGACATCGAAGTGTCGGGAGGGGTAAAGCTTGTGAACAGCGCAACCGCGAAGAACGCCCGTTTCGAAAGCCGCGTGTGGGGCCGGCTTCTTTACAGCCCGGATCGCGGTGACATCGTTTGGTCCGAAATGCGCTCGCAAGAAGAGATGGGCGCGGGCGCCGATAAGTTTGCCGTTTTGTCGTGCATGATTTCCGAAACCAAGCTGAGCGCGAAATACAAAACAAAAATCGAATGCGACCCGGCCATTACGCCGGTGCAACACGTTCCCGCAAATCTTTAAAAATTAATCGCGCAATTCCGCCCAGGTGACGCCGTCGCCGCCGGTCTCCGGCGTGCCGGCTTTCCACTTCTTAACGTAGGCCGAGCGCGAGAGATAACTGCGCAAGCCCTTCTTCAACGTATCGGTCCCGTGGCCGTGCACGATCTTGATGCGTGCTTCCTGATTGAGCACCGCGGTGTCGAGCTGAATTTCAAGCAGGCTGAGCGCTTCTTCAAGAGCCTTGCCGCGCATATCCAGCGTGCGGTCTTGATCAAGGTGCGAAGAGACTTCGCCGCTCCGGCGCACGATTTCGGTGGTCGGGTTGGCGGCCTGGTGGGGCGGGCGCAATTGCGACCAGGAAACCATTAAGCGCATTGAGTTCGACAAAATGGCAACTTCACCTTTTGAATTCGGCACGCTTTGAATCACGCCGTCGCGGCCGATGCTCGGCGCAAATACTTTCGAGCCGGGCGGGTAGGCCTTAGCGAAATCCTCGGCCGTTTCGATAGAAACCGGTGAGGCCTTCGGAGCGGTCGAGGCTTTTACGATCTCGGGCATCTCGTGCTTGATTTGCTCTAAGCGTTCGTGACGTTTGAATACGTCGTCGACGCGTGAGTTCTCGATCATGGATTCGATTTTTTTCTCGGCCTTCTTAACGGCTTGCTCGAGCATCTTTTCTTTTTCGCGTTCGAATTGAATCGCTAGAGCCGAGTAACGGCTTTTTTCGGCCTTGGCTTCTTTGCTCTCGCTTTGCACTTGCTCCATGAGGCTGCGCAGCTCTTCTTTTACTTTCTCAACTTCTTCTAACCCGAGATGATATTGCTTCGACTCAGGACTTAGAAACGTCATCGCGTTGTCGATGATCGTGGGATCCACGCCGACCCGGCGGGCGGTCTGCAACGCGAGGGATTGACCGGGCACGCCCATCAAAAACATGTACGTCGGCCGGCCGGTTTTGTTGTCGTACTCAAGGCTGCCGTTGATGACGCCCGAATTTTCATCCCAGCCGAGTTTCAACGGGCCAAGGTGTGAAGTGATGACCGCGAACATTTCGTTGCGCGCATACGTTTGAATGAACGACCGCGCGAGCGCGGTGCCTTCTTCGGGGTCGGTTGATCCGCAAATTTCATCGATCAAGAGCAAGGTCGACGAACCTTTCGAATGCGAAGCTTCGTTCAAGATTTTCAAATGCGCCGCGAAGGTCGAGAGATGCTGATCGACGCTTTGTGAATCGCCTACGCCCACGTGCACCTGCGTGAAGAACGGCATGCGCGAACCTTCGGCCGCGGCGATGAGCAGTCCGCAGCGGGCCATTTGCGCGGCTAGGCCGACGGCTTTGAGCAAAACCGTTTTGCCGCCGGCATTGGGGCCGCTCAACAGTAAGATGCGCCGGTCCGAAGTTAGATTCACCGAGTTAGGCACGACGTCGATATTGCCGAGCACCAGGAGCGGATGACGTAAGTCGGTGAGATGGATGTCATCACCTTCGAACTTGCAAGGGGTTGCGTTCATGTGCGCGGCCAATTTCCCTTGGGCGAAACGTACGTCACATTCCAGCAGCAATTTTTGTGCGACTTCAAAACTCGACATTTGGCGAAGCAAGTACTCGGAGAGTTCGCGCAGCAAACGGTCGATCTCTTCTTCGATGTCGAGTTCGATTTGCCGTAAGCGGTTGTTCAGCGGAACGATTTCTTTCGGCTCCATGAACACGGTTTGCTTCGACTGCGAGGAAGCGTGGATAATACCGTCGAGCGAATGCTGTTTACCGCTCCGCACGGGCAGAACCCAGCGGCCCTCGCGATTAGTGACGTATTTTTCCTGCAGCACCGGTTCCATCTCGTGCTGACGGATGAGTTTGTCCAAGATATTTTGCGTTTGCCGAATGGCCGAATTCTTCTCGTTGAAAAGCTTGAACAAGGTTTCGCTGGCGTCGTTGCGAATCTCGCCTTCGGCCGTCATGATTTGGTCGATGGCCGACAAAGGTTCGGTGGCGTCCATTAAATCTTCGGCGACGCTCTTCGCCCAGGGGCTTTCGATCGGCTTCAAAATTTCTTTTAACGCTAAGATTTCCAAGCAGAAGTGACGGACGTCGCGAAGTTCCAACGTTTGAAGCGTTCCGCCCTTGTTCAGGCGTTGCTGCCAAATCGCGTACAGATCTAAACTTTCCATGAACGGACGACGGCCCAACGCCAGAATTTGCACGGCTTCGGCGATCTCGGCGAAACTTTCCTCGGCCGCGGCGGCGTCGGTTAACGGCTCGGTCTTCGTTAATCTTTCGCGCGCGAGTTCGCTGGTCGCAAATTGCGAGAGCCTTACTAAAATCTCGTCCCAGTCTAAATTCGTCATCAAAGAATTCTTAGTCGCCATTGCCCGTGCTTTCCCGTTTGGAAATTGAAGCGCCGAATACGAGTCCGGCTAAAGTTAAAAACATGACGGCCGGCAAGAAGTAAAATCCCCAGCCCATGAAGGCGGTGGGGGCCGGATTCTTCACGTAAGGTACATCATATAGAGAAAACCATTCTTGATGTAAAGGCGACAACGTCTGGATCTGGCCGTCGGCCTGAATCACGGTTGATATCCCCGTGTTGGTCGAGCGTACTAACGGCCTTCGCACCTCGATCGCGCGCGCGAGGGTCATCCAACCGTGTTGGTAAGGCTCTTGCCATTTGCCGTACCAAGAGTCGTTGGTCACGTTCACCAGCACTTCGGCCCCGCCGTTACCGAGCTTACGCGTGAACCAATCGAATAAACCTTCGTAACAAATCTGCGCGCCGATCTTTACCTCTCCCGCCTTGAGCACGGTGGGGCCGGGGCCGCGCCCGAAGTCAGCCACCTCGGGGAACTTATCGCGCAACCACGGAAAGAAACCGGCGAGCGGAAAGTATTCGCCGAACGCGAGGAGTATCGTTTTGTGGTAGGGGGGTACCATCCACTTGCCGGTTTCGTCGATCACGAAAAAGGAGTTGGTCAACTGGCCACTCGCCGGCAAGCGACCGTAACCACCGGTGATGAGTTTCGTGTTCCAAGTCAGGATATTCTTTTTTAATTTCTGCGGGAATCCGTAGCTTAGATTTTCCTCTTCGAAAATTTCGGGAAACGCCGTTTCGGGCCACACTATAAAATCGATCTTTTGGCCGCCCGCCGAGGCTAAGCCCTTGGTGGTCTCATCGACGAAACGATTCAGCACGGTGTCGCGGTAGGCCGGGCCTTTATCGGCCATCAACTTCTCTTGGTTGCCGATGTTTGCCTGGACGATCATAAATTTTAAATTTGCGTCGGGCTTAGCCAACCCGCGCGCGTGGAAATAACCCCAAACGTTCATCCCGGCAAAGATGAGCGGGGCCGTCAACAAGACCGGCACCCACGTACGTTGTTCGCGGTATCGGAAGTAAGCGAGCAAAACCAAAGCGTTGAAGCAAAGGCCGAAGAAGCTCAGACCGATAAAACCGAAGGTATCCGCCAGGTGATACGCGGGGAATTCGGCCCATAGCCAGGTGTATCCAAAATGCCAATCGAAGATCATCGGGAAGATTCTCTCGCCGATGTTTACGAAGACGGGAAGGGCGATGATCCTTTGCGTGCGGGACAACTGACCGCGCTCCGAAAAGACAAACCAAGCCAAACCGGCGAGCGGCACGTGGAGATTTGCGAAGGCGCAATAAGCCGCCTGGCAAAGCAGGGCAAAAAACCAAGGCATATGCCCAAATTCATGCAAGGTATGACTAACCCAACTGAAGCCGATCGCGGTCAATACAAACTGAGTGAGCCAACCACTCAAGAAAACATTTTTGAGCGATTGGCGCGTGAGTGATTTTTCCCGAAGCCAGGTAAACCAAAGCGGTGTCCAACAGAAGAAGATGGCCCACGGCGGGAGGGGAATATAACTTGTGCCGATAAGTATTCCTGCTAGAATAGCTAAGAGATATCGGGGTTTCATGGTTCCAGGATGTGACCAGCTTCGTGTATCATCGGATTTCATTCCGGTAGGCTAGAATATCCGCATTAGGGAGTCACTATGCCTGTTGACACTTCAATCGATCAAGAAATGGAACGGACGCCCTTTTCAACGGACTCGTTCCGCGTGCGTTGCCCACACTGCCGCAAACTCTACATCGTGCAATTTGCCGACATTCAAGAAGCCAAGCCGCGCTTCGAATGTTCGCAATGTCATGACCGCTTTTGGTTGTCGATGCCCGATATGGATTTGTCCAGTGAACTCAACGGCCTTCCTTTGCAAGTTAAAGAAGCGCCTTTGGTCAAAGCTCCGGCAAAATCGTCTATCAAATCGCCGGTCCGAAAACCCGCGGTCGCCGTCGAGACTGAACCCTGCCCAAAATGTTTCAAACCGAATTTGGTGACGGCACGCGAGTGCGGCCACTGCGGTGTGCTGATCGCAAAAGCCAAAGCGGCGACGCTAAGCTTCGACGAACCGGTGCCCGCGCATTCGGCGGCGCTTAAAATCGCGTGGAACAAAGTGGTCGACGACTACAGTGACGAAAAGTTGCACAACGATTTCGTGCGCATGGCCAACGCCGAGGGCAAAATCCCGTACGCCGCCGCCCAATACGGCCAAATGCAAAAGCTCATGCCGACCGACGAAATCACCCGTCAACGCATCCGCGAAGTCCGCGCCTTAGCCCAAGTCATGGTCCCTGACCGCGCCGCCAAATTAGACCGCGCCCGAATGTACCCACGCTTGTGGCAGCTCCCGCTACTGGGCGCCGCCATCCTCATCATCGTCGGCCTAACGGTCCCGATGTTCAGAAACATAGTGGGCCTAGGCGCCGCCTTTTTATTCCTGGGCATAGCCATGCAACTGCAATTAAGAAAGCGTGATTGATCCGCGTTTCCGAATTGAGCTCGTCTCACCCAAAGGCCGCGACCGAGTGGCCCCGCCCAAAAAGAAGAAAAAATCGCCTTTATTTTTATAGTTCCTTCGCCGCGGACGGCGAAGGAAGGCCCCTGTCACGACGCTCAGACCATGCACCCAACGGATGGGGCCATCGAAGAACGAAACCGCAACCAAACGTTATCCACAAATTAAGTTTATCCGGGAGCGATGGTCTTAAAATCCACCAAGATTAAAGCGAAACGACCCGGCGGCGTGCGCAATCCCTAACCCGCTCAGCCAATCTCACCCTGCAAAGATCATCCGTCCGTGAGAAGGCTTTTCGAACCGCCATCCCGGCGGTCCGACCCAAAAAATAAAAGAAATTTGATTTCATTTTTTAGTTTCCTTCGCCGCGGACGGCGAAGGAAGGCCACTATCAGGATGCTCAGACCATGAGAAAAACGGATGGGGCAGTTTAAAGCGTAAGCTACGCGCCGCCCAAATATATAGAATTAATTTACTAGGAAGCGATGGTTTGATAAAAGCTCGACATGTCGAAACGTAAAGCCCAGCGAGAGTTTGTAGGTGCAGGTTTTCAAAAGCCAAAGGGTGGTTTCGGCGGTGCGATGCTTAAGGGAAATCCTAAATGGAAACGCCCGCTCGATTCAAAGCTTCCAATACATCTGACCTTAAGGGCATCGAAGAGCGTTCTACGTTTGCCGAAGACATTCCGAAAAGTTGAAGTGCTCATCAGTGAAGTCGCGCGCAAGCACGGCGTGAGAATCTATAAGCGCGCGAACGTCGGCAATCATCTCCATCTCGCCTTGAAGATTCCGCACGTACGACGTTGGGCCGCGTTTATCCGGGAGTTGACGGGTAGGTTAGGGTTGGTTTTGCGTGAATTCTTAGGTGGTGCGAGGCTTTGGCTTCAACGTCCGCACACGCGCGTCGTGCGTGGATGGCAAAAGGCGTTCGGGATCGTGAAGGAGTACATCGAGCTCAATATATTAGAGGCCGAAGGGATTATCTCGCGTAAGGAGACGAAG
The DNA here is from genome assembly GCA_947444305.1 of Pseudobdellovibrionaceae bacterium. Classification (GTDB taxonomy): domain Bacteria; phylum Bdellovibrionota; class Bdellovibrionia; order Bdellovibrionales; family UBA1609; genus JALHOQ01. The sequence continues at coordinate 86,541 of CANEZP010000015.1, read as the reverse complement.
ACCTTAGCGGGCCTGAAGGCTATTTTTGACGGTTAGTGATTAGGCGGGATCGCGGAAGGCGAGGGTAGCGGGCGTGGCCGTCGAGGAAGGGCAGAGCGCCGAGGAACGGCAGGCCGCCAGAGGCGGGGACGTCGTAAACCCGTTTAAGCGGTGTCATAGACTTTGCAATTCGTCCTGGCTCGAGGTGTACATGCTGTCCGTTAAATCGTTGTCGCTCTTGCTGCTGCTTTGTCTTTCGAATGCCTACGCAAAGGAAATACGTTCCGACCAGCGCTTCGTCCTCGGTACGAACACCGGTACGGTTTTAAAGAAAGAGAACAGCGGTCTGCTTTCGGTCAATTACGATGGGTACGGAGGCTCGGTCTACCTAGTTCACCCAAACAACATGTTCGGCACGGTCGACGAGTGGCGTGGCTTTCAGGTGCATGACCAGGTAAAGAAAGGTCAGCAAGTCGGAATCATCCGCGAGATTTTTGCGAACGGCAGTGTCATGATATTCCTGTCGGGATACAATCAAGCCTATCTGTTCCCATTTCCGCTGGATCTGGAATTGACTAAGAACCAGCCGGAATTTGACCTTATCAAATTAGACAACTTAGCTAAGGAAAGTCGTTCAAAGCTCAGCTACGAAGAAGCGCTCAGAATAACGAACGACATCATTTCGAAATACCCGAACATGAGAGACATGGTTCTGCGTTACGGCATCTTCAATGAATTTACGCCGCGGATGAGAGCCGAAGACGTTTACGACCCCGTAATGGAGCGCCGGATTAATCGGAGATATTCGGTGGGTCTGGACGAAAATTATAAGCACGTAGAAATGACCCTGAACGCCGATAGCTTTCGGGCGATCATGATCCAGAATCTCGTCGGCAAAAAGTTGAGTCAGATTTCCGTATCGATTCGCGTACCGCACAGGAAGTTAACCTCCTGCCGCAACGATCTAGAATTAGTAAAGTAAGCCGAAAATTTAATCCGCCGCCGGAGCTTCGGCCTCGGCGCGCGGTAAGATCTGAACGGCTTTCAAACCTAAGTGCGATTGAATGCTCTTGCCGAAGGCCGTGATGCGCTTCGGTTGATCTTCGGAAGCTTCGAGCTCATCCTCTTTTTGCGAAGGCGAAGCGAATTCATTTTTGCTGAAGCTCGAAGCGTTATCGACCTTCACGCCGTTAAAAGCCAAATCAGAATCTTGAATCGCCAAAGCTTTGTACGAGTTCAAACGTTTGCGCCAGCGTGTCTTGCCCGCGAGCTTTTGGTCTTCGTCGCCGGTTTGCGTGAGGTACTTCTTGATTTCAACCGCTTTGCGCATGCCCGAGTTGTTGGCCATAACCAAGGCGGCAACGCCGGTCGCGAACGCGGTGGCTTGCGAAGTTCCGGTCATAAAGCCGTATTGGCCGTTCGGTAAGGTCGAGATGATATCGTTACCCGGCGCCGCGACGTCGACGGTCTGCTCACCGTAGTTGCTGGACGGCAATACGTTTTGGAAACGGTCGATGGCGGTGACGCTCAAGATGTTCGGCAAACCATAATCTGCGGGATAGTACTTGCGAATATCCGAGTTCGAACGTTCGTTGCCGGCCGCGGCCACGAACAAGATCCCTTTTTGGTTGGCGCGCTCGATGGCCGCTTTCTCTTCCGAAGAAGGCGCGATACCGCCGCCCGAGTAGTTAATAATATTGCAGTTCATCTTCACGGCGTAATCGATCGCCTTGACCGTGTTCACCAGGTTGTTTACGTCGGAACCTTTTGAATCATAATACTTCAAGATCATCAAAGACACTTTGGGTGATACGCCCGAGATGCCGATGCCGTTTCCGCCTTCGGCACCGATGATGCCGGCGATGTGCGTGCCGTGTCCGTGGTCATCTTTTAGATCAGAAGAGTTGTTCACGAAGTTCCAGCCGTTCACGTCGTCGACGAAGCCGTTCTTATCGTCGTCAACGTTGTTGGTGGCTTTGTCGCGGCCTTTAGCATCTTTGCCGGATTCACCTTTATTAACCCAAAGGTTTTTGACTAAATCGGGGTGCTTTACGTCGGCGCCCGTATCCACCACGCAAACGGTGATGTCGCGGCTACCTTGCGAAATGCGCCAAGCTTTTTGCGAGTCGGTCATCTTTAAGCCCCAGCCCGCCGTGATCGCGGGATCGTTCAATAGGACTTCGACTTCTTTCTCGGGCTTCGCTTTGGTAACGACAGGCTTACCGAGTTCGGCGGTACGGCCTTTCTTACCTTGAGTAGAAGTCAGCTCCGACGAAGATTCGTCACGGTTGTCGTTCGAGAAATCCGTCTGGGCCAAAAACTGGATCAGGCAGAGACCGACCAAACCTGCGGCAAGTGTCTTGTTGCTAGGGCGTTTCATAAAAGGACTCCTTCACTCTTACAGTTAGTAAGAGCAAGCCGGGCGCCACCGGTAAGAGTCCGTAACTAGGCCTAAATGTCCAGAATGAGACGGGATTTCCTGATGAATTGTTGACGATATGTCTAGAGTCTAGACAGGCCGCCTTACGACGGATCCAGCTTCAGAACCCACGCCGGGAATTCGATCGAAGCGGACTTCGATTTGAGCAGACTGTAGAAGATCAAGTTTCGCATAACGAGGCGCACGTACGTTCGAGTTTCTTCGTACGGGATCTCTTCGATGAACTCCAGCGAATCGCCGCGGTAACGAGTCTTCATCCAATTTAAAATGGCCTTCTCGCTCGCGTTGTAGGAAGCGACCGCGAGGATGAAGCGACCCTTATGCCGGTCGAGCAATTCACGAATGTGCGCGGCGCCGATCGGTATGTTCGTCTTCGGTTGGTATAGATCATCCATGTGCAGGTAAGAGATCTTTTTTTGAAACGCGATGTTCTCGGCGATCTCCGGCAAAACTTGCATCAAACCGAACGCATCGGCCCCGCTGCGCGCGCGGGGGTCGAACGCGGATTCTTGGCGCATGATTCCGTAAATCAATTCTTCGTCCACGTTGTAGTCGAGACTCGCGAGCTTTACGTCGTCGTTCCAAGGTTGCGGAAATAAAAGCTCGGGGTGAGTTTCGACGATGCTCTTACGGCGGTCGGAGTCGAGCGAGCTCAGCGTTTCGTACATCTTCGTGTAAAGGCCACCCTTTGCGTAAAGCTGGAAAAGCGTCGTCCAGGCTTCGTTGCTTTGGTCTTTTTGTTTGCGGTAAGCGAGCGCACTTTGTTGAAGGACGTTGGAAAGCGCATCGCCCTCGTCGATCAGCGAAAGCCACTCGGCGAGCGTGACATCGAGGGGCAATGCGCTGGCCGGATCTTCGGCCGAGGCCGTCACCGGTGAACGCTTGAACGAAATAGCGACGCCAAGCTGTCTGTGCGCCAGCAATCCGTAATAGCCGAGCGAATCCATTTCGATTACTTGTTCGAGCACGCGTTTCGCATCGGCGGGCTTGTCCATCTCGGCGTAAGTTTTACCGAGCCAGAACAGCGCGCGCACTTTAGTGAAATCGCTCTTGGTGCCGGCATCGAGTTCGGTAAGAATCTCGGCCGCGCGTGCGCTATTTTTTTGTTGGCGCTCATTCCAAGCGCTGTACCATAAGATTTTATCGCGCAGCTCGGGGTCGGTGAGCTTTTCTTTGAGCGCGGATTCCATGTGCCGGCTAACTAAGTCGGGCCGGTTTTGCTCTTCGGCCATGCGGCCCATGAGCCAGTAAAGTTCGGCAAGCGAAGTGCGGCCTTTTAAGCGGCGCTCGATCGTCTCGAAAACTTTGCGTGCGTCGTCGGCGCGACCGAGGGTCCACAGCGCGCGTCCGTAATAAACTTCGCTGTCGTAACTGAGTTTGCGCACGGTTTGCGATTTCGGTTGGCGCTTCTCGGCCTTCCGCAGGAAATCCACCAGCCGCAGCGACGCCGTTAAATGATCTTCGTGCTGTCGCGCATTTTTATACGAGAGGCGAATACCCTTAAACGCCGCAACTTTATCTTCCAAAAGGAAGTCGGAACTTTTCAAAATCTTTTCGTAATACTCACGCGCTTGATCGAATTTGCGCGAATTGCGTAAATCGCCCGCGACCGCGAGCCACTGCTTGGAAGCCGGCTCCGGGTTCAAGCGGGGAGCGATCGTGTATTGTCGCTTAATCAATGCCGGGATTTTATCTTGCGCTTTGAGTTCGCGTGCGCGTTGCAAAGCGAGTTCGTTCCACTTGAGCTTTTCCGATTGCGGTAAATTTTGTTTCGATTTCTCACCGGCGAGTTCAAGCTCGGCGGCTTTATCGCCCGATTTAGCGGCAAGTTGCAGAGCGATGTCGAGCCCCATGTCTTTCAACCAAGGCGGCAGTGATTCACGCGCGAAAGTAGGCGCTTGCGCGGGTTCGCAAATTTCCCACGCGCGAAGTTGGGCCAGTTGATGCGCCGGGAATTTGGTGTCGGCACCGAGCTGCTTGTAAATCTCGCACGAACGAAACGGAGCGGTGATTTTTAATAACTGCGCCTCTTTGTAATTCTTTAACCATTCGGAGTGGACCTTCACCGTGGTGTCGACCGGCGACTTCAGCGGAACCGAATGACAACCAAGGACTAGAATAATGGTGAGCGCGAGACCTAAGCGGCCCGTAGAATTCGAATTCATCCGACTATTGTAGGGGAGGGGTTGCACGGTCACAAGCCGCGCTCGGGCCGAACTGGTCCCGCAGACATCCTGGACCAAGGCCGCGATCAAGTCTGACCTTTATATGGCCGAAAAGTAAACAATAGGGGATTCATCTGTGAGACGGGAATTTTACTTTGTATCGGCAGCGGTTTTCATTTTCACGGCGATCGTCACTTACTTCTGGCATCCCTTCGGCTGGTCACTGATCCTTACCTTGCCGCTCTTTGCCCTCGGCGTTGCCGACGCGACGCAAACGCGTCAGGCCATTCGCCGCAATTTTCCGGTCATCGGGAATATGCGTTACTTCTTTGAACTTATCCGGCCCGAACTGCAACAGTACTTCGTCGAGTCGAACCAAAGCGGCCGCCCCATACCGCGTGAATTACGCTCCGTCGTTTATCAGCGCGCCAAGGGGCAGACCGAAACGATCCCGTTCGGTACGCAGCTCGACGTGCACATGGAGCATTACGAATGGGTGAATCACTCAATCACCCCGCACCCCGAGAAGCTGCACGACATCCGCGTAGCCGTCGGTGGCCCCGATTGCACGCAGCCTTACGACGCTTCGATCATGAATATTTCGGCGATGAGCTACGGTGCACTTTCGAGCGCCGCGGTGAGCGCTTTGAATAACGGCGCTAAAAAAGGCAATTTCTATCACAACACCGGCGAGGGCGGCATCAGCCCCTATCATTTATTGGGCGCGGGTCTCGTTTGGCAAATCGGGACCGGTTACTTCGGTTGCCGCACGCCCGACGGCCGGTTCAATCCGCAAGCGTTCGAAGAGCGCGCGACGATGCCCAACGTGAAAATGGTCGAGATCAAATTGTCCCAGGGCGCAAAGCCCGGCAAAGGCGGGATGCTGCCCGCGGCCAAAGTGAACGAAGAAGTTTCACAAATCCGCCTGGTCCCGATGGGCAAAGATGTTTTGTCGCCCGCGGGCCACAGCGCGTTCTCGACGCCGGTCGAGCTCTTGCAGTTCGTGCAGAAGCTGCGCGAACTCAGCGGCGGTAAACCGGTCGGCTTCAAGCTATGCGTCGGCCACTGGCACGAGTTCATCGCGATTTGCAAAGCGATGATCGAAACCAAAATTAAACCCGATTTCATCACCGTCGACGGTGGCGAAGGCGGCACGGGCGCGGCCCCCTTAGAATTCTCGAACTACGTCGGCACGCCGCTCGAAGACGGCCTCACGTTCGTCATCGACACTTTGCGCGGCTTCGGCTTAAAGAACGACATTCGCGTTATCGCGAGCGGGAAAGTTCTTACTTCGTTCGATATCTTGAAAAAGATCGCGCTGGGCGCCGACATGGTGAACTCGGCGCGCGGGATGATGTTGTCCATGGGCTGCATCCAAGCGCTTCGTTGCAACACGAACGATTGTCCCACCGGCATCGCGACCAGCAATCCTCATTTGATGAAGGGTTTGAACATCACGAGCAAATCGGAGCGCGTTTACCGCTTCCAGCACGAGACGGTACACCATTTGGTGGAATTGCTTAGCGCACTCGGCGCACGCGTACCCGGTGAAGTGGGGCGCGACGCGATCAACCGCCGCCTAGGCAACGGTGAGGTTCGTACCTACGAAGAGTTGCACCCGACGATGACCGAAGGACTTTTGCTTGATCAGAAAAATTGGACAAGCTTAAGTTCGCAATGGCAGGCGGCACTCCGAAGAGCGCAATCGCATTCGTTCAAAGCCAACTCGGCGCCTAAAAAAGCGCCGAACGTTTCGGTGGATTCCGCCGCCTCTTAAAATCGAATAAAACTAAGAAGAGTGAACTGTGTATTCTGCGCGTAAAAGCGGCCGAGATTTTTCTCGGCGGCTTCATCGTCGCGGTTCACGCGGTCCTCGTACGCGAAGATAAAATTCGCGTTGTTCGTTACCGGGAACGCCAGTTGCGGGCCCGTTTTCCAAATACGCTCGCCGGGTTTTGAGCGGTTCTCCGCATCCGATTTGTTCCAGTAAGATTCCTCGGAACCGGCCATCCAGCCGAGCGCGATCTGCGGGGTGATCTTGCCCCACGCGCGCAACGAATGGTCGATCTCCATGCGTTTGGTGGTTGAGATCGCCGTTCGCTCGTAACCTTCCTCGTCGTTGAAGGTATTCGCGTACGTCGAGCGTGATTGAACGAAGTAACTAAATTTCTGGTCGTACTCCATTTCAAAATAACGAGAGAACACGCGGCTTAAGATAAAATTGTTGCGCAGGCGCGTGATCAAGCCGGCGCGCTTAGAATTCTTCGACGTGGGCAGGTAAGCCCGGCCTTCCCAATACACTTCGAAATCGAGCGGCAGGTACGCGAGATTGTAGTTTTGCAAACCGACGATCACATCCTGCAAAAACATTTCCTGCTCATTAACCTTGTCACCATTAAAGCGGTCGGTGCCGGCCGAGTTATATTGAAAAGGCACGCGCATGGCAGCCCGGTAATTCGCGTTCACCCACGTCGATCCGGTCAGGTAGGAATAAGTGGCTAGTCTTCCGCCTTCTTCGCCGGATTTATCGGCTTCGACCGAAGCGACGTTGAAGAAGTTGAAGTTCACGTCGCGCCCGAAGACACGGAGCCGGTTTTGGCTGTCGGTTTCTTGCACCGAAACTTGCGCCCACGAAACGCTTCCGGCGAACGCGATCCATGCGGTGATTAAAAAAGCGGTCAACGATTTCATTATTCCACCCCCGCGGTGTTACCGGTTTTTCTAGCGAAGATTTCGGCGTACATCGGCCAGTGATCCGAAACTCCGACCGAGCCTTTTCCGGTCCGAAACTTCGCGGGCTTACCCCAATTGTCGACTTGGTAGCGGCTGCTATTCACCAGGTGAATCGATGCGGGATCGACTTGCCAGGGAGATTGTTCGTCGATCAACGGCTTGGCGAACAGCAGCACATCGAAGAACGACCACGTGTTGTCGCGGCCAAAATAGGTCGAACCCGGGCACCCAAGGCAGCCGATGCGGTGAGAAACCACGAACTGATCCGCGACTAAATCTTTGTAATAGCGCTGCTTGAACTCCTCGGTCGAGGTGATGTTCAGATCACCACCCGCAACCACCACGGTTCCGGGCTCAACTTTCGCGGCGACATTCTTCAAGGTTTTTAAGCCGGCGCTGCGGTGAAGGGTAGAGGCACCTTGCGAGGGTAGGTGAAGGGCGAACACCGCGATCGGTGTGCCGTCCGGTAACTTGAATCTTCCTTCGAGAATCCCGCGGGTCGGTCGTTTGTCGTCTTCGTCGATGCCGGCTTCGAGCGAGTAATCTAAGTTGTGCAGCTTAGGCTCACCGACGGATTCGAGGCGCGAGAGAATGGCGACGTCGATCCCGCGTTCGTCCAAACTTTCCATGTGGATGAGGCTTCGGTAACCCATTCCTTGCAAATATTCGTTGTTCCAACGCTCGACGACTTTACGGTTCTCAACTTCTTGCAACAGCAAGACGTCGGGGCCGCGTCCGTTGTTCACTTGTTTCAAGACATCGGTGATCCGCTCGTATTTACGGCGTACGATCGCGGGCGACCAGTCTTTGCCTAAGCATTCGTCGGTACGGAAGGTGGCGAGCCCGGTCTCGTCCATATTCTCGCGCCCTTGATGTTTTGAATCGCGGTAGCGCAGGGCCTGGTAGCGGCATTTGTTCTGAAATACTTCGCCCGATTTTGCGCCCGAAGGTAGGAAAGCTTCGTCTAACTTTTCGGGATCGTCGTCGATATCGAAAAGGTTCTCGACGTTGAAGGTCATGATGCTCACCCGCGCGGTATTTTGCGGCGTGGTTTCCTCCATTTTGCGCTGGGTGGTGGTGCAGCCGATCATAAAAAGCAGGATACCGGTCATTAACTGTTTCACGGCTGACCCCCGATGATTTTCTCGACCGTGACAAAAACCCCTTCGGTGCGGTCTTCAACGAGCGCGACACGCGCCGGGATCTCGAGCGAATCCTCACCGGCGAGTGGGATGCGTAGCATGACGAGATGGCCGGCTTTTAAGCAGGTTCCTTTGGGTAAGACGGTCACGAAGCGGGTCGCGTGGCGATCCGCTCCCGTCAGGGCGCTGATGGTGTCGGGCCGGCAATCGACCGGCGCGACCGTTCCGCCCGGCGCTTCCACATCGTAAACGAGCATCCACTCTTCGGGCCGCGGCTTGCGCTCACTATTCTCGGTAAGAATCTTTTGCTTCAACTTTTCGAAATCAAAATCGGGCAGGTCAAAACGTTCGCGCGACAATGACTGCACCTTAAACATTTTGATTTTGCGGATGCGCACCTTACCGGCCGAAGGCGCGTCGGCTTTCGTCGATTCTTTCACTTCGGCCTCTTGCCCTTGCGTTAAGCAATTGAAGTTCCCGAGCCGGTACCAACTTTTAATTTGGGAAGTCATGACCGGCGCTTGGTAATCGCCGGGTACGATCAATTCTTTCCAAACGGAATTGTTGCGGCACTCACCGAGGCGATCGCCGTCGTTCAACGTCTCCGCGAAGCCGTCGCCCGCATTCTTTTCCGCATCACGGTCTTCAATCGTTTTTTGATCGGCGGCGGATCCTGAGAGGTAATCGACTTCAACGATCGTTACTAAACCTTCGTGCACGGGCTTCATCCGCTTGCTTTCGACGTTGCTCTTGAATCCGTTGAAGTCGTCCGTCTTCGCGAAAAATTTCCCTTTGAGTTGTTGCGCCTGCAAAGAACCTAATTTGATCAGCCCCAGCTTGCGGATCGTCGCCTGGCCGTTCGGTTTGCCGTCGACGGTAAGGTTCACGACGGAGCCGACGCGGAAACAAGTTTCTTTGCCGGGGTTTAGGGTCGCGCTTTGCGTCTTCAAGACGATACGTTCCCGCTCGGCTTGATCCGACAGCGAGAGGTTTGACCAGTCGGGCGCGGCCTTCGGACACGAGGGCCTGCGGTAGCCGGGTTTGGTGAATTCGACGAGTTGCCCGGAATCGAGCCGCTCTTTTACGGTTTTTACTTTAACGTCGGAAGGTTTGCAGGCCGCGGTCGCGAACAATGCCGCAAGCAGTAGAGCCACTCGCGTTAACGGAACTCTTGGACTCATGGATCCCCCTCTAATTTCCCCTGATCAAAAGGGTTATCGCGGGGTCTAGTCTTTGTCCATATGGCCTAACCGAATTAAAAAGAATGCCCGCGATCAAATTCGTCGCGGGGGGTGATAGTATCGCGTCAGATTCGTCGCGAGAGCGAACGCCGTCCTTAAACTTTGCCGGCGATCGCTTTGTTTTTGCGGCCCGGCAGGCGTGGCTTTTGGATATCGTCCATCGAGAAACACTCGATTTTAAGCTCATCGTTATCGACACTCACGGTCACCTTGCCGCCGTTTTGCAACTTGCCGAAAAGAATGTCGTCAACCAACGGCCGCTTCAGGTGTTCGTCAATCACGCGCGCGAACGGGCGTGCGCCGTAGGCGGGGTCGTAACCTTTATCGAACAACCAATCGACGGCCTCGGGGTACACTTCCATCGAGATCGTCTTCTTAAGCAATTGCGCTTCGAGTTCCAACACGAACTTGCGAATGACTTGCACGAGCAAAGGTTTATCGAGCGATTGGAACTCAACGATCGCGTCCAAGCGATTGATGAACTCCGGCCGGAACGTTTTTTTAATCACGTCGAGCGAGATCGTCGAACTCTTCTGCGGATTTAAACCAAGGCTACCCTTCGCCGCTTCGAAAGCGCCGGCGTTGGACGTCATGATTAAGATCACGTTTTGAAAATCCGACGTGCGGCCGTTGGAATCGGTCAGACGCCCGCTGTCCATCACCTGCAACAATATGTTGAGTAGATCCGGGTGCGCCTTCTCGACTTCGTCGATGAGCAAAACACAATGCGGCTGCTTGGTGACCGCATCCGTTAACAAACCGCCTTCTTCGTAGCCCACGTACCCGGGGGGTGCGCCGACGAGACGCGAGACCGCGTGCTTCTCCATATACTCGGACATGTCGAAGCGTAAGAACGAGATACCGAGCAATTCGGCCAGCTGCTTTGAAACTTCGGTTTTACCGACGCCGGTCGGGCCGGCGAAGAAGTAAGAGCCGATCGGTTTGTTCTCGCGGCCGAGCCCGGTGCGCGACATCTTAATCGCGTTAACCACTTTATTGATCGCGGTGTCTTGCCCAAAGATGACGGCCTTAAGCTGCTTGTCTAAATCTTTCAGTTTCTGGCGGTCGCCCGAATTCACCGACTTCACGGGGATCGCGGCCATCTTGGCGATGGTGGTCTCGATGTCCTCAACGCTTAAGTGAATAATATCCGGCGCGGTAGCAAACGTGCGCGCGCGGCTGCCGGCTTCATCCAAAACGTCGATCGCTTTGTCGGGTAAGTGACGCTGCTGAATGTGCTTGGCCGAAAGTTCGGCGGCGGCCTTCAACGCTTCGTCGCTGAACGTGACGTGGTGATATTCTTCGTAACGTGATTTCAAACCGCGCAAAATCTCGACCGTTTGTTCGACGGTCGGCTCGGACACGTCGATCTTCTGGAAGCGGCGGGCGAGCGCGCGGTCTTTTTCAAAATGCGTGCGGTATTCTTTGAAGGTGGTTGAACCGATCACGCTGAGCGTACCGTCGGTCAACGACGGCTTAAGCAAATTCGACGCGTCCATTGCGCCGCCCGAAGTTCCGCCCGCGCCGACGAGAGTGTGAATCTCGTCGATGAACAAAACGGCGCCCTTCGAAGCTTTCACTTCTTTCACGACGGCTTTGAGACGTTCCTCGAAATCACCGCGGTATTTGGTTCCGGCGAGCAATGCGCCCATGTCGAGTGAGTAAATCACTTTGTCTAAAAGCTTCGCCGGCACTTGCCCTTGCGTAATTCGCAACGCCATCCCGTCGGCGAGCGCGGTTTTACCGACGCCGGATTCACCGATGAGCAGGGGATTGTTCTTCGTGCGGCGGCAAAGGATCTGCATCATACGTTCGAGCACGTCTTGGCGCCCGATCAACGGATCGATCTTTCCTTGCTTCGCGCGCTCGTTCAAGTTCGTGCAATAGCTCGCGAGGGCGGAAGCCGGCTTGTCTTTTTGATCACGCGGCAAACCGTCGGCCGCGACCTCGGAATTTACGGGCGACTTCGCTTGGCCATGCGAGATGTATTCGATGATATCGAATTGCGATACGCCCTGTTCCTCGAGAAAGTAGCGGGCGTAAGAGTCGGTTTCGTGAAACAGGGCGACGAGCAAATTGCCGCTCTTCACCATTTTGCGGCCCGCGCTCTGCACCTGAATCGCCGCGCGTTGGAGCAAACGGTGGAAAGCCATCGTCAGCTCGGGGCGCCATTCGGGATCGGCCGCGAGAAATTCTTCGCTTACGAGCGGGCAGTGCGATTTCACGAATTCTTCGAGCTTAGCTTTAAGGGCCTTTAAGTCGGCGCCGCAGGCTTCGAGAATTTCTTGCGTTTCTTCATCTTTGGAAGTGAGCACCAAGAGCACGTGCTCGAGGCTGATGAATTCATATCTCTTCAACCGGGCGGATTCTAAGAGTTGGTTGAGGATCCGTTCGAGCTTAGGGTCAAGCATCGTGTCTCCAGACTAAGCGCAGCTTGTTTTGTGATTGCGCGCTCGCGGTTCTTATTCTTTTTCCATACTACACTTAAGCGGATGCTTTTGTCGCCTCGAAAACTCATTCACGGCGTAGACTTTCGTCTCCGCGACTTCGAACGTGTATATACCCGCGAGTCCGGCGCCTTCGTTGTGAACTTGCAGCATCACTTTGTTGGCTTCGCTATCACTCTTCATGAAGAATTTTTTAAGTACGAGGATGACAAACTCCATGGGCGTGAAATCGTCGTTCAAAAGAATCACTTTATACAAAGGCGGTTTGGCGGTCGTCGGGCGGTACTTCGTGATGACCTGATCGTCGCCTTCGTTGTCGGGATAGCGGTTGTCGTCGTTCATTTGTCTCGGCTCACGTCGGGGTTGCTAGAGTAGATCGTCTCAATAGTGTTCGTATATTAACCCCTGTCTTCGCAATTTGGTACGGAATTGACTCAACTTAAGTCGAGACGACGGATTGTTTGACACTCGCTCTTCACTTTCCCGTAAACGCAATGCAGACTTGAATCTGCACAATTAACCAGAACGTTTCGGGGGATAAAAATATGAATGTTTCATTAAGAAACAACAAGGGCTTCTCGCTTATCGAGTTGATGGTCGTCGTAGCGATCATTGGTGTCTTGGCCGCAATCGCAGTTCCGAACTATCAAAAGTTCACGGCAAAAGCTAAACAGTCTGAAGCCAAGTCGAATTTGTCGGCATTGTACTCGGCTGAACGCGCTTTCTTCGCAGAATGGCAAGCGTACTACTCACGCTTCACGGTCGTCGGTTACGCTCCGACCGGTAACTTGCGCTACCGTCACGGCTTCAACGCGGACAACGGCGTTCCGCCCGCTCCGTACTCAGGTAACGGTGGTGCGGCCGGCGATAGCATCACTAACACTTATTGCACGGCCGCAACGGGCTGCACGGAAGTTGTGCTTCCAGTTCCGATCGGTGCGATGCCTACCACGGTTATCACGAACGGAACGGGCGGCTTGTTTACGGCCGGCGCGACGGGCGATATCGATGGTGATGCGGCGATGGATCAATGGACGATCAACCAAGCGAAGAGCTTAATCCAGCCTGCCGGCGGTTTCGATATTTTATAAGCTGAAATTAGCACAGTATAATAATGCTTAAAAAAGAGTGAGCCGCATGCTCACTCTTTTTTATTTGTGCCTGAACAAATCCAGGGTCAATATAGACCTGTGACCAAACTATATATCTGGATAGCTCTAATCGTTTCTTTCGGCGCGGCCGAAATCACTCGCCACAATTCAAAACGCTTCGAGTCCGAAAAATTCCTCTATCCGCCCCCGGAACATCTCGAGCAGTTTACATTTGGTTTTCGTGAGTCAATGGCCGATTCTTTCTGGCTCCGCTGGATTCAAGACTCTGACAACTGCCAGACCTACCTGAAGCCGATCGAAAAACTTGAACCTAACCTTGATAATAAAGATGACCGTCTCTATTCCCCTCGCTACAAAAACTGCGACAACTCATGGGCTTTTAAAATGCTCGACACGGTCACCAAGCTCGCGCCTAAGTTTAAAATGCCTTACCTGGCCGGCGCCATATCCCTCTCGGTGCTCACCGAAGATTACGCCGGCGCCGGTGTGATCTTTGAGCGCGGCTTAACCGCTTACCCTCATGATTGGTCCATCGCTTACCGGGCCGCCTATCACTATTTGTTTGACGTAAAAGACTTGAAAAAAGCCGCCGAACTCTTGCTCATCGCCGGCGCAAACGGAGCGCCGGATTGGGTGAGACTATTAGCTTCGCGTCTCTATACTCAAAACGGCCAACTCGAATTGGGACTAACAATTTTAGAGAATCATCGTCGCGTGCAAACCGATGAAAAGGTGATCGAATCTCTTGATAAACGCATCACGGAACTTCGCACGAAATTAAAAACCACGCAGAATTAGAAATTTATTGATTTTGAAGTACTGCATCGCTTTCCCGTAAATTGAATTTATATACATAAATTATACATTATCCCAAAATGGCACCTTTCGACCGCGAGCACGTTCAAGCGATGGTCCCACTCTTGCTGTATAGTTCGTTTTTTAACGGCTACTCATTAACGAAAGGTTTTATCGTGGCATATCAGGAACAAGTTTTAGCAACGGGCGAGGTACAACGCCCCATGATCTCTTGGGGCGCAATTCTCGCCGGGGCTTTTATCGCCTTCGTCGTGAACGCAACACTCATGAGCATGGGTGGCGGCATTGGTTTTTCAAGTTTCGACCCCGAACAAGGCGACTCCGTCGGACGTGGAGCCATGTTGGCGGCCGGTGCTTTTTGGTTCATCGCAGGTTTGATTTCACTCTTCGCGGGCGGTTACGTAGCGGCACGCATGTCGGGATATCGTGAACGTGTTGTTGCCGGTCTTCACGGGCTTTGCGCCTGGGCCGTCGCCAGCGCGGTGACTATTGTATTAGTCGCGACGGGTATCGGCAGCGCGGTTGGCGCCGCGGTCGGACTCGTCGGTAGCGGCCTTCGTGGCGCGGCTTCGGCCGGCGCGGGTGCAGCGGCTAACACGAAATTTGACGTTTCGTCGGTTCGTGAAGAAGTTCGTCAACTCTTGGCCGAAACCGGCAAAAAAGAACTTCAACCTGAAAATGTAAAAGCGCGCGCGAAAGATGTTCCGCAAGATGCGGCTCGTGCACAAGCAAATGCCGGCGGTAAGACCGGTGCGGACGTTGCCGAAGAGCAAGCCGGTGCCGTCGCCGGTGCAGCCGATAAAGACGCCGTCGCGAACGTCATTTCGAAACGCTTAGGCATCTCGAAAGAAGAAGCGAATTCTTTGATCGGTCAAAGCGAAGATCAAGCGAATTCAGTGATGGCCACGATCAAGCAAAAAGGAATTGCGGCTGCAGGTAAGACGACGAACGCCGCGGCCGCGGCCGGCTGGTTCATGTTCTTCAGCTTGGTCTCAGGTGCAATTGCCGCTTACATCGGTGGCGTTTTCGGTGGGCCGATGGGCTTTTCGGATTCGGGCACGACGGTTGTTTCGCGCCGCCGCGAACCTTTAACGACGTAAGAATTTGCGCACCGCTGTCCTGCGGTCGTTCTAAATTCGTTAACTAGGTTCAGTATAAAGAGTAAAAAAGGCCGCGTTCCCACGCGGCCTTTTTGTTTGATAAGACCCGCCTTGACGTTTCCCTTCGGAATCCCATACTTACTTAGTTCCGGAGCCAACATATGAAACGCGATTTTTACGAAATTCTAGGCGTCCCTAAGGACGCGCCCGCCGACGTCATCAAAAAAGCGTACCGTAAAGTCGCGATGGAAACGCATCCGGATAAAAATCCAAACAACAAAGCGGCCGAAGATAAATTTAAAGAAGCCGCGCGCGCTTACGAAGTGTTGAGCGATCCGGCTAAGCGCCAGCGTTATGACCGTTTCGGTCATCAGGGCGTCGATGGCCCGGGCGGGGGCGGCGGCGGTCAGCAATTCCACGATGCCTCCGATATCTTTGAAGCCTTCGGCGATATTTTCGGCGACTTCTTCGGTCAGCAGCAGGGGCGCGGCCAACGGGGCGGCGCACGCGGGGGCGGTGCCCGGCGCGGTAACGATCTTAAATACATTATGCAAATCGAGCTTAAAGAAGTGCTCGAAGCGCAGCAAAAACCCATCTCGTTCGAGTCTGAGCAAGATTGTAAACCCTGTGCGGGATCCGGCGCCGAGCCGGGATCAAAACCCGAAACGTGCACGACGTGTAACGGACGGGGACAAGTGGTACGTAGCCAAGGATTTTTCCAGATGGCGACCCCTTGTCCGAATTGCCGCGGCACCGGGCAGATGATCAAAAATCCGTGCAAAACCTGCAAAGGTAACGGGCGCGTCGCGGTCGAAAAAAAGCTCCTGGTCACGATTCCCGCGGGCGTCGACAACGGCACGCAGCTGCGAATGACGGGCGAAGGTGAACCCGGCGCTAAAGGCGGTCCCGCCGGTGATCTTTACGTTGAGATTCGCGTGAAGCCCGATGACCGTTTTGAGCGCGAGGGTTCGAACCTCTACGCCGAGCTCGAAATTTCTTATCTGACCGCATTGTTGGGCGGCGACATCGAAGTCGAAACGCTTAAAGGCAAAAAGAATCTGCAAGTGCCCAAAGGGGCGCAGTACGGCGAGCAGGTGAAGTTACCGGGCGAGGGTCTGCCTTCTTTGAGGGGCGCGCGCGTCGGCGATCTCGTTTATCTGCTGAAGATTGTTTTCCCCAAAAAGCTCAATAAAGAGGAAGAAAAACTCTTAAAGCAAATAGCCGATATTAAAGGGCAATCTCCCGGTAAAGATAAGAGCGGCTTCTTCGGCTTCTAGAGCGACATTCTAACCCATCATGTCAAAACGGGATTTTAGCCCCTGCACCTTGACGATTTGGGGTCCGACCTCACATTTGGTTCAAGAAAGTTTTGATCACTAGATCCCGCTAAATTTAGCATTTTTGATTTTGAAATGAAGGAGCAACACATGGGTAAAATTATTGGAATCGATTTAGGCACGACGAATTCCGTCGTCGCTATTATGGAGGGCGGTACGCCCAAGGTCCTCGTCAATGAAGAAGGCGCGCGCACGACCCCGTCGGTCGTTGCTTTCACAAAAGACAACGAGAAATTAACCGGTCAGATCGCGAAACGCCAAGCGGTGACCAACCCCGAAAACACGATTTACTCGGCTAAACGCTTCATCGGCCGTCGTCCCGACGAAGTAAAAGAAGAAACGAAGTACGTCCCGTACAAAGTCGTTCCGAACGGTAACGATTCGGCATTCGAAGTTCGCGGCAAAAAAGTAACGCCCGAAGAAATTTCGGCGGCGATCCTAGGTAAATTGAAAAAGGTTGCCGAAGATTACCTCGGCGCGGAAGTGACCGAAGCGGTCATCACCGTTCCCGCATACTTCAACGATGCCCAGCGCCAAGCGACGAAAGACGCCGGCCGCATCGCGGGCCTCGACGTTAAACGTATCATCAACGAGCCCACCGCGGCCGCGTTGGCGTACGGCCTCGATAAAAAGAAAGACGAGAAAATCGCGATCTACGATTTCGGTGGCGGTACTTTCGATATTTCCGTTCTCGAAGTCGGCGATAATGTCGTCGAAGTTAAAGCAACCAACGGTGACACTCACCTCGGTGGTGACAACTTCGATGAACGCATCCTTATTTGGATGATCGACGAATTTAAAAAAGATCAAGGCATCGACTTGAAGAGCGACAAGATGGCTTTGCAGCGCTTAAAAGAAGCGGCTGAAAAAGCGAAGATCGAATTGTCTTCGGCAAGCGAAACCGAAATCAATCTGCCGTTCGTTACGGCCGACGCTTCCG
The DNA here is from genome assembly GCA_947444305.1 of Pseudobdellovibrionaceae bacterium. GTDB lineage: Bacteria > Bdellovibrionota > Bdellovibrionia > Bdellovibrionales > UBA1609 > JALHOQ01. The sequence continues at coordinate 69,089 of CANEZP010000015.1, read as the reverse complement.
GCCCGAAACACTTAGCGATGAAATTGACTCGTTCCAAGTTCGAACAATTGATCGAAGATTTGATCGTTCGCGCGATGGAACCCGTTAAAAAATGTTTGGCCGACGCCGGCTTGAAAGCTTCAGAGATAGACGAAGTCGTTCTGGTCGGTGGTTCGACCCGCGTGCCCGCGATTCAAAAGGCTGTTAAAGATTTCTTCGGTAAAGAGCCGAATAAATCGGTTAACCCTGATGAAGTGGTCGCGATCGGTGCCGCCGTACAAGGTGGTGTCTTAGCCGGTGACGTAAAAGATGTCTTGCTCCTCGATGTTACGCCCTTGTCTTTGGGTATCGAAACCCTCGGCGGCGTGATGACCAAGTTGATCGAGCGCAACACGACGATCCCGTCGCGCAAATCGCAAACGTTCTCGACCGCGGCCGACAACCAAAGCAGCGTCGACATTCACGTCTTGCAGGGTGAGCGTGACATGGCGGGTGACAACAAGTCGCTCGGCCGTTTCGAGCTGATGGGTATCCCGCCGGCTCCCCGTGGTGTGCCGCAAGTCGAAGTGACTTTTGACATCGATGCCAACGGTATCTTGCACGTTACCGCGAAAGATATGGGTTCGGGCAAAGAGCAAGCGATCAAGATCACGGCTAAATCTGGATTGAGCGAGGACGAAATCAAGCGCATGGTTCGCGATGCCGAAACGCACGCGGATGAAGATAAGAAAAAGCGCGAGTCGATTTCGGCTAAGAACAATCTCGACAACATGGTCTACCAAACCGAGAAATTGATCCGCGATAACAAGGACAAGATCGGTGAGGGCGATGTAACGACGCTTCAAGCCTCGGTCGACAAGGCGAAGGCTTCTTTGAATAACACTTCGGCCTCCGCCGACGATTTGAAAGCGGCTTTGGACGAATTGACCAAAGCGAGCCATTCGATCAGCGCGAAGCTTTACGAAACCACCAAAGGTCAACCCGGCGGTGACGCCGGCGCGGCCGGTGGTGCGGAAGGCTCGGCGGACGCGAAGAAAGGTCCCGATGGCGAAGACGTCATCGACGCTGACTTCAAAGACGTCAACTAACCGTTTGATATTGCGGCCGGCAAGCTTGCCGGCCTTTGTTTATTGCGGCCCGCAGGCTTGCGGGCCTCTGTTTGAAACGGCCCGCAGGCCTGCGGGCCTTAATTCTAAGCAGAAATTGAAAAAAGCTCGGGTTTAGGCCCGGGCTTTTTTTGTATCGTCTACTTGGTTTAGCGTGAACTGTCCGTAGGATGAAGTTGGTCCACCGGGTGGGTCCCGTGGGTTGACGGTAAATAAGGTCGGGTTATTTATTGAGACTTAAACCACTTCAACCTTAGGGGATGTTATGAAGAATGTTTTGAGTCTCGCTACGCTTTGCTTTTTGTTCGGATCGTTCACGGCTTCGGCAACGACGCCCGTTCAAACCGTCGGTCTTAAGTTTTTCCAAGACTACAATCCCGTCGACAAGAGCTACTCCAGCGTTTCGGTTTCTAAGCTGAGCGCTCCGTTGTCGGGCGAAGTCTTGCTCGATACCACGACGGGTGTTTGCTACTTCGGCAAACCTGAAAAAGTTTTGCCGCTCGTCATGAAAATGGTCGAGTTGTACAACGAGACCGCTTACCACCAGCTTAGCGTGACCGACTTCGACGTCAACACGGCGGAAGACGAAAAGAACACCGAGCTTGAATTGCGTATCGCTCAGAAAACCAGCCGCGGCAGCTACACCACCACGTGGCCCCGCATCCGCCGCTGCGTTCGCTAGTCAGGATTGGACAGCACCGCGGCGATTCGGCCGCGGTGGCTAAGATTTTTTGGCTGTTTATTCTATGATCATCGCTAAGATAATTTTTCGGCTTGGTGGACGGCCCCGTACTACGAACTTAAAAAAATATAAATAAAAAATATTTGCAAGCGCGGTATGCCGTATTTTCTGCAACTCTCAACTTAGCCAACTTAAATCAAAATCAATTCAGCGAGAACCCGTTTTGCGCATCGAAGTACCATACGGCGCCGAGCGAGACGTAACCGGGCGATTGATCGAGATCGAGCCCGATCTCGCCTGTGAATTGCAAATTCTTATACGGCGCAATCTGCAGTTGTGATCCTAAAACAAGTTGAAAGGCCATGCGCGTTTCTTCTTTGACATCGGGATCGTTTGAATTGCGAACGCGAACGTTGACCGGTGCGGAGACGTACGGTGTGAAAACCGTTTGGTCAACGACGACACGTTTCGAAACCAAAGGTTCGGCCCGGAAGGTGAGATCGTTGATGTCTTCGTCCTTGCCGTAAATTATACCGACATTCACGCCGATCGCGGGCTGATTGTCGAGATCGGGAATCGGCATCCACTTCACCATCGCGCCACCGTAAAAATCGGTTTTCCCGAAACCGATTAAAGCGCGAATACCAAAATCTTCCTGGAAACCTACGTCGACCGCCGCGCCGGCGTTGATGCCGCCGTTTTTAGTCAACGCTTGCATGTCGGTGGTGAGTTTATATCTGCCGGCCGCAAGCACTTCGCCGTTGTCGAGCACGCCGTAGTAGGCGGCCCACGCCGGAGCGGTGAAGCTTATTGCGACGAAAGCCAGGAGAGATAAAGCCGAAGAAAAAAATGACGAACGGAAATTTAACGACTGAGAAATATAGCGCATGTTGTGCCCCCTTAAGACGTGACCAAAAGCTATCATAGAAGCCCGCAAAGACAAGCGAAACGGTTTGACAAGGGCGTTCAACTCTTCAATTCTGATTCGCGATGACACCGATTTCGCTCACCGTAATCACGCGCAATGCCGAAGCGCACATCGAGCGTTGCTTAAAATCCGTACCGTTCGCTTCCGATATTTTAGTGCTCGATTGCGGCAGCGATGATCGTACGCGCTCAATTGCCGAGAAGTGCGGCGCTCGCGTCGTGATTGAGGAGTGGCGCGGGTTCGGTCCGCAAAAACGCCGCGCCGCCGAGCTCGCGAAGTACGATTGGGTTTTGAACCTCGACGCCGACGAAGCCTTAAGTCCCGAATCGCAAGCCGAAGTGTTGACCCTTCTCGCGGGCACACTCACCGCCGAGGCCTACGCATTTCCGCGTTTGAGTTTTCACATGGGCCGCTGGATTCGGCATGGCGGTTGGTATCCCGACCGGCAAACCCGGTTGTTCGACCGCCGGCGCGCGAATTGGTCCGATGCGCAAATCCACGAAAAGATCGTTACAACCTCGGTCGGGCGTTTGCAAAAACCCATTCACCACTGGGTCTTCAAAGATTTATCCGATCAGGTCGCGACCAATAATCGCTATTCTTCCCTCGGTGCCGAGAACTTGGCGGCCGCTGGTCGTGGCTGGATCTTGTTCAATCTGCTCACGAAGCCGAAGGTTAAATTCTTCGAGACCTATATCTTCAAATTGGGCTTCTTGGACGGCATGCCCGGCTTTGTCATCGCGGTCGGCGCGGCCTATTCCGTATTCTTAAAATGGGCCAAACTTTGGGAACGAAAAAGACTCAAATAAGCTCATCGACCCGCAAAGGTCCAGACCTCCTTGAAGCGCCGGGCACGGGTCGGTAGAATTAAACAATGATGTACGTTCGCGCCGGTTTTCTCGTATTGGGATATCTCCTTTCCGCACCGCTTTACGCGGAGACCACTTGCGAATGCCCTAAGCTTGCTTGCGATCCATGCAGCGTCCAACGCAGCGTCAAGTTTTTCAGCGAGAAGTGCGGGCCCAACGATTCTAAAGTTAAAAGTTGTTCACGGCCGCTGTGCGTTCCGGTCGAGCAGGCGACGCACGCTTGCCCGGTGCCCCCATCGGCCGCGGGGCCGCGCGCACCCGTCGTCGTTTCGGGAGTCGGCAGCGAACCCGCGGTCGGCGCTAACGAGAAATCCGTAGCCGGTAAAGTCAAGGTTCTGCAGGGTTCTGTTTCCATCGTGCATGCAGATGGTCAACGCATCGTCGTGACCAAAGAGGAAGCGCTCGGGCAAGGGGACACGATCGAGGCCGGCAAAGAGTCGGGCGCGGTAGTTCATTTCGCGGGCGGCAACAAATTGCACGTTCATCCCGACACCACGGTCGAACTCAAAGAATTTAAAGACCAGCAATCGGCCGAGTCGCGCCGATCGATGCTCAACCTCATTCGCGGCAAGATACGCAATCAGGTCGGGCAGAAGTACGACGGCAAAACTTCTTATTACCGCGTGATGACGAAAGGCGCGATCGCCGGCGTACGGGGTACCGATTTCGTGGTCGAGCATCACGAAGGCGTAAAGATGGAAACGCGGGTCGAGATTTTGGAGGGACGCGTGATCTTCCAAAACTTAGACGAGACCGAAACCCGCTACGTCGCGAAGGGCGAGGGCGCGGTCTACGTCGCGCCGATGCCTACCGCTTCGGATTTCATCGTCGTGGGTAAATTATCCGACGTCTATAAAATGACACCGGCTCACTTTGCGAAATTAGACGCGGATTCGCGCATGGATGTTCTACGTGCGGTCACCCGTAGCACGGCTTCGGTCGCGAACGATCCCGCGATCTGTGAAAAACCCGCTGCTAAACTTAATCAATGTTCTTGGAAGTGCGAAGGCAACCCGGCCGGCGCCAAAACGTGCCGCACCGACCTCGAGCACGTGCGCTGCGTGCGCCAACGCTGCAACGCCAACGGGCAGTGGGCCGACGAAACACGCCTCCCGGCCGCGACGAGCCAAACCACTTGTCCCGCCACCGGCCAAACCGTCAACCCCTGCGACTACTAAAGGCGCGCCCCACTGCTGGGGGCGCTCCCCACTCCCGGACATCAGCGCGAGCTCAGTTCGACTGGTCCATTTTTTTGAAAATTTGGGTGCCGGCCGTGACGCGTTCAACGTCGCGTTCGTGACCGCCCTGATCGGTTTTTGGTGGAGCCTCAAGGTGCTCGCGGGCTTTCGCCTTGCCGGCTTCGGAGCGGTCTTGCCGCGCGGAAACGACCTCTTCCTTCGACTCGAGCATGCGCACCTGTAACGGTTCGGCCAAGATAATTTCACGTGCTTCATCGGGAATAGAAATTCCCTTCGCGAGTAGACTCTCTTTCGAAAGCGCGATCGCTTCGGACTTCGTGCGATAAAGACTCGACTTCACGCAGTCGTACCAAAACATCACTTTCAAATTTACGGTCGAGGCCGTGAGCTCCGTGGCGACCACGAGCGGTGCCGGATCGTCGAGGATGGCGGGAATTTTTTTGAGTGCGCCGTAAATAGTTTCCTGCGCTTTCGAGACCGAATCGTTATACCCGATGCCAACCGAAAACGACGACCGTGTCTTAGGACTGCTGGTTTTATTTTTAATCACCGACTGAATCACGATCCGATTAGGAATCAAAATGATGTTGCCCTCGTAATCGATAATCGTGGTCCCGCGCATATTCAACGCTTGCACGTAACCTTCGAATTTATCGATCGAGATTTCGTCGCCTTTGGTGAACGGACTTCGCATCGCGAGCAACAAGCCGGAGAGGTAATTCTCGGCAATGTCTTTAAATGCGAAGCCGATCACGATGCCGACCGCGCCGGTACCACCGATGATCGTGGTGGCCAATGCCGATAGCCCCGCCGTTTGCAAAATCAGGTAAAAGAAAAGCAACCACACCGGCAGCATCGTTAGCCGCGACACCGTCGCCAACAAAAATGGATTAGAGATGTGCCGGCCCCACAAAGTCCGAACGCCGCGCGAGATCAAACCGCCGGTGAACCAGAAAATGGCAAAGAGCAAAAGCGCCAAGGCGATGAGGGGAAGCGCCGTTTTCGCTTTTTCAAGCAGGCGCTTAAATTCTTTCCACGCCGGGGTGAGGTCGGTCGCGGGCGGGGATTCCAACTCAACCTGATTAATAACGGCAACGACGGTGGGGATGCGGTCGGCGGTTTTCGAAAGCCATTGCAATTGCTCGGAATTTTTCGCCCGGCCTTTTAAGGTGACGAGGCCGTTTTCGACTTCAATCTTCACGTCGGGGAACCAGCCCGCGCGCGCGGCCATCGTATTCAAAATTTTCTGCGCTTGTTCGTCGTCGCCCGGGCCGGGGATGGCGGCCCGTTTTTCCGGAGCCTTCTGCGCGTCGGGCGAGGGCCTGACCAACTTCTGCGACGTTTCCTGCGGTTCCTGAGCCGCGGCCGAAAAGGCGAGGGTAATGCTGAAAATCATGGAGCAAATGATGAAGCTGAACTGCAAGGTGACCTCCGTCAGCCGAAATTGGTATGCCGAATCACAGGGACTTTCAAGCGGCCCAAGTTTCACGTCCGTAGGCCCGGTCCGGGCGCGTCGTAAGGCGGCTTCATCGGTGGACTCGTTAATTTGCCGTTTAGGTGCGGAATATCATTGATCTATCCGCCGGGCTTTCCTATATATCCAATCTCGCTTTTGTGGTGGCCGTAGCTCAGTTGGTAGAGCATGGGATTGTGATTCCCAGGGTCGCGGGTTCAAGCCCCGTCGGTCACCCCATCTTCATTTCTTTATCTTGCACACCCGATGTGATTTACGTTTCTTGCTTTGATCTCGTTGACGGGGCATTCCGGCTGCGTCGGAAGCGCTTTGCCATGCCCACCTAAAGGTGTCCGAGGCGTCGCGCACGACGTCGCATCAAAACAGCCCACTGGGCTGTTTTGCCGCGCCCGAAACCGTCGGTCACCCCATTCTCGCAATGACGACGCTTGGTCGTCTTGCTGACTCCCCCTTTGCTTTCATTCTGTTGTGTTGGCCGGCTCCGCAGGCTGTTCGCGCGAACGCTCACTTTGCCGCGCCCGAAACCGTCGGTCACCCCAATTTGAAAAACTCAGATTATCACATTTGGACTGCGTTTTTAAAAACGGCCGCTCATTGTATCCGCTCGGAAACGGGACCGTTCCACACTGTATCGTAGGCCCATTGTAGACATGGCAATTTCCCGAGCCGGCTTAAGACCAAATCGCTCGTGTGACATATCCGTTTAAGTTTTTTAACAAAAAGAAATAGCGGTCTTGCCGGGCTCTAATCTCTACAGGTGAAGGCGTCTGCCAGTTTTTGAGCGCTCGGACATTTAATTTCAGCTACGAATCCACACGTGAGAGTAATAACAAGAATACAGGCAGCTATCCATCGTGTCTGCTTGAACACCGATTCCGCCCAGTTGTGATTGTCCATTTTTTTAGTGGTACGTATTAGCGCTGCCGTCAAAATTGCTTGAAACAGCCCCTCGGCCAAAAGAATAGGGAGTTGAATCAATAGATAAGCGCTCCACGTCAAAAGAAAGAAAACAACAACGACAAAAATGAAGGCCACGATGGCTCCGAAAATATCGTCTACATCTAGAGAGGCATCGGGAAGGTCGGGTAGCGATGGTCTACTTGAATCGATCTGCCACTCGTTCATGCCTTCGGCGAAGGTTCCGCTGGCCCCGGCCCCGCTAAATCCCCCTCCGCCCTCACCCCATTCACCGGGTGTATTCATTGAATGAGGTGCCGAAATATCTGGCAAATCCATGGGCGCGTCCATGTAGTTCAAATTATTTCGATTAGCTCGCCTTGATGCCACTGTTGAGTGTCTGCCCAAGTATTTTAGCCAGAGACTGGAAAGAAGTATGAAGATCCCGTAGGCGCAAAGGGTGGAAAGGAAATAGCGGATTGGCATGTAGCTCATGCCCGTGAGTAGTAGCAGCTTGGCGGAAATCCAGCCCGAAGCCAGGGTACCCAACAGAATCAATGATAAATGGAACCTAATGGCGAATCGGGAAAACGGAACTAGCAGCCTTGAAAATCGTCTGTGCTTGGGTAGGGCCATATTTATTTAGATGATTACATGCGTCCTGGTAATCTGCAACAATAGGTCTTTTCCTTATATGAGACAACCTTCACGAAATTCACCGACTCTTTAATTGGAAGTATATCTCCAGCAGATCCTCAACGGCCAATATCATTTGGGTATCTGAGGGTGCCTTATCCCTGATCAAGTCATGCTAGAAAAGTGAGCAGTTTTAAGTTGTCGTATTGGTTTCGATTTTTGTTTTGCGAGGCTTGAGGTTCGAGAAACTCTAAATAATTTGCAGGTGGTTTGGCGAAAAGTTTAATCGACATAAGTTTTACGCGACGGTTGCTATTTGTTAAAGGCGTGGGGTTTTTGTGTTTGTGAGTTTCATGTTTTGCTCAGGCGAGATGGCGTAGGGGACGGTCTAAAAAATTCAATTCGTTTTTTTGGCACCGGAACTGCTCTTGTCCCACGGTAAGCTTCATACCGGGGGAAATAAAATGAAGACACTCGTTTCTGTTCTGATCACGCTGCTCTCTCTTCAAACTTTTGCCGATGGCAACGATAACGAAAAGCTCGCCGCGGAATGGGCGAAGACCTCATTTTCCGAAGACACGCTTATCGAAGCGATGACCATGGATCATCCGTGCGAAGATTCGGATCAGAATATGGTCTACTGCATAAAACTCATCGACGGCCTCGCGTCGGTGGCCGATCCGCAAATGAGGCTCGTCCCTAAGACGCAGTACAAGGCGGAGAGCGAGCTGCGACACAGATACCAGCCGGTTCGCGAATACGGCGCGCTGGTCCTCGTTCAAGAACAAAAATCGAAAGAACCTGTCACCGAGAAGAAGGCGAGTTCGCAGGAAAAAATTGCCGCCGAGAAAATGAAAGGTGAGCGCCTACTCGAAAGCGCGAAGACGCTTCGCTCGCAAGAGGAGAGAGTTCAATTCGTCGGTTTAGCAAAAGAGTTGCTAGCGAAGCGCCCGGCCGAGATGCCGGTACAAATGGCGGTCGGCGCGGGGATTAACGAGGCCACGAAAGTGTTCGATGCGCATTATCTGGTGCTTCCCCTCAATCTGATGGAAGAAGCTTTAAACCCTAAGAGCGAAATATTCGACGGCATCGGTGTACGGCTTAAACCCGTCTTGAATAAAGTGATCGTTGATTCGCTCATTGAGGGCGGGCCGGCGGAGGGTACGGAATTACGTAATTCCGACGAGATCATCGGCGTGAACGGAAAAGACCTCCAGGGCATGCCCACGAACGAGGCTTCTAAACTTATCCGTGGTCCGCGCGGAACCGACGCCGTCCTGCAGGTCCGCCGGAATAATGAGATTATCCAAATCACGGTTACGCGGGGACCCGTTGAGGCCAAAGTTTTCTCCAGCCGCGTGATCAACCACATGGGGGAGCGGTACGCGCTGTTCCGTCTTACTCAATTCAACGCCGACTGTGACAAATTGATTTACCAAGAAATTTTGAAACTCGAGGCCGACCGCAACCCCGTCACCCGGGTTCGCGGAATTATCTTGGATGTGCGCGACAACGGCGGCGGTTTAATGAAAGCGGCGGTGAACATCGGCGGGATGTTCGCGGGCCGCAAAACGATCACGCGCACCCTCAAGCTCGGTGGGATGATGTTCGAAACGGAAAAAAGTCCGCTCGACGCGATCACTCAGCTGCCGCTCGTGACATTGATCAATGCACGCTCGGCTAGCGCTTCGGAACTGCTGCCGAACGGTTTGCGTGATCACAAAATCGGCTTGATCGTGGGCGTCCGCAGCTACGGCAAAGGTTCCGTACAACAAGTCATGCCGAATCCTACGAAGAACCAAGCGGAAAAGCTGACCATCGCCACCTTTTACCCACCGCTCAGTGACCGCTCCAACCAGCTCGTCGGTGTAGAACCCGACATCGAAGCGGCCACCGTACCGAATCCTACGGAAGACGATCTGTTCTTCTTGCGCGAAGCCGAGGTTTCACCGGCCGCCGTGCCCGTGCATGATGTCGCTCCGTACGTGCAAAACCGGCCGGAGTTGATCGACTCCATCAAAGATTGCCTTGCGCAGAATCACCGGGCCGAAGATTTGTACGCGCAAGATCACGATTTGGATTATCAATTGCTGAAAGGCCAAGAGGTTTTGAAGTGTCAGGCGAAGGTCGAAGCCGCCGCCTTGAACACTCGTGCATCATTGTAGACCTTAGCGTTCAGAACGTTCGCCGCCCAAAAGCTTATCGAGCTGGAGGGCGCGCGTTTTAGTCATTGAGTAGAGTGAGCCTAAGACAATCTGGGTCTCGCCCGTGCCGCCCAACATTTCGATGCCTTGCAAGTTGCTTTCTTCATCGCGGAATTTGATCCACGCGCGTTGTGCCTGCACCAACCGGCCGAGAATTTCGGCGTTGCTTTTATCACCGTCGGCGTCGCCGGTCGGCTTTTTCAAACCTTCAACGATGCCCGAGTAAACCTGATTTAAAACTTTATCGGCCGCGCCGTAGCCTTCACCCAAGCACATGTTCATGCCGGCCGTGCTGTAATTTTCGGGGTTATCTAAGCACTTCTGCGTGTCGGCGGTGACCTTACGGAGGTCCGATTTTACGGAAGCGAAAGCGGGGATCGAAGTAGTTACGAAGGCGAGGCCGAGGATAAGAGCGGTGATTTTCATTTTAGTCTCCTTTAAGAGCCGTTTGAAGTTGAATGTAACTTGCCCTAAGTCGGGTGCATCTGAAAAGCAGATAGATTCGATGATTTCTATCTATAAATTAGATGATGTGCTAAAGCTTGAAACCTATGGAACTAAATCACTTACGCGTGTTTTTTGAAGTGGCAAAGATCGGCCGATTTACCGAAGCGGCCAAGCGGCTGAACATTAGCCAATCGGCGTTGAGTCGCTCGGTCTCGCTGCTCGAGGAGAGCGAAGGGGTGCAACTCTTCGAGCGCTCAAAAAGCGGCGTGAAGCTTACGCCGGTGGGGACCGAAGTGTTCCTAAGGTGCGAGCAAATGTTCAAAACCTTTCGCGAGATTGAGGGGATTTGCCGCGGTGAACGGGAAGTGTGCGCCGGGCCCCTACGCTTAGCCGCGACCGATCACGTGATGAACGATCTACTTTTAAAGCCGACCCAAGAATTTAGGGAATTGTATCCGCTGGTCATACCGAGCATCTCGTCGGGTATACCCGACGAAATCATCCAGACGTTGCTCAATACCGATTGCGAAGCGGCGCTCCTGTTCGTGAAGATTCCGCTGCCGAACGTCGAATACACCATCCTTAGCTCGGAAAAAATGGCGCTCGTCTGTACCCCTGAGGTTTGGAAACGAAACAAGTCGGCCGGCGTTTTAAAAACTTTAAAGAAGACGCTCGATGACGTCGGTTACATCGCTTCGATCGGGGTTCAAACGCAGAGCCGGCCCTCGCGAGTGCTCAATGAGTTATTCGGCGAAGTGCCGCGCATCAGCCTGGAGTCGAATAGTCAGGAAGCGCAAAAACGTTTCTGCTTACTGGGGGGTGGGGTGGCTTATCTCTCGCGCTTCATGGTGAACAACGAAATCAAAAAAGGTCTACTCTACGATATTCCTCTCGAGAATTTGCATGTTTTCAATTTATGGCTTGCGACGCGCAAGGGCCGCCTGCTGAGTCTTACGGCGCGGACTTTTGTGGAGCATCTGCGCTCGCGGCTGTCTTGAGATGGTAGCCGCAGAAGTCGGCCCTGGATTCAACGTCCATAATTTTTGCTAAGCCGTTAATAAGATCATCGCGGAGGTAGCCGCGGCGCTTAGCGATTTGGCCGGACAAGTTGGCGACGCTTTCGGGATCGTAGCCACGTTTGGAAATCTCGGCGCCTATGTTGCCGATAACGAACCCGGGGTATTTTTCGATAAGTTTGTAGAGCTTCTCGTGCGCCTCGATCGCGGCGTCGAATTTTTTGGCGTCGCCGGCCACCGAAGCCGTATAGAAAGCCAAACCTTGCGCAAAGTTTTCGGTGCTTGGATAGCTGACGCCCGCAAACTGAAGAAGTTCGAGCGCGATTAGGCTCACCGGATCTTCACGTTGTAACAAAACATAAATCACTTCGAACAGCGCGCGCGGACTCGTTAGACGGGTCACCGAAGGTATAACTTTATCGCTCATGCCCGGGATGACTCCGTAAAGTAAGAGCTCAACGATCTCTCGTGAGCTGTCCTTACCCCTAAGTTCAAGGACGGCTTGTTTGTAGATCTGTTCCAGCAAAACCTGTTTTTGGTAGGTTTGGGTCGCGATAACCGCGGATTTGTCGCGCGCGAGCCGGAAGAAACGGCTGCCGCTCGTTGGATCTAAGAATCGCTCATGTTCGGTCTCTTGCGCTTGGAGGGCTAAATATTCGGCGAGCAACTTGGACAACGGCTTGTCGAGTGTCGCCGCGTGCGCCGCGGAAGCGAAAATGGTGAGACAAAACCCCAACGAAATAATTTTGAACATACCTCGTAAAAAGCAAGGCGCATGCCGGGTGGGGGGCGGCTGACGCCGGCAAGGCCCTACGCACGGATCATCTACCCTGTAACGAAGACACGATCGGCGAAAAAATTAGTTTTGCGCGACCGACGTCATCCACTGGGCGGGTGCCTTGTGAAGGACATAGACTTGAGTTTCGGGAGCGCCGCCTTCGGTCCACCAAACACCGGTTTGAATCCAGGTGTAGTCGTCACTTTGCTCTTCGTGATTCAACGAGTAGACGACCAAGTGGCAGTCGCTGTGAGTAGATGAGTATGAGTTCTTACATTTTTTTTGCGCGCCCGAGTATTGACGAAAGACGAGGCGCTCATTTTCCAAGGTGACTTTTTGGAACCAAGTCGAGTTCTCATCCGCACGTTGCGTGGAATTTTCGATCCCGACGTAAGCCCGTCCGTTGAGCTTCAATTTTTGCGTGGTGATTAATTTGCCCGATGGGTTCGCGACGGTAACGGGAACGTTTTTGGTTTGGATGACCGAGACCGACGTACAGCCGGTTTGCTCAATTCGAATGGTGCCGTTCCAAGCGGCTTTCGCGAATTGGTATTGGCCACTAAAGTCGGGGCAGGCCATCGCGGTAAGAGGCATGGTCAACAAGGCTAAGGTAAAGAGCGCGATCAATTTCATAATTCCCCCGGAGAGATGTTCAATTCAAAACGTTTGGTTCACGCTTATGAATTGCGAACTCCGTGCCAGGCAAGACCTAGCCCGGGTCTTAGTGCAGTCTGGCTCCGGCGTTGATGATCGTTTCTAATAAATCATTTACGTTTAGAGGCTTGGTGAGATGGCGATCGCAGCCGGCCGTTAACGATTTGTCTTTTTCCTCGGCCATCGCGTGCGCGGTTAGCGCAACGATCGATTTTCGGTAGCCCGATTTTCTCAAGATCCGGGTGGCTTCGTTGCCGTCCATTCCCGGCATTTGGATGTCCATTAGGATAACGTCGTAGTGACCGGAGTTCGCTTCGTCGACCGCTTGGTGTCCGTTCGATACGACCGTGACGGTGGCTCCGTACTTTGTCAGCAAGCGATTGACCAGGAACTGATTGTCTTCCGAATCTTCGGCTAAAAGAATTTTTACGCCTTTCAATAAAAGGTGATTCGAAAGAAGGGTGAGATTCGGCGGTGCCACCGCGGGCAGAGTCGGGACCGGCGTGACAACCTCTTCGTACGGCAATCGCAGAGTGAAGATGCTACCGGCGGGTTCCGCGGACGAAAAAGTGACGTCACCGCTCAACGCATTCGCGAGCCGGCGGGAAAGGGCTAAGCCCAAGCCGGTTCCGCCGTGGCGCCGTTGCGAACTGTTGTCGGCCTGTGAAAACGGGATGAACAACTTGCCGATTTCATCCTCGGATATGCCGATGCCCGTGTCGATCACGTCGATGCGCAGTTGGTGCGGCGCCTGCATCTGTTCTTCGAGACGCGCGACCACGCGGATATGTCCTTGGTCCGTGAACTTAATGGCGTTGCCGATCAGGTTCACCATGATTTGCCGCAGTCGGCAGCTATCGGACTTTATGCATTCGGGTATATCCTCCGCGATCTCGAGGTTGAAGGCTAACTTTTTGGCTTTTGCGCTTTCCCGGAATAGGTCGTGCGCCTCGTTCAACACGCTACGAAAGTTGATCGGCTTAATTTCGGTCCGTAGGCGGCCCGCTTCCACCTTCGACAGATCGAGGATGTCATCGATGATACGGGCGAGTGCCTTCGACGTTCGCGAAATTGTATTGATAAATCGTTCGTGCTCTTCTTTAGGAAGTACAGGATCGTGCAGGAGATCGGTAAAGCCGATGATCGCGCCGAGCGGTGTGCGCAGTTCATGACTCATGTTCGCGAGAAAGTCGCTCTTCGTGCGGTTTGCCTTTTCCGCGCGGTCTTTCGCAATTTGTAAGGCAAGCGCGTCGCGCTTCCGCTCGGTGATGTCCACCGAGGTACCGAACAAGCGAATCGCTTTACCGGCTTCGTCATACTCAACGTGCCCCCGTGATTCCATCCACCGGTATTCCCCGCTCGTCATGCGTACGCGGTATTCGTTATGGTAAGGACCGTGCGAGTCGATCGCGTGCTGGATTTGATTCAGGCGTTCAAGCTGATCGTCGGGGTGGACGAGCCAAACGATGTCGTCGTCCTTCAACGCGCTTGCGCCGTGCAGGTCCCAATCCTTTTTCATCCGTTCACTAAACGTCACGCGGTCGTTGATCAAATCCCGGTCAAAAAATCCGATTTTTCCGGTCTCGAGCGCGAGGGATAATTTTTCTTGGCTGGTTTTAAGTGAGCGGTTTGCTAATACCCGGTCCGTGACGTCGATCCCGTGGCTATGGACGCCGTAGGGCGAGCCTTCCGGTGAATGAACACGTACGAAAGTATAATCAAAAAACTTTTCGACCTTTTCGCCGGTATCAGGGTCGGGCACCATCGTTTGAATCTCGTGACCCACGAAGGCTTGGCCCGTCTTAAGCACCTTCTTCATCTGTTGCAAAAACGGTTGCGCGACGTCGCTCGGGAACACTTCGGTGAAGGATCGGCCGATCAAGTCGCGGCCCGGGCAAAGCGCTTGGTATTTTGAATTAAATTTTTCAAAGACGAGATCTTCGCCGCGGAAAAGCGCCATCGTTGCGGGGGATTCCTGAAAAACGGCATCTAATTTCTGGCTTTGAAATTCCAGCTCATCGGTCTTCGAAGCTTGCGCTCCGGCGTGAGCGTTCGCGGCAACCGGCTTGAAAATAGCGTACACGCCGCGCAGATCATCTTCTTCAGTCCCGCACGGGAGAAGGGTAAGTTCGATGGCCGAGGTGTAAGAGGCACCGCCTTCAACGGTAATTTTCAGTTTAAGGTCCGGAACGCTCACCCTTTTCTTATTTTCGATCACGTCCCGCATCTGTGCGCGAAGCCTTACCGCATCGTAGGGCGGGAAGATCTGGTCAAGACTCAATGAATCCGCAGCCCTCGCGAAAGTTTGATCAAAAGCCCCGTTGCTGTAGGAGAGTAGCAAATCATGCGGATCAAAAATCGCGGTGGGAACACCCGACACGGATAGGACATCCGTAATCTCACGGCGCGCGTTCTCTTTCTCGTGCAGGGAAAATCGCTCGGCGCTAATGTCGCGGACAACGCCGTTCAAAACACCACCCTTGCTAAGCCGGGGCCGGCGCCCACGCATTTCTAACCAACGCAATTTCCCGGCGGCGGGAAAAATTCTAAATTGAATACAGAAGGGTTCGTTGAACTCCGCGCAGGTTTGGATTGCCGTTTTTAGCGGTTCGGTATCATCCACGTGCACGCCGGCAAAGAATTGCGTGAACGCAACGGTGGAGGTGCCCGAAAGACCGGCAAGGTCACGGAAGGTGGTTGAACCCGCGAGCTGTTTTTGCCTTAAGTTTAAAGTCCAAGTGCCTAAGCGTCCCGCGGCGATCGCGAGATCCAAGAACTCGTCGTCGTTCAAAGATGAAATTGTTTTCACATACTTAGTTTTTGCGCTGTTTGTATTGACCGTCATCACTAACTTTCCAAGTTCACGTAAACCTGGAGGGTATTCTTAGCAGGAAGTGGACCACCGCCCGTGTGCGGGATGTGCGTTCACAACGCGCGGACGTTCGGTTTGTCCACGTCTTCGGGTCAGATTTGTAAGGCCAAGGAAGCGTAAACAAACTCAGGTTAGTTCGAGAAACATCTACGCCGCGTGAATCACGGTCTGGCGGGCGGGTAGGGTTAGGCGAAACTGTGTTTCGGGTGAATCCGCGACGTAAGACAGCTGGCCGCCGTGGGCTTGCGCGATGCCGAACGCAACGGACAAACCCAAGCCGGTGCCTTTGCCGACTTCTTTGGTCGAAAAAAACGGTTGCATCATTTTGCCCGCGATATGGGCGGGCACGGGCGCACCGCTGTCGGTGATCGTGACGGTGATTGAATCGTCGGCGGCGAAAGCGTCTATCGAGACCCAACGTTTACTTTGCGATTCGACCGCGTCGAATGAATTGCTTAGCAGATTTAATATAATTTTTGATATTTGTGAAGGTCGGCAGTCGATTCGAATTGCGGAAGGCACGCTGACCCGCACTTCGATTCCAGCCTTATCGAACTTTTCGCGGCATAGGGCGAGCGTATCGCCCACGATCGAAGCTAATCCGGTTTCGGTCACCGCTTCACGGCCGGCTTCGCTCGAGAAGAGCTGGAGGGCTTCGATGGTCTTCGCGATGCGAACGGTTGTGTTTTCTATGCTGTCTAAGTAAGGGAGTGCGCTCGCTAAATCGACCGGACCCATCTCGCAAAGTATTTTAAGGTTCTCGGTCGTACCTAGGATTACCCCAAGCGGCGTGTTGATTTCGTGGGCAAGTCCGCCCGCCATGTCGAGACGTGCTTCTTTTGAAGCAAGCGCCATCTCGGCCGTAATTTGAGAAGTCAGGTCGGTCACGATCGCGAAGATCCCGCAAACCTCTCCTTTGGCGTTGCGATCGGGAACGTAGTTTACGCGCACATATTTTTTAATGGTCTGCCCCGCGACTTCGTACGGCATTTCAACTTCGAAGCTAAGACGTTGACCGGCGAGCGCTTTTTCCATGTAGGAGCGGCTTACCTCAAATATTTTTTGCCCAAGGACTTCGCCTATATGTTTGCCGAGGATTTGCTCACCCTTTAAACCGAACCATTTTTCGTAGGCGGCGTTGCTGAATTGATAATTGAACTTCACATCGAGATAGCTGACCAAGCCGGGGAGTTCACCCATGACGGTAGAAAGAAACCGGGTTTGTTGCAGATATTCGGCCTCGGTCTTTTTACGTTCTAGTAAGGCGACGACGATTCGTGAAAGCGCCTTGAGCGATTTTATCTGAGCCGGTTCCAATTTGCGTGCGCTGCTGTCCACGACGCAAAGGGTGCCGAGATTACTGCCGTCCGGCGCGGTGAGGGGCGCGCCCGCATAGAAACGGACGTGGGGTCCACCGGTCACGGCAGGGTTATCCGCGAAACGCTCGTCCTTAGTTGCGTCGGGGATTTCAAAAACTTCGAAGCCGTTGATGGCGTGCGCGCAGAACGAAATGCTTCGCGGAGTCTCGGTGGCCTCAAATCCCACTTTGGACTTAAACCACTGCCGTTCCCTGTCTACGAAACTGATCAGGGCGACGGGCGTTTCGCAAATACTTGCCGCGAGGGCCGTGATGTCGTCGAAGTCCTGCTCGCTGACCGTATCCAAAATTTGGTAATTCTCTAACGCTAAGATACGTTTGGCTTCGTCGGCGGGGATCGGCGGATTTTTCATACCTATTTATCGGGGGACTTCGGCGGCCGCCTTAGTCTCAATCCGGTACTGCGTGGGATGGCGACCGCGTCGTTGCATTTGGGCGAAGGTCCCGTTCCATTTAGATATCAAATTTTCTTTATTTTTTACGTTAGTCCACGCGACCGAAGTCCACCCGGACTTTTCCGAAGCGAAGGACACCCGCATACTAGAGCACATGCTAAAAGATTTTTATGACCTGCTCTTCGATCGTGGCCAATCCACTTGTTTTAGTTCGACCGTAAAGGGAACCTCGGTTTCGAGGGTTCGCGCGCGCACGGACAATATGTTCTTCGCGATTAATGCGCTCGATGCCACCAAAGACCGGCAACCGACCGAAGAATATCACCGCGCCGACCGCGCCCGCCGCGCGGATCACAACGTCATTTGCTTTCGTAATTTTCTGATCGAAATGGATTTCGGCGCTCTATCGGATCAAGAACGATTAATCAAAGATTCCGGCCTACCGTGGAGCACGTGCGTAGCGAGCGGCGGCAGATCGTTACACTACCTTATCTCCTTGCGTGATCCACTCTCGGACCGGTTAGCCTACGCGAGGCTGGTGAAACGAATTTACTCCGCGCTTTCACCCCGCGTAAAAATAGACGTGGCAAATAAAAATCCGTCGCGTTTTAGCCGCTGCCCGGGCGCGTGGCGCACCGATAAAAATGCTTTGCAAAAGTTGATGGCCGTACGTGACCGCGTGGACCTTGCGGTTTTAGAACTCTGGCTTAAACGCTTTGAACCGCGCGAAGTTGCGCCGAGCGTAGAGGCCGCGCAGATCTTAAATTTCCGTTCACCCAGCCGGATCTTTCAGAGTACCGAGCAATTCCTGAAGTCGGGTGCCCCGGCCGGCGAATGGAACACCGGTTTATTCCGTGCCGCCTGCAATTTATTTTCGGTCGGTGTCAGCTTTGAAGAGGCCATCGGCAAATTTCGTATGATCACCGGCACTTTGGACGCACGCGACACCGCGACGATCAAATCGGCGTACCGCCGGGTTCAAACGGGCGCTTCGGTTTAGTGATCGCCGTGCTCGGTAACGGCACGGGCCCCGACGTACGAAGCTAACCAGATTCGTTCGATGATCGGGTAAGACGCGATCACGGGCAGAATAAGGATCGCGCCGACGATTCCGCCGAGCGATACGCCCGCTAAGATGGCCAGCAATACCACCAGACCCGAAACCTTCAAGCGGTTGCCGTAGATCGCGGGCACGATCACGTAATTTTCAAGCGCGTGATAGGCACCGAACAAAAAGAAGACCGCGACGGCCGCCGTGGGCGAAACGGTTAACGCGAACAAAACGGCGGGCACGATCGTCATGATAAATCCAATAATCGGCAACACGTCAAAAATTGCGGCGAGCACGGCCAACACCAAGGCGGCGGGCACCGAAAAAGAAATCAGAATAATGTAAACGGCAATCGCGCAAAGTATAGACGTGATAATTTGGCCGACGATGTAGGCCGAAACGACGGGCGTCACCTCGGCCGCGGTTTGCTCAAGTTTCCGGCGGTTGGCCGGTTTGAAAAAAGCGACGAGCCAGCGCCAGGTGTTCCGGCCGTCGACGAGCAAGTACGTCATCAACACCAGTAACAAAATTAAGGAAGTAAACGCACCTAAAGCCATTTCTCCGAAAGTGAGAATCTGCGGTGCCCAGCTTTCAACTTTTGGCATCGGCATGGACGCGATCTTTTCGCCGAGCCGGTGGATGGCTCCTTCCGGCGGCAGATGGCTGAGTAGGGCCGGGCCGGCGGTCGGGATCTTCTGCAGAATGCGACCCGCTTGATCGTAAAACGGGGGACTAATGTAAACGCCCAACCCTACGAGGATAGACGTTATCGTAGTCATCAAAAGAGTAATCGCCGACCAGCGCGGCAGAAATTTTTCGGCGCGCACGAGGATCGGTTCGCTAGCCACCGCGAGCAGCAGCGCTAAAAAACAAATCATCAAAAGAGGTACGAGTCGGATGACAGACAAAACAAGTAATGCATAAGCCGTGATTTTAAGAAGCGTCGTGAGCGGGATTTCTAACGATGATTTTTGGCCGGCGGGTTCTTCGTGTTTAATCATCGGCCATTGATACCAGGATTCAAGGGCGTGGGTAATCGAGAGGAACCGATCTTGGCGCGCAGCGTTCGCGTGCGCCGCGGTCCAATTGACATAGGACTTTGGTCCAGCTTCAATCGTTTCCGCAGAGATCCAAAAATATCATCATCGCTCGATCATCAAGGAGAATCCATGAAAGCCTTTGCTCTTCTGTTTGCCGCGCTTCTCAGCGCTCCGGCATTTGCCTCGAAAGCACGCATCAATTCTTTGCTGGGCGCGGATCATCTCGTCGATACGCAAACGACCTTCATCGTTCCCTCACACGTTCAATTGCTTAACCCCTACATGACTTTTGAATTCGGTGCGCAAGGCTCCGGTGCCGAGGGCGGTATCATGCGCAAAGTCGGCGCGGGCAGCTTGATGTTGTATCTAGGACATCAAAATACCACGGCTATCGCCGCCGACGATGATATCCGTTCGGGCAATGCGTACCTTGCGCAAAACAATCCGATCGAAGCGATCTACGGGTTCGGGAACATGGGCGTCGGCCTTTCTTTGTCGAACGTCGACAACGATTCCGCTAAGACGAAAGAAACGACCGTCGTCGGTAAATTCGGTATGAACTTCAATAACGAAAGCTGGATGTACGCGCACGTTCACCTCGTCTCGACGGCCGAGAAACCAAACGGAACGCAAAAAGATGAAATGGAAGCCGGACCATACATTACCGGTGGTGCATCGTTCGCCGTAAACTCCTTCCGCTTTTTCGGTAATTTGGATTTCGGCCAAGGCAAGCAAGATCTCGCGGGCGGCACCGATCAAGACGTGAAAACAATCGCGGCAACCGTCGGGGTAGAAGACCGTTCGTTAAAAACGGAAGCCGCGGACATATACTACGGAATTCGTTTAGGTTACGCCAAGCGCGAGTACGAAAAAGACGAACGTTCGGCTTTCGTGTTGCCCGCGTTCTTAGGTATCGAAGCTCCCGTTACTTCGTGGGCGATCGTCCGCGCGTCGGTCGTACAAAATATTTTAGTCGGTAACACTAAAGACGAAACGCCGACTCCCGACGTGGACTCGGGAATTCCTTCCAACACGCTGGTGGCCGCGGGCCTTGGTCTGAAGTACGGTCAATTCATCCTTGATGGATCGCTTACCGCCGCGGGCACGGGTAATATCAACGGCAGCTCATTCTTGTCGCAAGCTTCGATCACCTACAACTTCTAATAGGGAGCCGACATGAGAGCGAATATTCTCAAGGTCGGTCTGCTTATTTTCATCGCGGGCGGATTGTGCCGTTGCGGTGGACAAGCGGGCCAGCCTCTCACCGCGACGAGCGCTTCGACCGTCGTCGATCAGCTCAACATTATCCTTGGCCAACTTCCGCAGAGCAATTCGGCGCCGGCCATGCCTTCGGGCACAAACTTAACTCTCGCCGCGACTAAGCCGGGCGTTTCGGCTTTAGCGACCGATTGTGAAACGGTGAATCCGGTCACGCCGGCCGACGCCGACACCGACGGTATCGCTTTGTTAAAAACCGGGACCTTCAACTGCACAAATCAAGCAAGCGGCTCTTCATCTTACTCGCGCAGCGGTTCCTACACCGTTCGCGACTTGGATGACAATAAAGCCGGCGTGCTCGGCGGTCTGCACGTGGATTTTAATATTACGAAATTCGCGGCTTCGGCGGCCGACGGCTCGATCGACGGATCTTACGTCGGCTATTGGGATTACCAAGGCGACGGCAGCGGCGGAGTAACGTCTGCGTCCGAGTTTGCGGGCCGTACGTACCAAAAAGCTTTGAGCGTCGATTACGAAAATGATTACCGCTACACTTACACGTGGAACTGGGTCGTTACGCCGACAAATCCGGCCGACACTTGGAGTACGGGAACGCAGTCGCTCAAGGGTGTCTATACCGTAGACGGCAAAATCATGACCGGTGAAGCCGTGGCTTCGGCCAAATCGGTAACCGGGACGTGGAAAATTTCTTACTACTCGAAAAATCTGACTTACGATCAACCGGGCTGTTCGAAGTATTACCGCAGCGGCTCCATCTTCATGGATGACATGAACGGCAATTTGCTTGAAATCCGCTTCCTCTGTACGAGCGCAGAATTTTACGTCAACGGCGCGAAGTCGGATTGGTACAAGCCATAGCATGTTAAGCCGTCTCGTTTGGATGCTGTCGTTTTATTTAGCGGCGCCCGTACTCGCGGTCGCCGCTCCCGCCGAAACAATTTTGTTTTTGGGCAGTTCGAGCATCGAAAAGTGGGAACCGATGATGGCAAGCCACTTTCCCGGTTACCGAACGTCTGCCATCGCGAAAGGCGGTAGCGACTTTCCCTGGCTGATCGGGCACGCGGAGGCTGCGGTCGAAAAACAGCGGCCCGACCGGATCGTCATCTATTCGGGCGATAATGATCTCGCAAACCGCGACACGCCCGAGACCGTAACCCGGAATTTCGAAAAGCTGATCGGTGTCATTCGCACGGCCCAACAAAAATATAAAATAAGTTTTGCACCCATCTATGTACTCTCGATCAAACCCGCGCCGGGCCGCCGCGAAATCCTTGGCCAAGTGCGGGCCACCAATGCACTCTTGCGCGCGAGCATCGCGCGTATGACCGGGATCACGTTCGTCGATGTGTTCTCGCAAATGATCGGGGCCGACGACGTTATTCCTGCGCAAAACTTCGATTCCGCAGACCCTTCACGGATTCACTTAAGTCCCGCCGGGTATAAGCTATGGGCCGGCGTTTTGCTGCAGCAACTAAAGAAGCCATGAGCGCGTCGCTATCCCGGTGGCTTAACGAAAAGCCTTTTACCCTCGCCCTGTCTTCATCCTTCTTCGGTTTTTTCGCCCACTGCGGTTTCGCCGCGGCTTTGTACGAGGCGGGTCACCGGCCGGCGAAGATCACTGGTTCAAGCGCGGGGGCGCTCGTCGCGGCGGCACTTGCTTCAGGGTTAGAGCCGGCGCAGGTGCGCGAGATTCTATTCGAAGTAAAGCGCGAAGATTTTTGGGATCCATTTATCGGTTTTGGTTTTCTGCGCGGTAAAAAGTTTGAACGTCACCTGGAAGCACGCTTTGCCCGCGAATTTTCGCAGACCAAAATACCGCTCGCGGTTTCGGTCTTTGATCTCTGGTCGTGGAAGACGCGCTATTTAAACGAAGGTTCGGTCGCGAAGGCGGTGGTCGCCTCGTGTTCGGTGCCGCTGATGTTTCACCCGGTGCGGATGGGTGGCCGGATCTTCCTCGACGGCGGCATATTCAACAAGTCGGGCATTCATCCCGGCGATCCGCGTGTTCTCTGCGTTTATTTAGAATCTGCGGGCGCCGCCGGTGCTTACGAACGGCGCACGACGTTCCCGAAGCTGGACGAGGACCATAAAGTGTTAAGGTTCACGAATTTCCCGCGGGTGAGTTTCAATTCGTTGGCGCGCGGGCCCGACGCTTACCAAAACATTTATGAGCGCACGAAGGCCGCACTCGCTTCGAGCGTTGCCGATAATATTGCAGGAAATTTCCTAGACGCCTGAGTTGTGGCACAGGGTTCGCAGCGCTTCCTTTACGTTTCACAAGAGTGAAATGAGGGGAGTTTCAAATGAATCAACGTCTCAGAAACGAACTTTCCTTCCTTGCTTTGTTAGCCGTGCCCCTTTTTCTGCGGCGCGACCGGCGCAAGGTGGCCGCAGGTTTATTCGGCGCTTCGGTTGCGTTGCGGCTTTTGCCTTTCGGCGAACGATACGATTTCAACGGTAAACACGTGGTAATAACCGGGGGCTCACGCGGACTCGGGCTTGCGCTCGCGCGCAAATTTATAACCGAAGGCGCGCGGGTCACGTTAATTGCGCGCGATTACGAAGAACTCAGGCGCGCGCAATTACGTTTGAAGAGCGCTTATCCGAAAGCGGCCGTCTGTATCTTAGCCTGTGACATCACCAAAGGTGAGGAATTATCCGAGGCGATCCGGCAGGCTCATTTTCAAAGCGGTTGGATTGACGTGGTCGTGAACAACGCCGGCGCAATCATGGCAAGTCCGTTCGAAGTCATGGACGCCGAAGACTTCCGTGCGCAAATTGATTTACACCTCAATGCGGTCGTCGAGATGACCCACCACATGGCCAAATATTTTCGCGTGCGCGGTGGCGGTCGCATCGTGAACATCGCTTCCATCGGCGGCAAAATCGCGCTCCCGCACATGGCTGCTTACACGGCCAGTAAATTTGCCCTGGCCGGATTTTCGCGGGCCGTAGCTTCCGAACTGGCGAAACATAAAATTTTTGTCACGACCGTTTATCCCGGCCTGATGCGAACCGGTTCCACGATTCAGGCGGTTTTTAAGGGCAATCAAGAAAAAGAGTTCGCGCTGTTCTCGGCCATGGATCTTATTCCGGGCGTCTCTATGTCGGCGCGGCGTGCGGCAAATCAAATCGTCGAAGCTTGCCGCCAGGGAGATGTCGAAGCCGTGCTCGGTTGGTCGGCAAAATTCGGAGCCTTCATGTTCGAAAACTTTCCGGAGATTACCGGTTCGATGGCGAAAGTGGCCGCGGGCTTTTTGCCCGAGGGTCATTCTCGTGAACGCAAGACCGGCGCCGAAAGCCAGGATTTATTCAACGCCATGGCGTGGACCAAACCGTTACGCGCGATGGATAACCAAGCGCACATCGATTTGAATCAAAAGGAAAAGAAGAATGGCGACTTCAATTTAGGAGTCGAATCATAAGCAAATAATACCGGGGAGGTATATATGAGGGGTTTATTAGCATTAATGGTTTTCATGGGGACGCAAGCGTTCGCGGCCGAGAAATTCTCACCGCAGATAAGTCCCGATTCCGGCCGTCCGGCCATTTCACTTCGCTACAATAATACCGACGGCACCGTCGAAGTTCACACCGGTGGCCAGTGGAAGCGTGCCCGCTACTACAACGAAAACATGCGCACAAATTCGGTCGAGGCCGTGTCGCCCGATAGCTCATGGCTGTCTAATTTCTTTTACGGAAATTCTTACGACTATGGTTACACGTACCCGAACAACTACTACTACTATTCACCCAGCTACAGCCTGTGGTACGGCGGTTATTCTTACGCTCCGACGCAAAATTATCGTCGCAATAACTACTCGTACTATTCCTACTATTTCTAATTTGCTTTAGGTGGCGCGGGGGAGCTGAACGACTTCGATTCCGACCGAGGTCAGTAGCTCTTTCGATTCGGGCAAGCGGTATTCATTTTCGTAATACACGCGTTTGACGCCGCCCAGATTTATGAGACGTTTCGCGCATTGCGCGCACGGCAGGTGAGTGACGAAAACATGTTTCTCCATCGCGCGCGGTGAATCGCAATTGATCACCGCGTTCTCTTCACTGTGCAGGCATCCGCAATTTCCCGCTTCGCGCCGATCGCATTTATTCGGCAAACCTGCCGCGTTCCCGTTGTAACCGATGGCCAGTACCTTGCGGTAATCCGTGGATGTAATCACGGTTCCAACGTTCAATCTTGAGCAGGTGGAGCGCGCACTCAGCGCGTGGGCCAGGTGCATATATATGTGTTGGAACGAAGGGCGGGGCTTTGATTCGATCATGGCGGGCTATTTAACATAGGTAGAGCGGGTCACGCATGCCTATTGTGCCGACGGGGCTGGTATTTTTTCAGCTAACCTTGCGATTTTTGCGGGCGGTGTGTTAGCAACCCACATGCGTAACACAATTTTCGTTCTCGTCATGATGCTTTCGTGCGCTGCTTTTGCGGCAACGGATTCTGCGAACTCTGCTTCTACAACCGATTCTTCGGCCGCCGGAACAGCTGATCTCTCTCAGCTACAAAAATCGCTGTGTAATTATTTGCTCGAGGGCTCCATCAAGGAGAACGTCGATGCGGTCTTTAAGTCCTACATGGATAATCACGATGATGCGCTTGGTGTGCGCGGGTTTTTCGGTCCCAGCGTGGCGCATACGCCCGAAAATATTGAAATCGCAATGAAGCACGGCCTCATCTGGTGGGGCATGAAGTGGAACTTCGCATCGAGTCTTGAGGAAGCGATCGAGCATCGCATGAAGGCACGCCGGCTCCACGAAGCGAAGGGCACCACCTTCACCGACGTGATTGCGTCGGGCCAATACATCATCGGCTCGGAAGAAGAGCTCGAACACAAGTTCGAAGGTGACGAGATCGAGTACAAACTTCCGGAAGAAAAAGTTCGCCACATGTTCTCGCGTGGCGCTTACGAAATTGATCACCTGGGTAATGTCAAAACCATCACGCCCGAACATCTCGCACGTCACATCACCTTGACCGGCATGACCTACCACAAGTCCGGTCACCTGCCGGGCGCCTTCGGTAAGAACTCAGTCACCCTTGCGGGTTGGGTTGGATTCAAGATGCACGGGATCCATGACTATTCGACCTGGAAGCACTCGGCCGAGGCCGTTAAGCTGCGCAAACTTGCGCGCACGTTAGCCGACAGCGGACACACCGTTCGCTTCAATATCGATTACGAGTGGATGCTCGATAAGATCGTAAATCAAACCCGCTCTTACCGTGAGCAAGAAGTTGCCGACGACGGCAGCCTCATCAAAGGTGAACGTAAAAGCCAAGGTCCGGAAAGAAGCCGTTACAAAGAAAAACCGGTTTACCAGACGGCCTTGGACATGTTGAACGCCGGAAAAGGATACTCGGTCGGTCTTTATAACGGGCGTGGCGAATTGATCGCCGGCGAAATCGGTTTTCGCGACGGTAACCATCTGTATGGCGATTCGGTTTTTTACGACAAGGTTGAACATGCGAAAGTTGCGGCCCTAGCTTTGTTCGACGCGCTGGACGCGGCCGGTATGTCCTACTCCGATCCCGGTATGATCACGCCTTACACGGCGTCGATGGGTGCCGAGTTGATTCCGTTTCGTGAATATCTAACGAAGATTAAAGGCGGTCCGGCAGGGTTGATCGAGCTGCCCGACCAGTGGGACCCGCGTACGAGCGAAGATCTCGATGCGGCTTTGAACGAAGTTGCGAAACGTAAAAATCAAGGTCTCGGCAGCATGAAGATCACGCGCCGATCGCCCATCGTGTCCGGCCCCGCGGCCGAAGCCGCCGCCGAACGCGCGGGTTTGATCCGTGGCCAATTGAATTTGGTTTTCGTCGAAAGCGCCGCGCAGGCCGCCGCGCACGTCGCCGATAAATCGTGGGCCGAGTTGCCGGTCTATATCGAAGGCGTTCCCGCAAATCTGCTGCACGCCGCGCGCATGGCCCCGGTTAAGAATAATTCCGAGGCTTACGGCCCCATGGTCGGCACCCTCGATCTTTTGCGGATGGCCCTAACCGGTCCGGACGCCGCGAACGTTAAAGCGTATTTCATCGGCAGCGCTCGTCACCCGGACGCGCGTAAATCGATTCCGCTAAAACAGCTTCTTGACGTCCTCGAACTCAAAGTCACTGCCGACTCCCCAACCTGGGACGACGCCGCCCCGGTACCAACCATTTCAGTCAACGGCTGGGGCTTCCGATAAAAAGGCGCTCCCCACTGCTGGAGGCGCCCCCCACTCCCAGAAAATTAGGCGCTCCGTACCCTACGAGGTGCTCCGTACCCCACCGGGTACGGAGCGCCTTTCGGAGAATCGCGACGCTCTGTTTAAATTCCGGAAAAGAAATGCTGCGTATAAATAGATTTCATTTGTACTCGAGGCTGGATTAAAATTCGCCGACGCCTATTAGGCCCAGCGTGTTTTGTTCTGCCACGAGGGGCAGCCAGCGTAGCTTGAGCCTTGCGTCGGCGGGGGATTCGACCGGTTCACTGGTATGAAGCCAACGCGGGAACAAGTAGCCCGAAATCAATCCAATCATCGCGCCGGTCGTCACATCGGTAACGTAATGTTTGTCGGCCGCGACCCGCATGACCGCGACGGCCGTGGCCAAGCCGATGGCTCCGCCGCACGCGAGAGCATCGCGACGGTCGCCGTACAATCTGAGTTCCGTATGATGAAGGCAGGTCAGACCCGCGCCGGTAAATGCGTAGACGGAATGACCACTGTAGAAACTTTTGAAACCCTCGTCCTCGTTCAAGTCCGCACAGCCGGGATCGGCACCAGGATTGCGGCGACACTCGCCGACGTAAGGTCGTTCGCGCCCGACGAGCGCTTTGGTGGCGCCGGTTAAGATCGCGGTCAAACCGAATGCCTGCGCGTTGATGTTGGAAATGCGCGCGGCGGAATTCCAGTTGTTATCCCGCAACCCGGTCAGCGCGGGCGCACCGAAAACGGGGAGCGCAACCGCGGCGACCAAACCTGCGTTGCTCCACATCGCGGCGTCGTGCCTCTGACCTGAGGAAGAGAAGCGGAGCGCATCGCGACCACGGTCGTCGATGAAGTTGGCGTGGCCAAGATCGCCACTCTGCTGTTTGATTTGCGTATTCGCGAGAACCGCACCCGCGAGAAGTCCGGCGTCGATCCAGTAATCGCTTTTGCGCAGAGGTTTCCACGTACGTTCGGCGGGGGCGGCAACCGCGTTGAAGTTAAGAAAAGTGATTAGCGAAATGAAAATGAGAGAGGCGGATTTAGTTTGCACTTCCGCAGTTTAAACCCGCGACGTTAATGACGTCACTGATTACGAAATCTTTGCCGGTAGCGCTAGCGTTTGTGTCGAGAAATTGCCCGCCGCCGACGGCCGCCATCTTCTTTAAGCGTGCGTTTGCTTCGGCATCAACGTCGCCGTAATAAATCGTGTTAAAGGAAACTTGCCCGGGACGAACGGTCGAAATCGATTGCACCAAAGCACTCAAGACGGGATCCGAAACGGCGGGATCGGGCAGGCCGTCGGATAAAAATACGACGACGTACTTCGTCGCGGCGGGTGCGGAGACGGCGTCGTTGAGCAGCGTCTGGCGCGTAAGATTGAGCGCCGCTGCGTAGGGCGTTAAGCCGTCGTCGTAGGTTGTGTAGAACGAACTTAGCGCCGACTGCATCGCCGTGGTGTTCGCCGTAAAGGTCGGATTGGCGGTGCTGCCGATAAAGCTTGAGGCCGTCGAGCCGCTGAACTTTAAAAAGCCCCACGAAAAATTCGTTTTCGCGCGGTAAGTATTGAAAAACTCGTTGATCGATCCACCGCGCACTTGCTTGGCCGGATCAGACCCGCCCGTTCCCGCGTTCGAGCCGGAGGTGTCCGCGACGAACAAAACTTTGATCGGGAAGTCGGTGGTGCCGAGTTGTTGGGTGCACGTTTGGTACGCGAGGCTCGCCGCCGAGGTGGTGAAGCTCGCCTTCGCGCAATTTTGAAAACTAAGAAATGTCGAAACAAATAAAACGAAAGCGAATCCGCGGGTCATCAATCTTCCGATCGCTAAATTACTGGGGCGTAGCCGTCCAATTTTGCGTGCTGTTGTAATACACGTTTTGGTAAGTGCCGGCGATCGAAGCGCGTGCGGCGTTGTTCGGATTGGTGAAAGTGCCGGTGAACGTGTCACCGGATTCGGCTAAGACAAAACTTACGCCCGTAGGAGCGCAAGTGCCTTGAACCGTGAACGGGTAACCGGCGTAGAGTAAAGTTCCCGAGAGTGTGGTGCCGGTCGTCGTGAATTGCGCCGTCGCCGATAATGCACCCAACGTGATTGCGTAATTGCCTTGGCAAACGTTGCCGGCGGTTGTGCCTACGCTCGTGCCGCCCGTGCTAATATTCACCGAAACCGTGGTCGTCGCGCTTACCGCGTCGGTCACCGTAAGGTAGGCGAGCGCTGCCGTGGGGCCCGCCGTGTAGACCACGCTGGTGCCTGCACTCGAACTTAAAGTTCCGCCGCCGCTCGTAATGACCCAAGTATAAGGAGCGGTACCGCCGATCACGCTTGCCGTAACGATTGCGCCGGGTGCAACCGACGAGGCCGAAACCGTCGCGATCAAAGAAGAGGGCGCTAAGACATCGGTGGCGAGCGGAACGCTCGAAGCCGCGCTGTTGCCCGTGCTTTTCGATCCGCAAGCGGTAAGGAAGAGGAAAGTCAGCAAAATCGTGAAGTAGGTGGTCATGGGTATCTCCGTATCTCTATTTGAGCATGACCGTTGAGCATTGCGAAAGGAGGGAAAGTGTACACATCTCATCCTGAGACGAACACTGTCAGATTTCTGGTGTCGAACTTCTAGTCGTGGCGGAGCGCTTCGATAGGTTGCAACAGAGAGGCTTTGCGAGCGGGATAGAAACCAAAGATGATTCCGACCGAAGCCGAAAACGTGAATGCGTAAAACACGGAAGCCAAGCTAATCGAAGTGGCCCAGCCCGCGAAGGCCGACATCGCGAGCGTCGCGATGAACGCGAGCCCGATGCCGAGCGTGCCGCCGATCATCGAAATGATAACCGCTTCGGCCAAGAACTGCGCGAGGATATCGCGACGGCTACCGCCGATGGCTTTGCGCAAACCGATTTCACGCGTGCGTTCGGTTACCGAGACTAACATGATGTTCATGATCCCGACGCCGCCCACCACTAGCGAGATCGCCGCGATGATAGATAACAACAACGTGATGATTTTCGTCGAAGAGGATAGCGCCGCCTGGATCTCGGCCATGTTCATTACGTTGAAAGCATCCTCACGCGCGGATTCTCTGACGTTGTGGCGGCTGAGCATGAGGTCCATCGTTTCGTCCTGAACCGTGCCGCTGACTTCGGTGTTCGTGACTTCAACTTCGATGGCGTCGACGTAGTTTTTACCGAGGAGGCGGCGCATGGCCGTACCGAGCGGCACGATGATGCGATCGTCTTGATCCATAAAGCCGCCCGAACCTTTTTCGGGCAGCAAACCGATGACTTGAAAACTGACCTTATTTACTTTGATAACTTCACCCAGTGGATCACGGCCCGCGAATAAATTCTTGGCCACGGTCGCGCCGATCACGGCGACGCGCGTGCGGCGCTGATTCTCATCCTCGGTGAAGAAGCGGCCACGCTCGGGTTCGGCTGCGTGCATGCGCGCGTAAGAAGGTTCGGCGCCGATCACGCTCGTATTCCAATTCTCGCCGCCGAAGGTGACTTGCACCCGGCCGTTGACCAAACTCGATGTGCCCTTCACGTTGGTGATGCCGGTTTCGATCGCGCGGGCGTCGTTCGGGGTGAGGCGGGTGGTGCTGCCCGATTCCGAGCGGGCCCCGCCCGGACCGCGTGAGGCGCCGGCGCGTACCGTAAGTAAGTTCGAACCAAGGGATGAGAGTTGTTGTTCAACCGCCGCCCTTGCACCCTTACCCAAAGCCAACATCGCGACGACGGCCGCGACGCCGATCAAAATCCCGAGCATCGACAAGCCCGTGCGAATCTTATTTGCGTAGAGATTATCGAAGCCTTGCTTCAGATATTGAAAGATAAACGCGAACCGGAAAGCCTCGTGCGTGGCCTCGTGTAGGCGGGGCGCGGTCTTCGGTGGCGTTAGCGCGCGGCTGCGTTCGTCCGAATGAATAACGCCGTCGCGCATGCGGATGATGCGGTTTGCACGTTGCCCGACTTCCTCTTCGTGGGTAACGACGACGACGGTGATGCCGTCTCTATTCAACTCCTCAAGGAGATTTAAAATTTCCGATTCCGACGCCGAATCTAAATTTCCGGTCGGTTCATCCGCTAAGATGAGCAGGGGATTGTTGATCAACGCGCGCGCGATCGCGACCCGTTGTTGCTGGCCGCCCGACATTTCATTCGGCTGATGATCCAGACGGTTTCCTAGCCCAACTTTTTCGAGCAAATGCTTAGAGCGTTCTAAATCAATTTTACGTTCGGAATAGAGCAGCGGCAAACCGACGTTGCGGAGAGCACTCGTTCGCGGGAGCAAGTTAAATTGTTGAAAG
Source organism: Pseudobdellovibrionaceae bacterium (assembly GCA_947444305.1). GTDB lineage: Bacteria > Bdellovibrionota > Bdellovibrionia > Bdellovibrionales > UBA1609 > JALHOQ01. Next base: position 37,739 of record CANEZP010000015.1, on the reverse strand, counting down.
ATAAAACCGATCACTTTGCGTCTGAGGGCGGCGAGTGAATCCTCATCGAGATCGCCGACTTCTTTGCCGAGCAATTCGTAGGTGCCGCTGCCGGGCCGGTCGAGCAATCCGAGGATTTGCATCAACGTTGATTTGCCCGAGCCCGAAGGGCCCATGATCGCGATAAAATCCCCGGCCTCGATCGTGAGCGACACATCTTTGAGCGCGTGCACGGCGGTGTCGCCCATCGCGTAGGTTTTCGTAATGCGCTTCAGCTGAATCATCTGCCTCGGCGGCCCGTCGGGCGCGAAGGCATGAAGGGATTGGCGCCGCCCTTAGCCGCTTTGGATACGGCCTTTTCGGCGATCAACACGACGTCGCCTTCGATGACGCCCTCTTTGACTTCCGTTTTTTTACCGTCGGAAATTCCCGTTTGAATTTCTACGGTGCGCGGTTCTTGGCCTTCGGGCGCTTTGAGTAAAACGGTTTTCTTCTTGTCTTCGGTTTTTATCGCTTCGTTCGGTATCGTGACGATTTCGTCTTGCTTAAGAATTTCGAAATTCACGTTGACCGTCATCCCGCTGCGCATGACCGGTGGGGTCTCTAGCGGCAACACTTCAACCACGTACGTCGTCACGTTGTTCACGGTTTGTGCATCGAAGGCGATTTGATCCACCTTCGCTTCGATCGTTTGTTCGGGGTACGCATCCAACGTCAATCGTACGCTTTGGCCGACCTGGATTTTACCGATGTCGGTTTCATCCACCTGCGCTTTGACCGTCAAGCGGTCCGACATGGTGAAGACCGCGTCGGTGTTGGTGAACGTTTGCCCGGTCTCGACGTTGCGGAGGATGATCGTACCGTCGATCGGCGCCATGATGGGCGTGGGTTTGTAGTTCTTCTCCCAGCGTTTGACCGCTTGCATGCCGTCGCTGCGGGCGGCATCGAGCATGGCGGCGCGTTCGCTCGAACTCATCCACGCTAAGATTTGGCCCCGCTTTACGTCTTCGCCTTCTTTAACCAAAACCTGTTCGACCCGGCCCGCGACCGGTGGTTTGATGGCCAAACGATTTTGCGGTTCGACCGTGCCGGTACTTAAGACGGTAATTTCAATGCTTTCTTTTTTAACCGGCACTTCTCGGAACGTTACGGCTCCTTCGCCCGAACTTTTGCGGTAGTAATAAATCCCGAGGGCCACCGCGAGGATCAAAATAAAAACGAGGATGATCTTGAATTGTCTTTTCATGGCGAAATCCTTTTCCTCATGTTCGGTCTTTAAATCTTTCCTTGAATGGCTAACCACTCGGCTTCGAGCCGGTTCAATTCACGGCGGCTTTGGAGCATCGCTTTTTCGCGCGTGATCAGATCACTCTCGACGATGTCCCAATCGTCGAAGGTCATCAAGCCGTTGTTGTACCGTGCCCGTGCAATTTCAGCGCGCAGAGCAGCGGCTTCGCGAAAGCCGGTGTCGACTTTCACTTTCTGAATACCTTCGGCGTAAGCGTTGTACGCTTGGCGCATCTTCGTGGTCTTGTCGCGGGTGACGTTGTCGAGCGTCGCGCGCGCCGCCATCAACGACGCCGAAGCACTCTGGGTTCCGTAATAATCCCGGCCGCCGTTAAAGATCGGTAGCGTAAGCGTCGCGCCTACCGACCACTTATCACGGTCGGGGAACCACTCCCGTCCCGTTTCGCCGGTGCTGGCGTTTAACGCTAGCGAGGGCATGAAACCGGCGCGGGCGGTAACGACTCCGGCCGAAGCCACGGCGAATTCCGCTTGGGATTGTTGAATATCCGGGGCGACGCTTGCCAGCGCGCGAAAGTTCGGCACCTCGGCGGGTAAAGCCGAAAGTGGGATATCACCCTGCAGAGTAAACTCGCCGGGTTCTCGGCCAAGGACCCGCGCCAGATCCGTGCGCGCCGCTTCGACCGAATTCATGGCGGTGAGGTGATCCAGTACGGCCTGCTCGGTGTTCGCTTGCGAAAGTAAAACCGAACCGCGATTTTCACGACCGCTCCTGAATCGAAGTTGGATCAGGTTTAAATTATCACGGCGGCGCTTGATGATCTTTTCTTGCAGTGAGCTTGAGCTCTGCGCAAAATTTAACGAAGCGTATGCCGTTTTGAGATCGGCCATCACTCGCGCCTGGACCGCGAGCAAGGCCGCGTCGGCCGAATCACGGTTAGCCTTAGCCTGATCGACTTTCGCTTGATCGACGAGCCCCGCGAATAGATTTTGGCTTAGCGTTAACTGCGCGCTGTAGCTATCGCCGTTGGATTCGGAACCCACGGCACCGGGCAGCGCGGTCCCGGTTTTATTTTCGGTTTTTGTGTAACCTAGCGAGCCACTCAGTTGCGGAAAGAAGCCCGAGCGTGCGGCTTTCACGTTGGCCTCCGCGGCCGCGCGCTTTTCGTTACTCGCACGAAGGGCCGGGTTATTCGCCAGCGCTTCTTGCACACATTGCTCCCAAGTCAGGATCTCGGCGGCGTGGCCGGTTGAGGCAATCAGTAGATATATAAAGATGCTCATGTATCCACCTTACGTCCGATTAGGCATAAATATTAGGGAAGTTTTTAAACGCGGTACGTATTCAACACACTTTCAACTGTACCGGTACGTCCCGGGCCGTTGACCCGAAGCCCGGGCTGCGGCAAGCCTAACGAACCAGGGGGATTTTCTTGAAACGTTCCACGCTCGTAACTCTGCACTTAGGTTTGTCGGCGCTCTTTATGCCGTTTTTATTAATACTGCCGTTGAGCGGCGGGCTCTACTTACTGGATATCAAAGGGGAGCAGGCCAAGGTCGAAGCCTTCAAGATTGCCGGCCCGGTACCCGGCGAAAATACCGACGCGTTTTTTCGCGAGCAGTTCAAAGCGAACAACATCGATTTTGATTTCGAGTATATCCGCGTGAACAACAACGATTTCACCTTCCGCCCATCCTCACGGGTGCACTACATGGCGACGAAGTCGGAGGCCGGCGCGACCGTCTACAAGTTAGAGCCCGATATCCTCCGCCGGTTCATGGAAATCCATAAGGGTCACGGTCCCAAGATTATCCGCTGGCTCGAAACAGCTTTCGCGCTCGCGCTGATTTTGGTCACCGTCTCCGGCATCTACCTGGCGGTGACCGTGCCCGCGTACCGCAAGATTTTGGGCGGCGGATTTGCGGTAGGCCTGATCATCATGCTTTTAGGACTTCTATAACCGGCGGTTATGCGTAAGCCGTTTCGCGGCTCACCCTTCCTTTTTTCCAATCGGGAAGCGTTTTAAGCGGAGAGCGGGAAGGCCCCGCGCTTGCTTTACCGATCCGCATGGAAAGCGTCACCGACCTTCTCAAAAACAGAATCGAATCCGAAATCGAAAAAGACGAGAGCCGTGACGTCAGTTTGGAAACCGCGCAACAATTGCTCGGGATTAAAAACATCGACAAAGAGTTCCGGCGGATGAAGGACGAAGCGGCCAAAAGCCAATTCCGGTTCATGCCCCTAAAAGCCGCGCAAGGTTTGCGGCCTTATCAAGAACAGACGATCGAAAAGTTGACCGGATTTTTCAAACAGAACTTGCCGACCATTGCCGTACAACTACCGACGGGCGCGGGTAAGACCTACGTCGTTCACGCGTTCCTCCACGAACAACTTTTAAAAGAGAACAAGAACGTATTAGTCGTCGCCCCGAGCTGGGAGATCGCAAATCAACACGCGATGACGATGTGCCAATGCTTCGAAGACGGTGCGGCCCGCGTCCGCCGGTTGGGCGGCGACGGTCAATTGATCTCTTTGTTCGAGGAGTTCAAAGCGGGCGGTGAGGGGCAAGTGATCATCACCACTTCGGCACTCTTCTTCGCACGCCAAGCGAAGCTCGCCGAGTTTTTGAAAGTTGGCCTGGTCGTTATCGACGAAGGTCATCATGGCTGGAAGAAATTGCGTTTAAACTCGGTGCAGAAGTTCGCGCAAAGTTTAAATGTTCCCACCGTATTATTGACGGCGACCCCGCCCATCAATATGGCTCATTTACCGTTCGCGGCGCAGCTCAAATACTTGGATCTCGTGCCCGAGTTTCTCGTAAAATGCGAAGTCGTCAGGCTCGAGACGGGCGAGAAGTTCAACCCCGTTTTTAAAAACGGGATGCTCGTCCAAAAATCGCGCGTCGAACTTTCGAGCCGCGAAGAACGTTACATAAAAATTGTTAAAGATTCCGTCCCGCATATGAAAGGACAGACCATTTATTTCGCGGGATCCGTGCGTGAGGCGATGGGCGTCTTGCGCGAGTTTGAAAAGCATAAGATTTCGGCGACGGTCGTTCATTCCAAGTGGGAATCGAAGACCGACAAGATCAATGCCCTGGCGATCGAGCGATTTCGCAAAGGAGAAGTGCAAGTGCTCGTTAACGTTCAGATGCTGGCCATGGGCTTTGATGTGCCGAATGTCGAAACCATTATCGTCGCGCGTCCCGTAGAGAGCGATACGCTCTTCACCCAAATGGTGGGGCGGGGCGCGCGGCCGAATGCAGAAAAGGAGAATTTTATTCTGATCGACGTGCACGACACGATCTACAAGCCGGAAGTGGCTAGGATCTTCGAGCACAAGGATATTTTCTACTCTGAGACGGAGAGTAAACCGGTGGAGAATTCGAAGGAGCGAATTATGCCGGTCATCCTACTAAAACCAAAGGCCCCCAAGCTGCTCGAGGGACTTCCGTTCCGCGACGCGGTAATTGGGGCGCCGAAGGTTTTGCAATTGGGGAGCTACGAAGAGTTCGCTCTTCGCCGCAGTAATCTCGTTGTGGATTACTTCCTCGAGAAGGCCGCTTAATTTAGCGGTGCGTATCGAATTTATCTAACGGACCGTCCATGGCGCTGAACTTTTTCTCCAGCGCCCAGAAGCAGAGGGCGGCCACGACTAATAAAAACAATATGGTCTTTGTATCCGGCATACCGACTTATCGGCGGGCGGCATAAGTCTTGTAATCAAAAACCTCCGTAAACGTTGAATTCAATCTCATCCCTACGGAGCGTTCCCAGTGTATAAGCTTACGACAGTTTTAGCCCTCGCTACGGTAATTTCTACCTCGGCCTACGCGGCCACCAGTGTCACGGTCAATCAAGACGACGCGCTTTCCAACATCGCCGTTGAACTGGCCGTGTCGGCTTGCCCGCCGGGACGGGTGCAAAAGTTTTTAGATTCGGCCAACGGTGCTTACACGGCAACGATGAGTTCGAAAGAATTTCCCTCAGGCCTCAAATCTGTTTCGATCGTTCTTGAATCCGAGACGGTGAGGTTAGCCGTCGTAAAACCCTACGCCCCAGCCGGTTCTGATATGCCCGTAGAGCTTCGGTGCGTGCCGGGCCTGAAGCGCCTTAGCTCACCGAACTAGCCTTAGCGGGGACCTCTAATATTCCGATAGTGCGGGGTGAACCCGCGTTTCGTTTATCTCATTTTGATTCTTTGCACCTTCGCCGTATCGGCGAAGCCGCAGAGTCCGGCGAAGCCGCAAGTTCCGGCGAAGCCCCAAGGCTCGGCGAAGTCGCGCGCCCCGGCGGCGGTCAAAGTGCCGGCGCCCGATTGGTCCTACGTCGAAGCGCGCCTGAAAAAGGCTAAGTTTAAAAAGAGCTTTATCAAAGTTCTCAAAGAAACCTACGAAGCCAAACACTTTCAGCAAACGCTTGAACTCAACGTTCTACTCTTCTTGCGCAAACACGACGACCACGGAGTGCAAGTGTCGAAGGACGCGGCCGAGACGGTAAAAACCTTCATGTCGGCCAATTCGAAAAGTCTGGCCGCCGCCGAAAAAGAGCACGGCGTTTCCAAATCGGTGATCGCGAGCCTCTTGTGGCTGGAATCACGCCACGGCGTGAATCAGGGCCGGTTTCACGTCGCGAGCGTCTACTTGCACCTTCTGCAAGCGCCTCGCCCCGAAGTGGTCGCGCACTTAAAGCGGGCGGCTCATCTCTTCGCCCCGGTCATCTCTAAGAAAAACTTAGCCGACATCGAGAAACGCACGTTGAAGAAGCAAACGTGGGCGCTCGAAGAACTGGCCGCTCTACAAAAGATGCACGCTAAAGATGCTAAGTTAATGCGCGGCCTACGCGGCTCGTTCGCGGGCGCTTTCGGTATTCCGCAATTTATCCCGTCGAGCTACTTGCGATGGGCAAGATCACCGAATAAGTCGGTCAGCCCGGATCTTAATCGCGCGCAGGATGCCATTCAGAGCGTAGCGTTTTACTTGAAAGACAACGGCTGGAAAACCGGGCTCGATAAGACATTCGTGAAAGCGCTGCTGAAGTACAACAACAGCACTGACTATGCGCAGGCGATATTGAAACTAGCCGAGAAAGTCGACGGCGGTCCGTTCAAAGCACGCGAACCCGCGTCAAAGAAGACGCCGGCTACCAAGCGTAAGAAAAATTGAGCGATGATTTGTGGTCATCGGTGTTGTGACGGAACGACACGCTTGAGTGAAGGCCCAAGGATTTGTCGACGACCACTTGCAGCTCGTTTTTAAGAGCCGAATATTCGCACTTTACGTTAACTTCACTTTGTAAGCGGAAGCCGATCTTATCTTGTCCCAAGTGCCCCGTGCGCAAACGATAACTCGTTTGTGCCGGTGCCGCCGCGACGGTCGCGGGCCCGGCGCTCGCCGGTCCACGGTGCATTTCAATCCCTGACCAATCCTCAATTTTATTTTCGAGGTGTTTCACGTCGTCGTTGAAGTTGTGCTTCAATATTTCGTTGCCTAAGGCGGTCATCGAAGTGGCCTTCGTATGTTCCGGAAAATAAGGCGAAGCAGGCTCGGCCGGAATGCCTTCCGGCGCCATCGTACGAATGTCCTTATAGTCGTTATCGAGTGAGAAATTTTGAAAGAAACATAAGCCTCCCGAAAGGAAGGCAATAATCGGCAACGTTCTTAACCAGCACTGGCTCACTTTTATCCCCACTCAAGCTTATCGGAAACTCGGACCCCGACGTTAGTCTGTGCAACATAAAAACCAGTGGGGAGTGAACGTGGAGTAGACGACTGACGATGTTGAATACAGTATCAAATTAGTAAACAGATTGTGTCTCACAGCGATACGGCTTCATCCGGTTTTCTTGATCATTCTCAAAACCTGCCGCGCTTAGACGTTTAGCCAGGGTTCAAACAAGCCGAAACCATAAGATGAGTTCACTTCAGCGCTACAAAAAAAGTGGGGGCTTCATCCAGCTTCTGTCCTTGATCGAAACTTTCGGTCCGGCGAAGAAGGAAAAGTTCCTTGAGATGATCGAAGGCGAAAGTGCGCCCTGGGCCGCCGCCCTCCGCGATAAGATGATTACTTTGGACCGCGTGTTTTCGTGGCCGGATCAGGTTGTCGTAGAAATCTTCAAAGCTTTACCGATCAAGAGCCAATCTTACGCGCTCGAAGGCCTTACGCCCGAACAAAAGCCGAAGATTCTGCAGTTCTATTCAACGTCAGACTTGCGCCGGGTCAGTGACGTGTTGACCGAGAATCAGCCCAAGCCGGAAGAGATCCAGTCGTCTTTATTTAAAGTCGTGGAGTCAGCCCGTAAGATGATTCAGGATCGTGAATTGCTCCCGGAGAAATTCGACGCCGGTCTCACTATTTCCGAAGATTTTGAATCCAAGCTCCAAGTCCAATACGGCGGAGTGGCCGCCAAGTTCGGTGGGTCGAAGGGCGCACCGGACACGATGAAAGTGGTCAGCGCACCAACGGGCCCCGCGGTACCTTCACCCGGCTTGATCTCGGCTCCGCCGGACGCCACGGTGCCGGCGGAAGTCTACCAACTTCAGCGAACGCTCGCGGCGGTGTTGCGTGAGAACAAAACATTGAAAGACGAAGTCCGGACGCTACAGATCCGGCTAGATAATATAAAAAAGATGGCGGCTTAGGGCGACTCTGTTTAAACAGAGTTGCTTGCTCGGCTGGCGGATCTTTGCGGTGCGGAGATTTTTCCGTCCTTGCGACGGCCTTTCTGCCCGCCGTCCGGGCGGGCAGAGAATAAAATTTCGGATGGATTTTTTCGGACGGAATTGTAATGAAATCCGACCGGCCTTCATCAAGAAAAAATAAAATCTCCCAGATTATTTAAGTCTCGGCGCCCGGAAGGCGACGAGAAGCCACTCTCAAGGATGGAAGATTCCGGCACCGCTAGGATGAGGCCTTGAATCCCCGAACTCTGTTCAAACAAAATCTAAAACTCTGTTCAAACAAAAGCTGCAACTCTGTTTAAACAGAGTCGTAAATGTTCTGACGCAACAATAAATATTTGACGCATTTTTCGTGCTCTCCATTGCCTTGTTAAGAAGCGAATATCCGCATTTTAAGTTTGAAAACGATTTTGATAAATACGGCCTTCTTAAGGCTGGTGAGCAGCATTCAAATAACTCTCGTGATTCGGATCAAGAATCGCTCAGAAAATCTATCTTAAAACCCATGATACAAGTTCTGAAAAAGGAGAAGGCGATGACACCGAAACACAAATGCCTCCATAAGAAGGTTGTCCATTTTCGTGAACGTTACGGGAAGATGGAAATCGAATTTATTAGTTTGCTCCAGGAAGTGGAGCGCACAAGGCTGCATCGTGCTTTCAACTGCTCCAGTGTTTTTAAATACGCGGTCGATATCATTACCTTTAGCGAATCCGTGGCTTACACCTATATCTCCGTCGCTCGGAAGGCATTGGAGTTCCCTGAGCTGGTGACGTCCGGCCTAACTATCTCAAAGGCGAGCCGAATAGTATCGACGATTAATAAAGAGAATGCTTCCGAACTAATCGCTTTCGCGCTGAAGAACACCATGAAAAAGATCGATCGCGAAGTGGCTCGGATCAATCCGAAGGCCGGGCGCGAAAGGGTGAAGGCTTTGTCGGATGAATTTTTTGAAGTGAAGCTTTCGGCTTCATCTGAATTCTTAAAAAAACTAGAGCGCGTTGAATCGCTTCAGGCCCAGCGTGGGTTAAAATCCGGACCGGGCGCGGCGATTGAAGCGGCACTGGATGCTTATCTGTTCCGGCATGATCCGGTCTATAGAGCGGAGCGCGCCATGAAACGTAAAGCTAAACGCCAATTCGATTCTCAAAATGAACGGCACAATCAAGCTTCGAAAGATACCGCTACGGCAGAGGCGATTACGGTAAGCAGGGCTCAGTCCGGAATTCGGACCGGAACCTCACCACGGGGTCAGGAACTCTGTTTAAACAGAGTTCGAAAGCCACTCACGGCCGAGCAGAAACATACGGTATTTATGAGAGATAAAGGCAAGTGCACGTTCGAACAGAACGGACGGCGCTGCGAAAATGACCGGTGGGTTGATATTCACCACATCCATGAAGTGAGTCGCGGTGGATCGAACGAGCCAAAGAATCTTGCGACTCTCTGCTCGTTTCACCACGGTCTTTTACATTAGGGCTGGTGTTGGATACGGATCTTGAGCGATTCGTTCTTGCGGATATCGTAAGGATCGCCCGCGCCCAAGACCTCGGGGCCCAACTTCACGCTGGTGTCGCCTTCGATGTCGGGCGAGAAGACGATGTCTTGCGCGCGAGCCGGCTTCTCGTTCAACCACACTTTGGTGTTGGCCGAGGTCAGGTTACCGTCGAACGAAAGAGTTTCCATACGGAAGTTCTTTTCGATGTTCTCGTAAAAGTAATCGAACTTCAGCGAAGCGCCCGCTTTGGGAACTTGGGTGAGCGTGATTTCGCCGCCCTGAGCTTGGAATTGGTTTTTATCCAAAGGCTTGCCGTCGACCCAGGCACGAACGGAGTCGGCGCGGATCGGTTGCTCGGAAACTTTCCATTTTTGCTTATACTCGGGGCGACCCGTGGGTAAGCTGCTGGTGACCGATTCGCGTGTGACGACACCGAGGGGCGTCGAAACTTTAACGTCACGTTTGTCGACCGATAACGAGGGGCTTAAGCCCTGGTTCTGTTCGACTACGTAAGTGATTTTGTAAGTCGTATTGATACGTTCCAAAATCTTACCGAAGATCACGTCTAAGGTGATTTGCTTGGCAATGACTTTCTTGAACTCAAACCATTCGCCTTCTTTGGTGATTTCGTTCTGGCCGGCGATGGGCGAGTTGTAACCTTCCGCGGGGGGAGTCACGCCGAACACTTTAACGTTCGAAGTTTGCAGAGCTTGGTTCACTTCGGCAATACCGGGCGCGACCGTCTCGGGACGGGCTTGGTGCTTATCGAAAAACTTTGAGGGTTTTTCGGGGCTGTAGAAGTCGGCATCGCTAACCAAAATTACGAAACGTTGCGAGTCGGCCGCGAACGGAGCTTTGGTGGCTTCGGTGAGCGCGCGCATCGGATTTTCTTCCCAATCGAGCTCGCCGGCGTATTCACCTTGGCCACGTTTGATTGAAAGATTAGCCAAAGCATTGCGGAATTCACGAACCTGCGAGGGACTCGAGTTGTCGTAGAAGCGATCGCACTTGGTCACGACGTAATCGCCGAAAGTCGAAAGACACATGCGAACATGGTATTCGGGGTACGTCTTGCGGATGAATTCATCCAAACGGACTTTAGCGTACTCGATGAAGGGGCCCATCGAACCGGTAATATCCACGACGAACACGATGTCGACGACTTGGTAAGATTTCTTTTCGCTGGCCTTAACCGCGAACTTCTCAACGGGAACGTTGTTTTCTAAAACTTTGAAGTCGAAGTTCTTAAGTTGGTTGACCGATTTACCGTCGTTTGATTGCACGCGGAACAAAACTGAAACTTCGTTGTTGTCGTGCTTGTCTTGCTTCACTGTCGACTCGGAACGCGAGAAAAAGAAATTGCGTTCGAAGTTACGTGCGTCCGGCTTCTTGGGCGCGATCGCGGGCGGCGCCGGGGCCGGGCGGGGTGAACCGGTCAAGTCCGGGGCTTTGGCCGCGCAGTTGACGAGCACCAGCGAACCGGCGATCACTAACAATGAACGTGTAAGGTTATTCATAAAGAAGCCCCTTTGAGCACGGGGCAGTCTTTGACCCGGGCTTTGTAATTGTCTAATTCGTCAAACCAAACTTCGTCAGAGCTGTACGGGAAGACTAAAACGTCGCCCGTGTCTTCTGTCTTCGCGAGCTTCGAACGTTGACCTTTCAAAGTCTCGTCGACGGCTAAACGCTGGATCACTTCGCCTTCGATGATGTGCATCTTATTTAAGTTCTGGCGGTACTCTTGAACTTCGGCGCCGGCTAAAACACGTACGCGTTGGAAGGCCAATTGTTTTAAGCGATCAGAGATCGTACGCGCGTCGTTCGGGATGCGTTGAAGAACCGAATTTGAACCTAAGGCTTCGCCTTTGGCCAAAAGCTCGGCGGCCTTTTTACCTTCGCTCAACCAAGCGCGGCGGGTTTCCATGAAGCGGATAAACTTCGCGTCACGGAAGGCGGCGCGGGGAATCGTTTCGACCAAGGGGCCGGCGCCTTCGACGCTCATGCCTTTGTCGTCAAAACGCTGGAACAAAGCATTGATGTTTTTATTGGTACCGGTCTTCGCCAATTCTTGGATCGCGGCTAAGCGGGCCGAGTGGCGGGTTTTGAAGATCTCGCTGTTTTTGAAGATGCGGGGATAATCACAAGACTTCAACGCCATCAAGTTAGCCAAGTAATAGCTTTCGGGACCGACTAACGGAGCGAGGGCGGGGGACAACAGCGTGATCGTGTCGCCGACGGCTTTATCGAAGTCCGACTTACGTAACGAGGTCCACGCGCGTTCCTCAACCGTTTCGACCCAAAGGCTTGAGCTCTTCGGAACTTCGAGGAAAGCTTGCATCGCGGCGTCGAGATCGCCTTTTTGGAAGAGTGCACGGCCGTAGGCTTGGGAGACGATGTCTTGACCGATCGCGGTCTGTCCCGATTCACGGATAAGTTTCAAAGCTCTCAAAGCGGAATCGACTTGGTTGATTTGCGGGGCGAGCGTCGCGATGTGAAACCACACGCGGGCTTTTTCGTTGGCGTTGTCTTTAGGAAGCAGTTCGGCGATTGAGAAAGCTTTTTGGATATCTTTAGCGTTCTTAATCTTCAAGTTAACGGGGTCGTTTTGATAAATGCTCTTCCATGAGCCCGCGGTCTGCATCCAGCCTTTTTGTATGAAAACATTATTTTTAAGTTCGGTCTTCCAAATTTTTAAAACACGTTCGTCGAGACTTTTTGCGTTGGTCGATAAAATGAGATCGAGGCCCGAAAGGTTCAAACCGTTTTGCAACATAAGGAAAGCGTAAGTGGCTTTACCGTCGGCGCTTTGACCGAAGGAGGTAAGGCCGTGCGACGAGTTCCAAGCGGTCAAAGCCTGGCGGAAATTGCCGGCGTTCATCAGCGCGAGAAACTCTTTCTCGGCGGGGCTTGAAGAAGGTAAATAGTCAAACTGACCCGCTTGCGCTTGCAGCGCGAATCCTAAAGTCAGAATGATAAAAACTCGTCGTAACATAACGCTTCCCTCGTGTTATTCGGACTAGAGCAAGAACGAAACGGTGGCCGTTAACATTGTTTGATCGATATTGCGTTGTTGGTAACCGGCGCCGTCGTAGACTTTGTCGGTGTAACCTTGCCAACGCGCTTCCAAGCGGCTCGCGAAGTGTTGCGTGAACCACACGCCTACGCCCGCGCCCGCGGTGTAAACGGGCGAGGTGCCCGAAGACAAATTGACCTGACCGGCGCCGCCCAAGAAGTAGATGTCGAACTGCGAAACGGTGGCGTCGAACAAATTCATTTTTCCGTAGATCGGGTACCAGTTCGCAACGCCGAGCCAAGTGTCTTTAGCGTAATCAACGCCCGGACGACGGAAGTTCGTGTTGCCGGCGGCGGCTTCGCGCTCGCTAGCGTCGAAAACTTTTTTGCCTTCGGCATTCAAGTTATTGCTGTTGTTTAAATAGCGGGCACCGATCGAGTAGCGGGGCGTGATGTGGAAGTCCACTTGGCCGCCGAGTACGTTGGTGTCGACGTAAGGATCACCGCCGGCCGCCATTCCGTAGTTGATGCCCAACTCGAAACGGTAGTAGCGATCGACTTCGCGGTTTTGCACGACGCGCACGCGGTTTTGCGGGTCGATGGCGCGAGCTTTGTTCATCAGCTCCTTGTTCGCGCCAAGGGCGTTCATCTTACCGCTGAGGTCATCCGACCAAGCGTTGAAAGCCATAAGGCTTAAGAGGACTAAAGATAAGCGCTTCATTTTTTAGCTCCTTGGGCCGCGAACTCCACCGGACGGGGCGGGGGTAACGGCGTGGACTTAGTTTGCGTAGGCTTAGTTTGAACTTCGAACATGACTTTAATTTTTTGCGGGGTCGCGGCGCTCGAAACACCGGCGCGGCTGGTGGCCGTGACCGAGAAGGACGTCGACGCTTCTTTGCCTGAGTTCAACATCTTCTCGACGCCTTTAAGTGCGGTCGAATCGAAGTGGCAAAGGAATTCGTATTTGGTTTCCGAAAGCGCTTTGCTTTCTTCGCACTTATATAAAGCGGCCGAACCTTCGAAGCTGATCGTGGGTGTCTTGGCCTTCGAAGCGGTCGAATCATCGACGATGACTTTGAAGTCGAACTTATCACCGTAGCTGATCTTCTCTTTTACTTCTTGAAAAGAAACGGACGGAACGTTGCCGGCCTTCGAGACGACCACGTTCAACGTCAGGCGGTTCTTCGCGCCGGCGCACGCGCCGGGAGCGGGTTGACCGTCGAGGCCAACTATTAATGTCTCGGCGGGTGTTTGCGCCGCTTCGCCCTTCGCGGGCTTCCAAGTGAATTTGTAAGTTAAAGTATTGTCTTGGCGTGCGATCAAACGGAATTCTGAATTCTCGGGACGATCGGCTTTCACTTCACCCTTGGCCGCTTGCGGTCCGTTTAAGGTGATTTTCAAATTGTACGAAGTTTCGGTTTCCTCGGAAAACTTCAGCAACAAATTGCCGTGATTAGGATCGACTTCGATCTTTACGGGTTCGAAGCAGGGCGGTGCCGCGGGAGCGACTTTACCGGCGTCAACGCTTGGACCTTTCGGTGCCACGGCAGGTTTTTGGCCGGGAACGTACGGTTGATTTCCGCTCTCCATCGAGTGGGGATAATTCTTCACAGGGTTGCTCTCGCGCTTGAAGGGATTTTGTCCCTGACATGCGCTCAGCAATGCGGAAGAGATAACGAGCGCGGTCACAAACTTCAGATTAACCGAACGTAATTGGTTACCCATGACTGACTCTCTTTAAGACGAAGGGGTATTGAACTTTTACGTTCACGCCACCGACGGGTTTGGGGAATTTCCAAGTGCGGAGGCGGTTCAACACGCAGCCTTCGACTTGGGCACTGTTGATGGAGCTTGAAGCAAGGGCGGCGCTCGAAACGATCCCGCTACCGTTGATCGTGAACTTCACGCCCACGCGGCCCGATAATCCCGACTGCACTTGCAATCCTTTTTCGTAGCAATAAATGACTTCGCCGATGTGACGGTTGATAACCGCGGCGATTTGATCTTTATCCAAGCCGCCTTCAACCAAGGCCTCTTCTTGAACGGGTTCGAAGTAGGCAGCGGCCGTGCCGCCCATGTTCATCGAACCGTAACCGGGACGTCCGCCGCCGGCTTTGCCGCGGGTACCGTACCCGCCGCCGCCTTCGACCTGACCGCCCGATCCCATGGCCGAGGCCATCAAGCCTTTACCATGGATCGCACGTTCCATACCGCCGACTCCACCCGAGCCTGCGCCATTCCACGACGTCCCTTTGGAGTCGTTCATGGCTTTGGTGTTAAAACCGGCCGAAGATTTCGAACCGTTTTGCATTCCACCGAGCGCTCCCAAAGCGCCCACGTTTTCAACTTTAATTTTTGTGCGAAGCGGAGCATTTTCTTTACGCGCCGATTTTACTTTGGCGGTCAAAGTCTTAGAAACTTGTTTTACTTTGCTCTCGACTTTTTTGTTCGCGACCTTTTTGGTCGGATTCACTTTGTTCTCTGCGGCGTTAACCGTGATCTGTTTTTGTTTTTGGATGAACTGTTGCGGGATTTCGACGACGACTTCTTCGGGCTTCGAAATAAAGAAGGGCTCGATCAAGAATCCGATGATGAAGATCAAAGCCATGATGGCGAGTTGGCCGCCGGCGACGTATTTATAGATGTTACGTTCTTGTTCTTTGTTTTCTTCGGGCAAATTAACGAGCTTAGCGGTTTTATCGATCTCTTTGACGAACCGGAAGGTTCCGCCGTTAGCTAAGGAAACGGGACGGCGGGCGACGCCGCTCGAAGCCATCTTCTTGAGGAGGTCGTACGAAACACCTTCTTTATCGAGCTCGGCCAAGTCGGCGTGAAGTTCGATACGACGGTAGTCGTGACGGTAAACGAGAAAGAGCGTCTCGCTATCCACGGTAAAAGTTCTTACCGTTTCACCATTCTGATTTTCGAGTACAAAGCGTCCGGCTAACATACCCACGTCCCTCACTCTTGTTCACTCGCCTCAAGGAGGCGGTCTTTGAAGTGCGTGCGAACCCCTAATAGATCCGCCAGCGACTTTTCGTTTTCAACTTTTGCTAAAGCTTCGTCGGGCATCTGATACTCACCGGTCACGCCGTGATCATCGAAGTTATGACTTGTGGTCACGTTCGATTGCGGAGCCGCTTTTTTCTTCTTACCCGTTGAGGCCTTCTTCGCCGAAGTCGCGCTTTTCGCACGTTTCGGTTTTGCGGCCTCAGCTTGATTAGAGATTGCAACTACCAATCCAATCGAAAGCATCGCTATAAGGGCTCTCATAAGCTCTTACCTTTCTTAAGTTGCGTGATGCGCTCATCCAAATAAGCGACCATCGCGGGGCGTCCGTTTTGCGCTTCAAGTGCGCGTAAGCTCTCGGCTTTTGATACGTTGAAGGGGTTCGCCTGGAGGTCCCGGCGGGCCAGCAAAATGTCTTTTTGCGAGGGCCGGCGGTAAGGCGTGTTGAGCAAGTTCATGAGACGATTTTTGGCACCGTTAGGCGCGTTTGCGGCTAACGGCGTGATCTCATCGCGGTAGAGTTTTTGTAGCTCGGGCGTAGCGGTCATGAAAGCGGTCTGAACGTTCTGGACGCTGTTCGAGTTGCTCCAGATGTCACCCAATTCAGATTCGATCTTCTCGGCGCGCGCTAGGTAAGGCTCGCTTTGTTGCTTGATCAACGCCGTATACTTCGCTTTCTCTTCTTTGCTGAGGCGGCGGGGTACGGGCAGCGATTGAATGTCTTGGTACATGCGGCGGTTCTCGCGGGCGAGCTGCGAGAGATTCAAGATCTGCAAGGTCCAATCATGTTTGCGGAATGCGATCTGTGCGTTCTTGTCGCTGGTCGCGATCAACTGAAGACGCTCTTTCAAAGTTTTCTGCATCGCGCTCTCTGAAAAACCGTGAATACGGTGCGAGCGGATTTTGCGGTCAAAAGCGTAGAAGTCGCGAAGTTCCAAGTGGCGGGCGATCGTCTGGCCGGCGGGGTACTTGCCGATGGAAGTGTTTTTAAGTAAGCGATCGGCCTTAGCTAAGTCTTTGTTCCGGGCGAAAACTTCAAGCGAGATTCCGGCGAGCAAATCGGGCGTCAGCTTTAACTTAGCCATATGCTTGTCGAGTTCATTCCAAGGTTTACCTGAGTTTTTGATCAAGGTAATGCGAACCAGGTTGCCCGCGCGGATGGGCGGGTTATGGCTTAAGTACGCTTCGTGGTGTTTGCGTGCGTTTTCGCCGGCGAGATCGGCCAACAGGGCCAGGCGCAGCTCACGGTCGGCTTTGTTCAACGCGGGCAATTCCATTTTCAAAGTGATTTTGTAGGCTTCGTGGAAGTTCAATTGAAGTTCGGCGACCCAAACCTTTTGTTGGAGAGCCCATTCTTTATCTTCGGCGTTCAATTTCTTTACGCCTAAAAGAATGTTTGCGGTCGAAGTGACGGTTTCCAAAGCCAAGGCTTTTTGCGCGATCACAATTTTATTTTTGTAGAACTTAATCTTCTCGGCATCTTCGGCGCCGTCCATGTTGACGGAGGCCAAGGCAGCGAGGCTGGCTTTGTAATCGCTTTTATCAACCGACTTTTCATTCTTGAGGTTGCCGGCGACGATATTCATGGTCGCCTTACGCGAGATCTTCAAGTATTCCGCTTTACGCTCGGGGAAAAAGCGTGCGTATTCGAGGGAGCGCACTTGTAGATTTTGATCGTCTTTCAAGGCGACCAAGCTGTCGAGTGCCAAATCCGCCGATTTGATCTTTAAGTCGCGGTTGTCTTTACCAGGCTGCGAAGCCAAGTAATGGAATTCAGAAAATGCATGTTGAAAACGGTTGGTCGAGTAGAGCAACTGTGCACGTTGGTAGCGAACTTCGAAAGCCTTGTCGCCGCTCGAATTGATCGACAAATAGTAATTGTAGGCGGCTTCGCGAACTTTGACGTCTTTGGAAGCTTCGGCCATTTCAATCTCACCGAGCAACGAACCTTCTAAGATGTTTTGCAGCTGTTTTTCCGAGAGGCCTGAGGTGCGCTTGTCGGCAGGTTGTTGCAGGTCGGCGTGCGCGCCGGCCGCCGCGCGGTGGAATAACGTGGCGGTATCACGGTGTTTGTCGAGCTCACGACCGACCACGGCCGCCCAGTGAGTCATTTCAACGTCTTCGGTGAACGTATTCGTGTAAGCAACGTAAACGCGGAACAAATTGTTCGTCGGTTTCTTCGCTTGCGCTTTATTCCAAGCCGTAACCATGGCCTTTACGCGGGTTTTAAGTTCGCCGCAAAGATCGGCATCGCCGGTGCAGCCGTGCTTCGCCCACAAAGACATCGTCTTTTCGTATGCGTTGGCGGCAAGGTCGAGTTTGTTCATGTCGTAGAAGATCTTTGAAACGCGAGCTTGGACTTCAAGCTTTTCAATCGGCTTGACATCGCCTTCGTCAACGTAGGCGGCCCAGACGACGAGCGAAGCGTTCTTATTACCGACGCGGTCTGTTTCGGTACCGAGCGTGTGCAAGTTTGATTTGCGCATGTCATCGGGGCTCAGATCACGAAGCAAAGCGATTTCACGCGAGCCCACTTTGCCGCGGGCTAAGAACTTCGCCAGGTCTTTCGATACATCTTGAACGAACGAGTGATCCACGCTTTTACCGTCGGCGGTGTGCGTGCTCAGCATTTCGGGATCACGGAGCAATTTGATGAGGGAAGCGGTGGCCTTTTGCGTTTGGCCTAAGTTCAATAGACACCACGAAATACGGTATTCGGCCAGAGCGCGGTTCTTCAGGTTTTCGCGGCGTGCGGCTTCGTAATGTTTCAAAGCGGTTTTGAAGTCGGCTTTACGAAACGCGATTTCTCCCAATGAAGAATTGGCGATCGCTTTGACTTCGGAAGTGTAAACGCCTTTCGGCGCCTTCAGAATCTTATTATATAAGTCGGTTGATTTTTTGCCTTCGTCGTTCAAGGCGTGCGCGTGCGCGATTTGCAAAATGGTGCGGCCTTGCTGAGCTTTTTCAACTTGGGGCAACGCCTCGTTGTACAACTTAATAGAACGGTCGCGGTCGGCGCGGGAGCCCGGGCACTTTTCCGTGCAGCCGGCTTCCATCTCGTTCATCGCTTTGAGACGGGCGCGATCTGCGTACAGATCCGCGAGGCGAAGCAACACGCCCGTGCGTGCCGGCTCGCCTTTCTCTAAAGACTCGATCCCCATTTCAAGACGGGAAATGACTTGGTCGTGAGTGGTTTCATCCATCTTCACGGCAAAAGCCATCGATGCGTTCATCGCAATAGCCAAAACTAAAAATGTATTACCGAAAGCGGTCATCATACACCCCACGAACTAAGACGCTTAGGCAAGGTGTATGCCGATGTCTAAAACATCGATACGCGAGTAGAGCTTGAGCAGAGTGACGTACTACGGCACTTTTAAACGAAAATGGTTACTAGCGAATCGCGGCGGCTCGGGTTTCAACACCGGGCCAGCAGCCTGAATAGGCATTGTCCTGAACCCGTTCGAGGGTCAGCAACTGATAATTCTCGTCACCGTTGAATTCTGGATCCGGCTGAACGACGCCGTCCACGCAGTAGCACAAACCACGAACCATGTTCCGCACCAAGTGAGAGCCCGGATTCGTGATCGTAAAAACGGTTTGCTTGCTTTGCGGCGGCGGATTGAAGCGCGTTACCGTGTAGAGCACCCGGTCACCGAAGTCTTCGACTTGGTATAGTCCGCATACCGTCGCCCAGCAGGGTAGGGCTATTAATGAAAAAACGGCCAGGATATATTTCATAGGGGTCTCACCAGTCGCACGCGCCCATGAAGACGGTCAAGGCTTCCCCTCCCTCTGGAATTATGTTCAGACTAGAAGGCGGAGGAATTTTTTGTGGGACGCCAATTTATCGCCGTTGTGCCTAAAGATTTGAATCTTAACCCGGAGTTGAAACAACTCATGGGAAAATTGAAGCGAACGACCGAAGGGCGCAAGCAAGACGTTCGTTGGACTCCGCCCGCGCTATGGCACGTCACCGTACAGTTCTTGGGTGAGCTTGTGCCGGGGCAAGCGAACGATCTTAAAGCGCTGCTTGAAGAATGGACACCGGCCTTGCCCGTGCACCTGCGCATGCATGGTCTCGGCGCGTTTCCCTCGAGCGACGAGGGACGCGTGTTGTGGATCGGCGTGCAGGAGAGCCAAGATTTTTTGGATTTGCAGGCCGATCTCGCGCGACGTCTGACCGCGGCCGGCTTTGCGCTCTCGGGCCGCGAATTTAAGCCGCACCTGACCCTCGCGCGATTTCGGAACACGATGAATCTTTCCGACCTCGTACAGCTTGGCGGGCGCAAGCACTTCGGTGACTACGGAATTTCAGAAGTTGTGTTGTTCGAATCCGTGCTGCAAGGAAATATTCAGAAGTACATGCCGCAATTTCGTAAAGTAGTCGCCGTCAGTGATAGTGATTCGGCTCGGTTAGAATAAATAACGGGATCTCAACTTCAATTTCCTCACCGTTGGAACCCTTCATGTAGTAGGTGCCTTGCATAGAGCCGGTCGGTGTCGAGAGGGGACAGAAGGACGAATACTCGAAGGTCTCCCCCGGCTTGAGCATGGGCTGCATGCCGACGACCCCGTCACCGCTCACTTCTTCCATCACGCCGAAGGCATCTTTGATCACCCAGTGGCGGCGTACCAATTGGACCGGTTTTTCGCCTTCGTTAATGATCCTTACTTTGTATGAAAAGTAATAATAGTTTTGTGCGGGATCGCTTTGGTCGCGAAGGTACGTCGGGTGGACTTCCACCTTGATTTTTTTGGTCGTCGATTCAAACATGGTGGGTCAAAAATGCTGGAGCAAAGAGCTTGTGTCAAGGAACGGTCCTGGCTAGCATGAGGCATTACATCTTCGGAGTGCTCACATGCCATTACGCTTCATGATTTTGCTCGCCCTTTCGCTCTTCTCGGTGGTCTCTTGCAATCGCAAGCCCTCAACCCCTAAAGATCAAGTGAGCTATACGATCGGGGCGCAGTTCGGCAAAAGCTTGAAGTCACAAAATCTCGATCTAGATTCAAGCGCCTTGAGCCGCGGCATCGTCGACGGATACAAGGGCAAAGAGACGGCCTTGAACGAAGACGAAATGCAAACCGCGATGGTGAAGCTAAGCGAAGACCGCCAGAAAGAACAAAAGTCACAATCGGAAACGAACAAAACCAAAGCCGACGAATTCTTAATGGAAAATAAAAACGCCGAGGGCATCAAGGTCACCGCGAGCGGCTTGCAGTATAAGATTACCGAGCCTGGGACCGGCGCCGCGCCTAAGGGCGATGATATCGTCGTCGTGAACTACCGCGGCACTTTGATCGACGGCACCGAATTCGATTCTTCGTACAAGCGCAATATGCCGGCCGAATTCCCGCTTAAGGGCGTGATCCCCGGTTGGACCGAAGGATTGCAAATGTTGAAAAAGGGCGGCAAGGCCGTGTTCTACGTTCCACCCGAACTCGGTTACGGCGACCGGCCCCGCCAGCAGATCCCCGGCAATGCGGTTTTGATCTTCGACGTCGAGTTGCTCGACGTGAAAGCGCCCGCCGCGAAAGCGAAGAAATAATCAGCCGAGAAAATCGTTAAACGTCGCGAGCACCGGAAAGTGATCCGAGGGAAGGTACGTCCGTTGCTCTAAAGTTTTAGGCAAGGGCAAAGCAACTTTCAAATCACTGCGGTAGCGAAATACTTCGGCGCGGCTCAATTCATTTTTTAAATCCGGGCTTATAAAAATAAAATCAATCTGGAGCGCGTTCATGCCTCCGCCGCGGTTGAATTGAAGTTGCGTCGCCGCTTCTTCGCCGCTGATGCCCGCTAGATCAATTACGCTTTCTAAATCCGAGTCGGCCATGGCGGCGAACTCTTCGGCGATCGCCCCCCGCCGGGCGCTGCCGTTAAAATCACCGGCTAAGATGATCTTGGTCGCCGGCGTAAATTCGGCGCGAAGTTCGCCGTAAATTTTCATCAAGGTTTTCACTTCGGCCTCGCGGCGCTGTTTGCCTTGCGGATCGATGTTCTCAGGGTCGAGCTTACTTTTTAAGTGCACGCTCAAGACGATCAGCTCCGGTCTTTCTTGGTTTTCTTTGTAAACCCTGAGTTCCGCACAATCTCGCGAGAAATAGTGGGTCTTTAACTGGCGTTCGGGCGCCATGCCTTCGAAGTAAAGATTCGTCTCCCGTTCGTGAGGGTAAAGGAAGTCCAGGGGGCGGTTTTTGTGCGTGCGCAACTCGACCTTATGCAAGAAATCACGATGGACCAGAAAGCCGACGTCGATGCCGCGATCCGAATTTCCTTCGAGCAGGTGGGCCACGTATTTGCCTTTTAAAAATAACTTGGCGAAGTTGTGCAGACTTTCGATGCCACCGACTTCGTTCATGCAGACGATATCGGCGTCCATGTCGAGCACGGTCTCCGCCAGCCATAAGGTCTTCACCAGCGACTTGTTCGGCACGTTGGAGGTCGAGAGCCTTTGCCAGTCTTTTTCGCCCATGTTCTTCCAATCGCGATCGGTGTTGTCGCTTAAGAAGAGGAAAAGATTCTCGGCGTTGAGTTGAACGACTTTGAAATTGTTTGAGCGGGATTGGGACATGGGAATATGATAGCGAACGAACATTCGGAAAGGAAACGAGATGGCCGTTAAATCCGCTAAAAAGTTTTGGGGACTGTCCCACGATCCGCTGGTCTTGCAACATGTAAGTACCGAGGCGGGTGCGGGTCAGAAATCAGCAAGCGTCATCGTTCACCTAGGCAAGCGGGCCATCGCGCCTAAGATTTGGAAAGCCGACTTCATCGACACCGACGCAAACGCTTCGAACGTCGTGCGCGTCAGCGATACCGCGAATCGCGTGAAGATGTTGGTTTCGCCGCTCGCCGGCCCCGAAAATGAAAGAGATCCCGCGCTTAAGAGCCGCGCGCCCGCACGCGTGCGCGACGCGATGGGCGCGGTGATCGCCACGCTCGAGCGCGCCGACGTCGAGTTCGCGGAAATCGATCTTCAGCTTAGCAATGTTGAACTACCTTGGGCGTTGGTCGGGCTCGAGCTTGCGCTCTATCGTTACAAGCGGATCGTAAAAGGTGATCTCTCGAAAGTGCGTTTGAACCTCAAGCACAATGGCCGCCCGCTGCCGGCCAAGCAAATTACCGAACTTGCGCTGCTCGGCACCGGCATGAACATCAGCCGTCATCTCGTGAATCTCCCGCCGAACGAACTCAATCCGGTTACTTACGCCAATTTCGCGCAAGAGTTCTTGAAGGGTCTGAAATTGGTAAAGGTTGAAGTTTGGGACGATAAAAAATTGGCGAGCGAGGGCATGGGGCTGATCTCCGGCGTGGGCCAAGGTTCGGCCACCCCGCCGCGCATGGTGCACATGAAATACCGTCCGCCCGGTGGCCGCAAGACGGTGGCTTTCGTCGGCAAGGGCGTGACCTTTGACACCGGTGGTTTAGATATCAAGCCATCCTCGGGCATGCGCTTGATGAAAAAGGACATGGGTGGTTCGGCCTCGGTATTCGGGCTTCTTTACTGGGCCGCGCGCACCGGAATTAAGCAATCGCTTGATGCCTACCTCGCGCTGGCCGAAAACGCGGTGAGCGCCGAAGCGATGCGCCCTTCCGATGTGCTAACCGCGCGTAACGGTCTAAGCGTTGAGATTCATAATACCGATGCCGAGGGACGTTTGGTCATGGCCGACGTCATCGACGTTGCCGTCACCGCGAAAGAAAAACCCCGCTACGTCGTCGACGTGGCCACTTTAACCGGCGCGATCAAAGTGGCGTTGGGCACGCAACTCGCGGGGCTCTTTGCCAATGATCCAAAATTAGCGGCGGCGATTCACGCTTCCGGGCAAGCCGTCGGTGATTTGAATTGGGTGATGCCATTGTTCCAGCGCTATAACAGCAGCAGCTCATCCGGTTTCGCCGATTGCGTGAACGCGACCGACGGTTTCGGTAGCGCGATCACGGCGGCATTGTTTTTAGAGCGCTTCGTGCGCGATGTTCCGTGGGCGCACTTGGATATCTACCAATGGCGTGATTCGCCCGAGGGCGCGTGGCTCGAAGGCGGCGGCAGCGGCCAAACGGTCGCGTGTTTGTCGCACTGGTTAGGCACGCTGAAATAATTTTTCGATTGCGAGCTGGTGACCGATGGTTTACCACCGAGCCAACGCGATATTTCTTTTCTGGAATTTAAACGTAGCGTTGTACATAAGTTATATTTACTAGCCGTTTTGGCGAGCGGCTAATAGCGTGACGGCGCTTGACTGCGCTTAAGGCCGGTAGCCGAACAGCTGCCGCTCTTCGATTAAAGCACGCGCTTTCTCGGGCACATATTTCTTCCAACGGGGATCGCGCGCAACCATCCATTCGCGCACCTGACTTGAATAAACGGTCGTGTCGATCTCGTCGCAATTCAAAATGTCGCTGATCCATTCGTTATGCATCAGATGTTTATACAAATAATTTAAGCGTGGTCCGGGATTGAAGGTCGAGGCGGTTGCGCAAATTTTATCGTCCTTGGACGGAAAAACGAAGACGCGGGTTTTGTCGTCGAAGAGCCGGCTCATGCCTTCCATGATTCCGCCGGGCAAAGTCGCGTAAAACTTTTCGTCGAGCATTTTAGGCAACAGCGCTGCGCCGACGACGATTCCGATCGCTTGATCGGTTATGAAACGTAGAAAAGCCTTCATTTGGTAAAACAGCGCAAAGTTCGAAATCAAAACTTCCTGTCCGAGCGCCGCCAATGTGTCCACCCGGTGTAGAAAATCTTCGTCGTTCACCGAGCCACCCGCGGCGGATAAGCTGTTCATGGTGATTTCAAAAAGCACCCGCGGGATCTTGCCTTCGACTAACGGATGCTGCTTAAATTGCGCGAGGACTTTTTGCGTGATCTCTAGATTAGCGGTCGTAATGGGACGGAAGGTTCCCCGCTGGATCAAAACCGGCTGCCTGAAAAGTTCGTCGGCCGCGTGCAAGACTTCGGAATTGGGCCCGAACAGCACGGCCTCGGTCAGGCCCTGCTTTACCAACTCGAGCGAGAGCAATCGATTGTCGAGATGCTGCAGGTCCGGCCCAGAAACTTTAATCATGTTCACTTCGATCCGTTTGTTATTCAACGAATCGAGTAAGTAGGTTATGCGTTCCTCCGCGCGGGCGGGCGGGTTGAAGGCCATGTGAATGAGATTAACGCCCAAAATTCCTAGGGCATCTTGTTGTTGAAGGCGAAAACGATCCCAGAGTTTAACGTGCAACACGATTGTATTCGCGGGACCACCCGGACGCGACTGGTAGCGAATGCCTAGCCAGCCGTGCGAGCGCGAGCCGGAGTCTTCGGCGGCCGATGTGGCGACGGTGTCGGCAAAGGCAAAGAATCTCGTTTTCGAAGCGCGCCCGCCGAGGCGTTCTTGCAGCAACGAGAATTCGTGATCAAGCATCTTGTTCAAGCGCGGCTCACACACGTAGCGGCTTTCTTTACCGTAGATGTGATCGCTAAAGGTCATATCGTACGCGGAGATAGTTTTTGCTATCGTGTGTGAGGCGCGTCCGGCCTGGAAGAAATGGCGGGCGACTTCCTGGCCGGCACCGATTTCGGCAAAGGTGCCGTAAACCGATTCATCGAGATTGATCTGTAACGCTTTTTTGGTCGGGCTATAATCGCGAGGTTCCATTCGGAAAAGAGTAGCAAACCCCGCGTGAAAGTCTATCTACACTTATTGACGCCCTGGTTGTTTAAGCGGGCCTCCAAAGCCGAGACCGGCTTGTCGCTACGCAAATCGCGAAGTTCCCGCTGAAACTCATCTCGCTTCAAGTTCACGATCGAAAAATTATTCCACTCGACGTCCACGACTTTATCGTTGGCGCGCAAGACGGTGACGACGAAATTGGCGCTGCCGATCGTGATTTTGACCCCGGTCTTCCCGCTGCCCTTAGGTACCGTACCGCCGATCATAAACGGCGCGCCGCCCTTGTCCTGCAGCAAGCCGTAAAATTGATCCATGATGACCGACGCAACAGACTTCTTGAAATCAGCGACACCGGCCGCGTCGGTGGCTAAGTCCTCGTAGGGCCCCAACAGCGTGGAAGCAATCGTTTCGTTATCGAGATCGGATTGGACCAGCGTGCACAAATCCGTGATTTTCTGTTGTTCGTTAACGCCGCTAAGAATGCTCATCAATTTACCGGTCAGGGCCGTTACGGATTCGACCGGACCTGCGTACGCCACGGATTGGTAGGCGAACGCGAGCGCAAGAAAAGTTTTTTGCATAATGAAGATCCCCCTGTGCAACGAGTGTTACCGGGGATCTTGCTAAGATTCAACTTTGGTCGCCGCTCACTTTGCTTTTTCGGCGTCACGTAATTCGCGGCGAAGAATTTTTCCGACCGGAGTCTTAGGCAATTCTTTACGGAATTCGACGTGCTTCGGCAATTTGTATCCGGTCAGATTCGCTTTGCAGAAGGTGAGAATTTCTTCGACGGTGAGTGACGGATCGCGCGGCACGACAAAGATCTTTACGACTTCGGTCGAATTCTTATCGGCAACGCCTATTGCCGCAACTTCCAAGACTTTCGGATGACCGGCTACGACGTCTTCAATCTCGTTCGGGTAGACGTTGAAGCCTGAAACTAAAATCATATCTTTCTTACGATCGACGATGCGAAAGAAGCCGCCTTCTTCGGTGATGCCGATATCGCCGCTTTTGAACCAGCCTTCTTCGTTGACGGCCGCTGCGGTTTCATCGGGACGCTCCCAATAACCTTTCATCACCTGCGGGCCACGAATCCAAATTTCACCCGACTCACCGGGGGCCGACGGTTTGCCGTCGTCGGTGGCAAGCATCATCTCGGTGCTCGGCAGCGGTAGGCCGATGGAGCCCACACGATCACTGCCGTCGACCGGATTGGCCGCGGCGACCGGCGCCGTTTCGGTTAAGCCGTAACCTTCGATGATAAGTGTTTGCGTACGGGTCTTCCATTTTTCGGCCACGACTTTTTGTAACGCCATCCCGCCGGCGACGCTCAGTTTTAACGTCTTCCAATTCACCTTATCGAAGTCGGCGTTGTTCATGAGGCCGTTGAATAAAGTATTTAAGCCGGGGAACACGGTGAAGTGATTCTTTCGCAGAGTCTTGATGAACCCGGGAATGTCGCGCGGATTGGTAATCATCAGATTCGTGCCGCCGTAATAAAGCATAAACAGGCCGTTCACCGTCAGCGAAAAGATGTGGTAAAGGGGGAGCGCCAATATCGCGGTTTCTTCACCGGCTTTTAGCAATGGCTTCATCCACTCACGAACTTGAAGCATGTTCGCGATAATATTGCGGTGAGTGAGCATGGCCCCTTTTGAAACTCCGGTCGTACCGCCCGTGTACTGCAGGAAGGCCACGTCCGTCGGTTTGCAGCGCTCGGGGCGAAAGCTTTTTTCACCGCCGAGATCTAAGGCGTGGTGAAAAGTGTAAGCGTTAGGAAGGTTGTAATCGGGCACCATCTTTTTGACGTACTTAACGACACCGTTCACGAGTAAGCTTTTGGGAAACCCGAGCATGTCGCCCACGCCGGTGACGACCACGGTTTCGATTTTGGTCTCGGCTAAGATCTGTTCAAGCAGGTGCGCCGAGTTGGCTAAGATAACGATCGCTTTTACGCCGGCGTCGTTGAATTGGTGCTTCATCTCGCGGGCGGTGTACAAAGGGTTGGTGTTCACCACGATCAGGCCGGCACGTAGGGCTCCGTACAACACGATCGGGTATTGCAGCAAATTGGGCATTTGAATCGCGACTCGGTCGCCTTTCTTTAGGCCGGCGACGTTTTGGAAGAACGAAGCAAAATCCGCCGAGAGATAATTCAAATCTTCGAAGCTAATAGCCGTGCCCATATTCACGAAAGCGTCGCGGTCGCGATACTTGTTTACACTTTCGTCGAAGAGTTCAGGCACGCTCTGAAACTGGTTGATGTTAACTTCGTGAGCGACATCTTTAGGGTAGGACTTCAGCCAAGTTTTTTGCATAAGAGAAGTGTTCTCAAAAATGAAGCAACTTTCAAGTGAAATTGGCCTATTCCGGTTGCGGAACCGGATTAAATTCTGCATAAACAGCGGATGGTCCTGCTCTCAAAGTCCGTTTACACCAGCTTGGCCGCCCGCTATTGGAATAGCCGGTGGAGTCAAAACGAAAATGCTAAGCGCTACGGCGAGCTCGCCTCGAGCGAAGGGGTCGGCGGTAACTGGCGTATCGAAATCGGCGGGCCGGTAAGTGAATCCGAACTCGAAGCTCCGCTTAAGGCCATCAAAGCGCTACTCGATCATCGCTGTTTATTCGTTGATCTGCCCGAATTTGCCGACAAGGCATCGACCCTTGAAGCGGTCACCCAGTATCTTGGCCAAAAGTTCCTTGATGAACGCTTTCGGTTTCTTACCGTTCACGAAACCGACCGGCTCGCCTGCACAGTTGACGGGGCCGGAATGCGAATCGAATTCGACGTTATGAATCTTCGGCTTACGATAAAAGGCGTGCCCGATGAAAGCGGCTTAATCTTTTCGCGTGAACTAGTAACGCAATCGGTTAAGGACACGCACGCCGAATTCACCGCGGATTTGGTTTTAAGCGAAATAGAATGGTCCCGATCACTCTTGGAAAACTTGCGGCGCCGGGTGCCGGGCCTTCATTCACTTCGCGTTGACCTCGGTCGCGGTAAGTATATTGTGGTCGAATAACTTTCCAAGGAGAGAACGAATGTCGACTTTAATGATGATCCTGGCCGGCCTCATGGTGGTCATGGTCGGTTGCAAAAGTAACCCGAACAAAGCCGAAAAAATCAAAACCGAAATGGATAAATCCCAAGCGGTATCCGGCGATGAATCTCTAGGCGTCAAAGACGGTAACCTGGTCGTGCAGAAAAAAGTCATGATGAACGAGGAGCTGCGCCGCCTTCAGTACGAAGTCTACGAAATGGAAGACCGCGTTTACGGGCACCGCAAATATGGATCGAAAGGTTTGTACGGCGCACTCAAAGGATGCCGCGAAGAAAGCGTGAGCAAGAAACTCGGAGGCGACGGCAAACTCACCTGGACCGAACCGATAGATCGCGTGACCGACAAAGAAGATGAATTCAACATCGGCATCGATGAAAAAGAAAAGATCGTCGGCGTCAGCGAAGAATTCTTAAAGGACCGCATCACCCGTTTCAAAAAATACAAACAAGTTTTGATGAAGCGCCAAGACGAGTACGAAGAAAAGCTAGAGATCTGCGACGCGAATTTGAAAGCGAAGAAAGAAGGTCAGGCCGGTGCTCAGTAGCCTCGCGCTTGTCCCGGCTTTATTTTTAGTTTCCGCTTTTGCCGCCACCGAGCCCCGCTTGATCGAAGCGGGTAGCCACTGCGTGGCGTACAAAGTTCAGAAGACCATGTTTTTAATCAAGAGCGATACGGTGGTCGGCCGCAATTGTGAGGTCTCGGCGCAAGTCCTGCCCGAGATCGGCGGTCTGTACCGCATCGAAGTGAACGTTCCGGTGCGCAGCTTTAATAGCGGCGACCCGGATCGCGATAAAGATGTTCTTAAACTTCTTCATGCGCAGGACCGCGCCGATTTGACGTTTAGATCCGGCGCCTTTAGCCGCGAACAGTGGCGGCAACTTTTCGCAAAAAAAGATTTTCAACTCGAAGGCCGGCTTTACATCGGCAACGAAGCCTATCCGGTCACCCTCAACGTTGAATATAACGACCGCGACGCCCTGGCCGAAGTTCGCGGTGAAGCCACGGTAAAATTCACCGACTTCGCCATGAAACCCCCTAGGGTAGGCGGGGGCTTGGTCGCAAAATCAAAACCTGAGTTTCAACTTCTATTTAATCTGGTTAGTAACCGCATACTCGGGGCCGATTCTATCCGGCTCGGTATGAAAGACTCTAAGCAATAAAGGATTTCACATGAATCATCGTCTCGTCCTCATTCGCCACGGCGAAAGCCAATGGAATAACGAAAACCGCTTCACCGGCTGGGTCGACGTCGACCTTAGCGACAAAGGTGTGAAAGAGGCCCACCACGCCGGCCGCCTTCTGCGCGAGCAAGGTTTCACCTTCGACCTCGCGCACACATCGATCCTTAAGCGCGCGATCCGCACGTTGTGGATCGTGCAAAACGAAATGGATAATCTCTGGTTGCCGGTTCACAAAACCTGGCGTTTGAACGAGCGGCATTACGGCGCTTTGCAAGGTCTCAACAAAACCGAAACCGCGGAAAAATACGGTGAAGACCAGGTAAAGATTTGGCGCCGCAGCTACGATACGCCCCCGCCGCTCTTTGACGATACGCAGTTCAAAGCGCAGCTCTCCGAACCTCGCTTCAAATCCGTCGGTGAAAAAGAGTTGCCCCGCGGAGAAACCCTTAAAACGACGCTCGACCGGATGCTACCGTACTGGAAGCAAACCATCGCGCCGCAAGTTTTGAAGGGCGATAAAGTTTTGATCGCCGCCCACGGCAATTCGCTGCGCGCGTTGGTCCAGCATCTCGAGAACATTTCAAAAGAAGAAATCATGGAGCTGAATATCCCCACCGGGATTCCGCTGCTTTATGAACTCGATAACAATTTGAAGGTGATCAAAAAAGAATACTTAGGTGATGCCGACGCGATCGCGCAGGCTCAGGCCGCGGTCGCGGCCCAAGGTAAGAAGCACTAGCTAAGCTACTTGCCGATCATGTCACCGAAATCAAACGTATGGTGATCAAACGGGAAGGCGGGGGACCAGTCCACGGCCGCCGCTTCCTGTTCTCGCCAATAGCCGTACATATGAATGTTCTGCGCGCTCAGTCCAGCCGGTACGTGCAAGCGTTGATCTAGATAAAAACTTCGTCGCGACGGCGAGCCGGTGTAGATGCTCAAGTGAAGAGCCGCGTGAATACGAGCGATGGCTTCGGCATTGTCGAGGTACGTATCTCCCGCCGGATCTTCTTTATCCATAGTCGAAAGCATCTGCCTCACGCACGGGATTTGCTTTAAGCCTTCGCTCTCGAGTTTATTGCCGTTCGGCCAGCCTTCTTTGTCGGCAAAACTTTCTTGCGAAGTAATCAAGTCGTACGCGCCCTGGCCCGCCAGCATTCGGAAAGCCGGGCCGTCCGCCGCCGTGACGGTAGTTTCAATACCTAAGCGCAGAAGGTCGGAACGCAAAATGTGCGCGCCACGTTGCTCGCCGTTTCGGACCAACAATTTTAGTTGAACCGGCGCGTACCGGTTTTCGCCCAGCGATCGATGCAAAACGCCGTTTTCGAGTTTGAAGCCGCTCTCCTGAAGTAAGCGGGTCGCCGTGAAAAGTCGGAGCCGTTTGTCGGCTACCGATTTATGTTGCGCGTGTCCGTGCGATTCGAAAAGACCGGGCGCGGGGATGCCGCAAGTATCGATCAGGCTTTGCACTTCTTTAGCCGGTAAGCCTTCGGGCCCGACCGGGCTGTCATCGAGAATGCCCAGCGGCCTTCTCAAAGCGCCAGCGAAGTAGGCTACATTAATGCTATGAAAGTCGTAAGCTAGTAAGATAGCTTGGCGTACGCGCGGGTCGCCGACGACGGGGCTTTGGGTGTTAAAGCTCAGCGTAGGAATCGATTCTCCCGCGGGCGAGACGCGCTCTTCAACTAAACGGATATTTTCGTTTTCCCGCCGTAAGGTTTGCGCGAAGCCCTGCGCGCCGGCCGTGCTCTTTTCCGCGTAAAAGTTTGCGTGCTCGGTCGCTAACGCCATTCGCGCCGAAGTTTCGTCGCCGAACGAGATGACTTCGATCACGCGGAAATTAAAAAATCCCCGGCGCACCGAGAGATCTTTAGCCCAGTACGCGGGGTCGATAATTAACGCCATCCGCGTGCGGCCTAATTGCGTTAGGCGGTAAGAACCGGTGGGCGTAAACCGGGTGCGAATGCCGCTCATTTCTTTCGCGCCGGTGCTGTTGTCCTTCACGATTTTTACCGAAGCCAGGAGCATGATCGCATCGCGCGAACTTTGACCGCGGGTTTTTAGATCGATCCGCACTTCGAGGTCCGTCGCGTGGGTGGATTGAATGACGGCTTCAAGCTTGTCCTTTAAAGCCGGTGAAGAATTTTTTAAAACTTCGAGCGAGAAAAGAACATCCGATGCTTTTACTTCGGTGCCGTCCTGAAAACGTGCGCGGGGATCAATTTCAAAAATGACGTAACTGAGTTCATCATCCACCCGCAGTGCCCGGGCCAGTAGCGGATACATTTTTTCGTTCGAGGCAATTGGATCGGCGAGTAATAAAGATTCGTAGAACAAATCATCGAGGATGCCGGCACGGTTAACGTGGCGGCCGGCTTCGAAATCATAGGGGTGAACGCTGTCTAGGGGAGTTACGCGGCTGACCGTTAGCGTGCCGTGACGGCTTAGGCCGCTCTTACCGCCAAA
The DNA here is from genome assembly GCA_947444305.1 of Pseudobdellovibrionaceae bacterium. GTDB lineage: Bacteria > Bdellovibrionota > Bdellovibrionia > Bdellovibrionales > UBA1609 > JALHOQ01. The sequence continues at coordinate 5,941 of CANEZP010000015.1, read as the reverse complement.
GAATTCGCTGGTGTTGTCGAGCCATTCGACCGTTTCACCGCGACGGTGAAAGCCGGTCAGTCTTTTTTCGCCGGCGTGGAGATTAAAGCAGATTAAAAAAAGGCAAAAAGCCAGCAGCAAAAATTTCACGAACAACCCCACCAAAGCGAACAGAAGTTTTCTTAACTTTTATTCGCTTCGGTGGAGCAAGGTATATACCACTAGTGCCCAACGGCTCCCGTAGGATTTGCCGGGGGAACGGGCAGTTGCGGACCCGACCAGTGTTGCGACTCTAATCCCACGACGTGGTGAAGCGCTTCTTCAACCGTTTCGACGAAGATGAATTTAAGCGCGTTCTTCACCTCGTCGGGCACCTCTTTAAGATCTCGCTCATTGCGCTTAGGCAACAAGACCGTCTCGATGCCCGCACGGTGCGCGGCGATCACTTTCTCTTTGATGCCGCCGACCGGAGTCACGGCACCACGTAACGTGATCTCACCGGTCATGGCCATCCGCGAACTCACCGGGCGACCCGTCATCAGAGAAGCAATGGCCGAAACCATCGCGACACCCGCAGAAGGGCCGTCTTTCGGGATTGCGCCCGCGGGAACGTGAAGGTGCACATCTTCGCGATCGTAAGAAAACGGACCACTTACGTTCGGAAGTGACGAATGACTTAGGCGTGAGCGCACCAAAGACATCGCGATCTGCGCGCTCTCCTTCATCACTTCGCCGAGTTGGCCGGTGATGATGAGTTTGCCCGTGCCGGGCATGTGACTCGATTCGATGTACAAAATATCCCCGCCCATCGGGGTCCACGCGAGACCGGTGACGACGCCCGGAGGATTTTGCTCACCCACGGTGTCGAAAACGAATTTCTCGGCGCCGAGGATATCATCTAGGTCATGCAAGTCGACGATGACCGGCTTAGCATCCGGTATCCCGGTGTTCGCTAAGACTTTTTCGCCGCTCGCCCGAACGGCCGTACCGATCAACCTTTGCAATTCGCGCACGCCGGCCTCACGGGTGTACGCGCTGATCATGCGAAGCTGCGCGGCTTCCGTGATTTCGAGTTGCTCGATCTTCATACCGTGCTCGAGCAATTGCTTCGGCACCAAGTGCGTGCGCGAAATGTGCAACTTCTCGGCGGTGGTGTAGCCGCTCAAGTGAATCACTTCCATACGGTCGAGCAAAGGCGCCGGAATCGTTTCCGTCGAGTTCGCCGTTGCGATAAAAAACACGTTCGACAAATCGAAGTGAACATCCAAGTAGTGATCCAAAAATTTAGCGTTTTGCTCAGGATCGAGAACCTCGAGCATGCTCGCCGCGGGATCACCGCCCCAGCCGCGGGTCATCTTGTCGATCTCATCGAGCATGAAGACGGGATTATTTTCGCCGGCCCGTTTAATTCCGTCGACGATGCGGCCGGGGAGGGCTCCAACATACGTACGGCGGTGTCCACGAATCTCGGCGTCGTCCCGCACCCCGCCCAACGACACGCGCACAAACTGGCGTCCCATGGCTTTGGCGATGCTTTTTCCTAATGAGGTTTTACCCACGCCAGGAGGGCCTACAAAAAGTAGGATGCTGCCTTTTTTCTCTTTCAATTTCAAAACGGCCAGGTGCTGCAAAATTCTCTTCTTGATGGGTTCAAGCCCGTAGTGATCCGCCTCAAGCACCTCGCGGGCCTTCTGCAGATCGATGGGCGCGTCGGCCGATTTGTTCCACGGCAACGACACCAGCAAATCAAGGTAATTGCGAATCACGTGCGCTTCGGGATTCTGTTGCCCTAAAGCTTCCATGCGGCTCAATTGCTCGAGCGCGATCTTCTCGACGTCCTCGGGCATCTCGGCGTCTTTGATCTTCGTCGCGAAATCTTTCTCGCCACTGCCGCCGCCTTTTTTATCGCCGAGCTCTTCTTGTAGAGTTCGAATCTGTTCGCGCAGCATAGCATCGCGATGCTGTTTACCCAGGCGGTTCGAAAGCTTCTGATTCACTTCGCGCTGAAGTTTCAGCTCTTCACGGAACTGCACCATTTGTTCAAGCAAGGCGAGCAAGCGCCCACGCAAAGAGATCATCTCGAGCACTTCTTGCTTGCGTGCGAGTTTCAAATCTAAATTTTGCGCTACGACGTGGGTCAACAAAACCGGATCGTCGATCGCTTTGATGAGCGACGCGATTCGGTCCAAGTTGCCGGGCAGCAGATCGAAAATCTCGCCGGCTAAACCCTTCATGTTGTTCTTCAAAGCTTTGAGCGTTTCACCGTCAACGTCCATGACGTCGTCGATGCTTTCGCCGTGGCCTTGCAGGTACCCGCCGATTTCTTCGTAGGCGTCAATTTTGTAGCGGCTTAACCCGGTCAACACGAGTTGGTAGCCGCGCTCGGCGTTCCCTTCGTGCCGGTCGATACGCGCGAGGACCCCGACCTTATATAAGTCTTCGGTACCGGGCTCGTTTTCACCTAGATCGTGTTTTTGCGCGACGAGAAGAATCCAATCTGATTCATTCTCAAGCACTTCTTCAAGCGCGCGTCGGCTTTTCGGCCGGCCCACCACCACGGGCAAAGACTGTCCGGGGAAGAGCACCATATTGCGCATCGGGATGACTGGAAAGGGACCTATTGGAATACCATTTTGCTTTTTCATATCTTCAAGATGAAGCGTCACAAGAGAGAGTCAAGCTCATCAAAATGACTTATGTATGAAAGAACCAACCACGTGAACCGCCTCATACTAGACCACGTATGTTGGAGCACGAGGCCGATCTTCGATCGCGAGGCCCGTCTTCGAACACAGCGCCCCTCTTCAACTCAGCTGATCCGAACGGCGCACAAATTATCCGTCCATGCGAGCGCTCTTCGAACCGGCATCCAGCCGGTCCGACCTAAAAAAATAAATTCGATTTAATTTTTTAGTTTCCTACGCCGCGGACGGCGTAGGAAGGCCACTGTCAGGACGCTCAGACATTGCGCGAAGAAGATGAGGCCATCAACGACGCGCCATATGCACCAAGAGGAAACGCATGCATCAAGAAAAACAAATCAAAAGTGTATACTAGGAAGCGATGGTTTGTTAGAAGCTCCTATGGCGAGAAAAGCGCAACAAGAGTTTAGTGGAGAAGGCTTCCAAAAGCCCGGTGATTGCTTCGGCGGTGCCCTTCTTAAAAGAGGAAATCCGAAGTGCGCGCGTCCCTTAGAGTCTAAGTTGCCCATACACCTCACGCTGCGGGCTACGAAGAGCGTGCTTCGTTTACCCAAGACGTATTCGCTCGTGAATAAATTGATCTACGCGGTGGCGCGTAAGCATGGCGTGAAGATTTATAAGCTCGCGAACGTCGGTAATCATCTCCACCTCGCTATAAAAATCCCGAAGGTTGGGCGGTGGCCGGCGTTCATCCGTGAGTTGACCGGCCGTATCGGACTAGCTTTGAAGGCGTTGATGAAGGGCGTAAGCCTGTGGAAGTTTCGGCCGCACACGCGTATTATTCACGGGTGGCGTAAGGCTTTTCGGACGGTGAAGGAATACATCGAACTGAATCAGTGGGAAGCTAAAGGATTTATCTCGCGCAAAGATATAAAGACGCTTAAAGATCTGCGTTTGATCTTCGATGTGAGCTAGGATCATCAAGATGAAAAAGATTTGGCTCATCGTCGTCGCGAGCGTGGTCCTTGCAATTTGGTTGTGGAACCGCCGGCCGGCACAGCAAAACTCTTCCGGCCGACAAGCCGCCCCCCAACAAGCCGCCGGCCACTTACAATCGTCCCCGGGGCCCGTGACGGACAGCGATGCACAAAGCGAAGAGCATGCCGGCGTCACCCCTCAAACCGAAATGATTGCGGCCGAAGCAAAGTCGGCATCGCCCGGGCCATCACGACCAACGCAAACGAACGCGCCTCCTCCGCAGCAAGCGCAAAGCGAACCGAATCCCTACCATCTTGATCCATTTAAATTACGCAAACTTGATCAGCCATTGCCCAAGTCGGTTGCAGATTTGCGGTCTAAACTGACTGAGTTTGCTTCGCCTGAGTTACCGGATCCGGTTGCGCGCGGGGCGAACTTCGACGGCGATGTCCTTACCGGATATCGCGGCTACTTTCGCACATCGTCGGGAGAATTCAAACGCATCCAGGTGGATCGTAGTAGCGATATGTTAACGATCTCGCTTGAAATTTCCGAAGGTCGACTCACGAGCTGGAGCTACAACTACGGAGCGAATAAGCTCAAACAGTTCAATGGCGATCCGTACTCGATGGTCGTCGTACTGCCGGACCGGCGAATGCTTTACCTGAAGTTTTATACGGACGTGAACATACCCGAAATTGATCATCCCGTCCGTACGATGAAGGGTTGGCTTATTCATAAACAAAATGCAAAGGTGCATAGCGCACCGGTCGCCATGTTTGATTATCACCTTAAAGATATCGAAGACGTTTGGCCCAAGCGTGAGACAATTCAAGATCTTCTTCCCGCGGAACTTGCCCCCGGTCCGTAGAGCGCATAGGCCGAAGAACGGCCAACCTGTTTATAAAATCGACGGTTCGTCGCCCGCTATCCGGCTATAGAGCATCCGGCCTGGTCCGCCGGTTGAATAGGTAGATCGGATTTTTTTCGGGAGATGTTTCTTGGAACAACAAGCAGGGCTTTTTAGCCTAAAACGCTTCGTCGCCGTGTCGACCTTAATTCTAGCCGCTTGGCTGTCGGCGCAGTCGTTCGCCGAGGTGCCCGGTTCCGACAAAGGAAGCCGGCAAACCAGACAGCCCGAACATACCTATTACGTCTGGAAGCGTGGTTTATTCGGCTCGAAACTTTCGCCGGTCATGATTCTCGCGAACGAAGCCGGGTTGGTCCACATCGCCGACCGGAAGGACCAAAATTACGATATGCAGACCGTCCGTAAGGTCAAACCGCAAACCATCCAGCGTGGCGAGTTGATCAACGGCTACAATGATCTGCTGCTCACGAAAAATTTGCTCGGGAAAACCGTGTTTCAATATATACACGTGTTAGACATCGTCGGGGACTACGCTATTATCGTGGACGACGCGAGTCCTTTTATCAGAATGGATACCGTTCGCCAGGTGAAGACTTCGCTTCTCGCGGATCAAGCAAAACTTAAAGAGATCAAATGCAAAGACTCTTTAGAACTTAAGACTAAATAAAAATCCCCACAACGGCCGCGATCATTAGCGTCGACAAAGTCCCACCAACGACGGCGCGGATCCCGAGCTGCGCAAGTTCACCGCGGCGCGCGGGCGCGAGCGGGGCGATGCCGCCGATCTGAATCGCGATCGACGAAAAATTCGCAAAACCCGAAAGCGCGTACGACATCAACAAGAACGTGCGGTCAGAAAGCTTACCTGATAACTCCGCTAAGTGAACGAAAGCCACGAATTCGTTTAGGATAGTTTTCTCTCCCAACAAAGCACCGCTAACCGCGATCTCGTGGTACGGCACGCCGATGATCCAAGCCAATGGCGCAAAAATCCAACCGATCGCGGCCTGCAAGGTCAGGCGGGGCGCGGCTTCGGTGCGCAAAATATCCGGCGTGAACGCATGGCCCCAATTACCGAAACCGATCAGATCACCGAACGCCCCGAGTGCTCCGTTTAGCAATGCGATCAGCGCGATGAACGCGATCAGCATCGCGGCCACGTTCAGCGCTAAGGTCAAACCTTCGGAAGCTCCGGAAGCCGCGGCGTCGATGACGTTCGCGTGCGGAGAGATCGTCGACTCTTTCGGAATGCGCCCGTAGGTATCCGGGACCGAAGTTTCGGGCATGATGATTTTTGCGATGAGCAAAGCCGCCGGTGCGCTTAAAATACTCGCGGCGAGTAAGTGCCCCGCAATGTCGGGCATACGGTCGCGCAACAAGCCGACGTAAGCGGCCATGACTCCACCCGCGGTGTTAGCCATGCCGCCGACCATCACGCACAAAAGTTCGCTGCGAGTCATGGTGGGCACGA
>CANEZP010000014.1 GCA_947444305.1 Pseudobdellovibrionaceae bacterium | reverse complement strand
TTATGGACGTCATGACCGCCCGACTTCGAACAACTTACTTCACTCTATTGTTCGCGGCTTTTCTATCCGCAGATGCGCTGGCAGTAACGACGGGCGACCTGTCCACGGCGAAGAACGTCGAGCTGAGAAAGATCGAACGGATCGATTTTTGTGTCGATGGTGTAGTTTTAAACTGCAATGTCTTTCGCAAAAGCGCAAAGACCGGCACTAAAGTGTTCAACGAGGTTATCGCATTTGTGATTTCTAAAAAGCATCATCTCCGTTTAGCAAACGCATTGTGTGATCCAAGCATCTTTATAAAAATCAAAACTGATGCAAAGGAACTTTGGGCAAAGGTTTGTTCATCAGACCGTAACGAAAAGGAGTGGCAAGAGTGGTCAAAATTCTTACGCTGACTTTTCTAACGCTCGTCTATTGTTCAAAATCATCCGCCCTTTCGTGTGATGAGAAAAGTCTTTGCGAGGCCTGGAAAAATTCTCCGCCGATCCACGATCGAATTTCAAATGGTAAGACGATCCGCGGACCGATGTTGTCGGATGAAGACTACCACGAACGCGCGGCCTGCTTTGGCAAACCCTGCGGCTACAAAGACCCCCAGCGAATGCAAGGTTTGTTCAGCGAAGTGACCTCGCGAATCCAAAATGTCGTTTTAAAAGGGCGACCACTCAGCGCCGCGACGGCCGCTGAGAAGGCGGTTTTGAAAACGTTTGAGAATGCTAAACTTCTGAATCCTGAGACGAATGCCGGCTGTAAGCGGGTGTGTAGCGCGAAAGGAATCGCTAAGAATATGTCCGATGGTATGTGCGTATGCCCATGGATGGAGGTCAGCTCCGATGAGTTTCTCATTTTCGTGATGGCTCACGAGGTCGGACATAGGGGTGATATTTGTTCGTCTAGTACTGATCTTAAACCTGGACAGCATCCCTTTGAACAGCAATCTAACGGTGGATCCGTAATCGATTGTCTTCAAGCGAACGGCGTTCAAGGAAGATCTTTTAATGAAGAGAAAACATATCGCGACAATATGATGAAGCTCAGCGCGAAGGTTGCCGGCCTCAATCCGGATTCTAACGTCGGCCAAGTCGTTGGAACGGCTCTCTCGCCAATTACGTACGCCGTGCAACCTACCAATGGCTCGGTTCACTGTAGAGGGCTGCTTGGTCATTCTCACATGCAAGAATCGAGTGCGGACATTTTTGGCTACGATGTGCTGGGAAGTTTTCTGAAAGATCATCCGTTGCCTCCGGGGGCTTCCTCAAATCCAAAACGCATTTTTGGATTTTTCCTAGGGGAAGGCTGCGCTCAACAAGCAAAAGCATCGGCAGAAAACGATTTTGATCATCACGCGAGCGATCTCGAGAGAGTCACCAAAATTGGATTGTCGCTACCAAGCATGAGAACGGCGCTAGGCTGTTCCGGACACAGCGCAGGCCTTTCATGCGATTATCGGCCGGCCGCATCTAACGGTGCCGCGGAATCGGTGCGGACGACGAGATAAATTGGCGATCACGGCAAGGATTGAACTTGCGACCCCCAGTTTAGGAAACTAGTGCTCTATCCAACTGAGCTACGTGATCGTCGTGGGAGACTCTGGTTTCGCCCAAAAATCGAACTCTGTCTACGGTCCGGGGAGACAATGCGTTATTAAGAGCGGAGTTCACCTCACCCTTTCGACCATCGCGGGCGTTTACACTTGGGTTTGTCTCGAAGTGATACATCTCGTGTTTCCTTTCAAAACGTTTCGTAATCATACAGGTGTCTAGAGTGCCGTTAATGAGAGTTCGGTAAACCTCGCCCGCGTGGGTGCCATATTGCAAAAGGCTAAGGGCGAGGGACGACCATGCGCTTTTACAAAAAGAATTTGAGTAATCCATTTCGTGCCGAAGCTCGGTGGCTAACCCGCGCCGCAATCATATTAATCATGAGCGTAAACCATGCCACGGCCGCGGCGGAGGGCGGTGGAGAATATTGTAAGCAAGCGATCGATCCACTGCTTGAGCAGGCGAATGAAGCGAATGATGGCCTAATCCTCGCGATGGTTGGCGCGGCCGCGGTTCTTGCGGCCACCACGCGCGGCAATAACGAACCGCCGGCTCAGGCGGCACCGCCCGCACCACCGGTATTCGCGCAGCCGGCAAGACTAATAGCGCAGCCGGCTCAAGAAACAAATCGGGTACCCGTCACTCCCGGCACGGACCGGGTGCAGGTCGGGTTCGACGTGACGCCCGTGCCGTCCCGCGAAGATAACCGAACGACTCTTGGCCAAGACCGCATGATCGCGCAGCCGGACATAAATAAACGTATGTTAGGAAATGACCAACTCCAAGCCGGGCCCGAAGGATCGACCTCTGCGGGCGGTGCCGGGTCCGTAGTGGGCGGGCCAGTCGCCGGCGGGAGGAACGCGAACGGCAACGATCAATTGACCTACTCCGCCGCGAGCATCGAAGGCCAACGTCAGGGCGAAAGCTTCGCGGGATTTGGAAACGAATCCGGCGGCGGTAGTGGCGGAAGTGGTCGATATGGCAATTCGCAAATGCCCGGCATGGCCGATCAAACTCGTTTAGCCGCTCTTAGTTCCGGTCGTGCACCGGCCGCTGAGGCAGGTCTTACCGCGAAGAACGATGTCGCGAAAAGATATGGTCCGAGCCTTTTTCGGATCAACTCTTTTGTTTTAGAGAAATTTGCCGTCGTAAAAATCGCTATTAAAAACCGGTGAGGAGATAAGAGATGCGTTTTATTTATGTCTTCTTCGTTTTTGTTTCGTCGGGCGCCTTAGCGCAAGGTCAAAGCTCATGCAAAGAAGCCGCGGCGGAAGCACGACGAAAATGCTCGGCCGCGCTGCGCGAGGCTTCGTCCTTAGGGCCAGCGGGCGCGATTGGCTCAATGAGCGGAGGGGCCTCTTTACAGACCGCGATGATGACGGTTCAATCCGCGAAGCTAAAAGAAGCGACCGATTTTTGTAAAAAGCAACAGCAGCAATGTGAAGGTAGCTGCGGTGAAAGCGGAGGCGACACCAAGACCGCCGGCTCAACCAACGGCATGGGAAAAACCGGTATGGGCAATGATTTAGACAATAAAAGCCCCGCCTACATTGCCGCGCATAAGCAATGTCTCGATCGAGGGAAGGATCTCTGCACGACACCCCTGGTGCTTCAACTCGGGAGTCAGCGGCTCAAGATGACCGAACCTAAGAATGGCGCAATATTCGATCTTCACGGTTACCGGAATTTACCGGCAAGACCCTCGCAAAAGATTTCGTGGCTCGACAAGGCCTCTAGAAAGAGCAACTACTTTCTAGCCTTGCCTAACGAGAAGGGCGAGATTAGCGGAATAAAAGAATTGTTCGGAAACAACACGCGTGGTCCGGACCAAAAGTTCGCCGATCACGGCTGGGCCGCTCTGCAGAAATACAATTCGAACGCCGACGACGTGATCGACAACAAAGACGCCATTTTCCCGCGACTACGCCTCTGGTCCGATCTGAACGGCAACGGTAAGGCGGACAAGGGCGAGGTCTTTACCTTAAGCGACAAACACGTTGAATCGATAAATTTGAACTTTAGCGACGACTTACCAGACGTGGATCAGCATGGGAATCAAATGACGATGAATTCTACCGTAAGGTTAACGAACGGAGAATCGAAACTCATCTTTGATCTTATCTTCGCGCCGCAGGACTAGGAGCGGAGTTTGCCGTCGTCGCTGCCGAGCAGAATGGGCCGCTCGGGGAGGCCGAAAATCTCGATGAATTTAGCGAAAGTTGCGCCGGCGAGCTCAAGGTTGCGCGCGATGTGCGCTTCGGTACCCGCGATGATCTCGGCTTCGTTGTACAGGCCCTTCGAATCTTTAAGCATCTGGATGTTGTCGGCGATTTTTAGCCATCGCAGCACCATCGCCTTATCGACTTCCAGATGAAATTGCAGTCCGTAGGCTTTCTGTCCGTAACGAAAAGCTTGGCCCTCGTACAAAGCGGAGCGCGCGAGTTGGACCGCGTCTTTGGGAATGTCGAAGGTGTCTTGATGAAGCTGAAAAACTTTTTCCGACGGCGCGTAAGTTTGAAAGAGTGGATCAGTCGCTTCGGTGCGCTCGACGTCGAGCCAGCCGATCTCCATCGTTTTGCCCTTGCGCACCGTTGAACCAAGAACGTGAGCCAAGAGCTGCGAGCCCAAACAAATCCCTAAGACGGGGAGATCGCGCTTGAGCGCATCTTCGATCATCGTCATCTCGTGTTTAAGGTGCGGCAAATTTTCCGCCTCGTAAACGCCCATCGGGCCACCGAGCACGATTAACCCGCGGTAGCCCTCGAGCGACGGCGCCTTGTCGGGCTCGCGGCCGAAGTTCACGTAGCGGATACGGAAGCCCGCCGCTTTCAACATAGGATTTAAAGTGCCGAGCGGTTCGTGCCCGACGTGTTGGACAACCATGATCTTACGCATCGTGCGCCGATTATAACCCGGAGCGCGCGCGAATCATAGAGCGGAGCGCCGTCATTTGCGCTCGCCTTGGGCCTGCGCGGCGAACTGGATTGAAAGAATAAAACCAAAAAAAGATTTTCTTTTGCAACAGCTGCGTTTTCAGGCCGGAAGGTAAACTAAATTTGCTATTTAAACGAAATTTTCACGTCGTTAAAAAATAGAACTATCGCTCTAATAATAATTGTTATTGTCTTTACATGAGAGAGGATTTACTAGAGTGGCTACTCCATGGAGGTCCAATTGCGCGGGAATAAAAAACGTATCTTAGAAAGCAGCGTCGAACTCTTCAATAACCACGGTGCGGTTTCGGTCAGCACCAATCATATCGCTAAACATCTGAAGATTAGCCCCGGAAATTTGTATTTCCACTTCTCTAATAAAGAAGAAATCATCCGCGAACTTTTCGCGCGCATGGTGCAAGAGGTTCAAGTCGCGTGGGATCCCGAGCGTGGTCTAGCCCCGCGTGAGTTTCTCGAAACTTCGTTCGAAGTTTTTTGGACGTTTAGATTCTTTCACCGTGAGATGTATCACTTGCGCCGTCAAGATCCGGAGCTCGCTCGCGCGTGGAAGCGGCACATGCTTCAGTGCCAAAGACTTTTAAAGGCGAACTACAACCGCTGGGTCGAAGAAGGCTCGATGCGCGCCATCGAAGACAAAGATGATTTACGTTTGCTCAGTGATTCGGTTTTGCTTTCGAGCACGGCTTATTTGGGATTCTTTGAAAGCCCCGAAAAACCGGCCTCGCGCAAAGTCATCGCGGAAGGTATTCGTCACGTGACCCGCATCTTGAATCCGCACTTTACCGATAAGTACCGTACGTCTCAGCAAGCGGCCCAGAGCCAGTCTTCGAGGGCTAGCGCGCCGGCGCCGTCCGCTGAAGCGTCTCGCGCCGTTGAAGATCGTCCCGGTACATCTCCATAAGGCGTTTCTGATCTAAAGTGGTGTACAACGCGCGGACCAACGGAAGGTTGCGCGACGTCGAAGGACCTACGCCGTCGTAAACGAACAGCGTGATCGAGTGATCCGCGTTTTGGTTCGCGAGGTAGAGTGAATGCAAATCCGTATTCGCTTCTTTATTGCGCGACAAAAATTCCAGCATAAAGCGGCCGTTTTGTGAGACGTCCTGCTTGAGATTCAAGCGGCGGGCGTCTTTGATGTGCGGCTTCAGAAAAGCCAACCATTCGGCGGCTGTTCGCAACGGACCGTCGGCTTTAGCTTTTAATTTGGTGATTAAGATCGTCGGCTTATCTTTCATTCCGGATACTTCGTTATTCACGGTGATCACGGCGTCGGAATTCCCGAGGAACGCCGCCAGTTCCGGAATGGTCGTAAGATCGGTTAAAATCCACTCGGGCGTCACTTTAGCGGACAATGCGAGGCCGAGCGTCGGCCAAAGCAGGCTAGGTAGAATGAGGTGTATAAACAAGATTAAATTACGCATAGGATGAGCTTAGCGGAGAGCCGCGGTCGCATCCACGCGAGTGCCGTCGGTTTCACCTTCGAAAGTTAGATTTTTACCTTCGCGGGTAATGTTTAATGTGATCGCTTCCGGTGCCTGGCCCAAGTTAATCGCTAAGCCGATCATGGGGTGCGCTTCGCGGCTATCGACTTTATTCGCTTTCGCCGTCACCATTTTCGCCGTCAACTTTTTGCCCTTTTTGCAGATTGTTACCGGAACATCAGTGGCCAACATGGAAAGTGAGAGATTAAGAAGAAGGCTGCCCCCGCTATCTTTAAAGCGGTTCATACCTTTCTGCCCTTTAAAAAATCCAGGGAACTGTCCGAGCGTGGCGAGATCCACGTCGTTGCCGTGCACGGCTTTAAATAACTTCGCGGCTTCCGAAAACTTGCTGCTGCAGCCGTCGGGTACGGTCGTGGTCGCGCTCGCGAGTTTCGCGGCCGCTTCGGCCTTCGCTTTTTTATCCGCGAGGGCTTTCTTGTCCGCATCTTCTTTTTTAGCTTGCTCCGCTTTGGCTTGCTCGGCTTTGGCTTGCTCAACCTTCGCTTTATTATCCGCGCTGGCCTTCTCTGCCTTAACTTTGTCTTTATCCGCTTTGTCTTTTTCCGTTTTCACCGGCGCTTCGGCCTTCGGACTCGCGGCAACTTCCGCCGCCGGTGCTGGAGCGGGAGGTGATACCGTAGTCGTAGCGGGTTTCGGTTTATAGAGATCGATGAGTTTTTGCCAAGTGCCGTCGTAGGGTTTGTCGGCAGGCTTCGCGGCCGCTTGGTTGCTCGGCGCGGGTTGGGTCTGAGTTTGAGTTTGCGACTCTGACTTAGGCGTGACCGCCGGTGCTTTCTGAGGAGCGGCCGCTGGTGCTGCGGGGGCCGGGCCTAGCGAGCGCGTGCCCGAGGGTTCCGCGGGCTGCCGTGTGGGCGCAGGCTTTGCGGGAGCTTCCTTCGTGACAGTAGAGCCCGCAGGTTTTGTACCTACGGGGACGCTGCCCGAAAACATAAAGCTTCCTTGCGCGTAGGCGGCTGGACTCAACATCGATGCGCACATCGTAAACGGAAAGGCCCAAAGCAGCGATCTCATGATTCACCTCAAACTCTGAGTATTGCGAAGCCGGTGCCGCGCGAGATGGCGCCTGCTTCGGGCTCGCTCCGCCGATGGGCAAAGCGCTCATTCACGTGTCAAAAGTTTAGACATCTATTCTAGCGAACAGATTCGACTTCATCGTCGCTGTAATCCGTCGAAAAGTGGGTCGACGGTGCGGGCCTAGCCGGGGCGGCCCCCTTAGCGCGTGGGATACATTTGTGTACGCCGTCTTTGACCATCGAAGTTCCGTCGCAGACCGATGATGTACATACGCCATCGATGCAGGTTTTTGTGATATTCGGACCACCGGAACTACGAGATCTTTTTTGATCGGAAAGTCCTGACTCTCTTGAATGCTCCGCGAAGGAACGATCAAAATCTCTATCGAAATTACGATCCAATTCCCGAACGGAAGGTCGCGCTCTTCGCGGCGTGGATTCAAAGGTCTCATCGCTCTCCGTGAACCGCGTGCCCTTATCATCTTGGGTAACCGTTACGTGGTTTTTATCCGAAGTGAAGGTACGGCCATTGATCGTGATTTTATTTTCCGCGAGCGCGGCGGTTGAAACGGTCGAGAGTAAGAAACAAAGAGCAACGAATTTCATTTTAGTCCTTCCGGGTTCATCTACAATTTTGCAAAGCTGTTCCAAGCCGATGGGAAAGGTGATCGAGATGGGACAGGCTACGAATCGGGCGACGCAAAAACGGTCGTACGATGATCAACTGTTAGACACATCGCTGAACCCGGTGAAGGATAGATGAATGGAATATTTTAGCGATAATTACGAAGAAGCTAGATCGAAGTTTATCGCAACGGCCGGGAAAGCCGGCGCGACGCTCTACTCGCTACCGCTCTCCGTGAGGGGTCCAATGGGTGAGGACCTTAGCATCGACCTTGCCGTGCTCGGTGATTTGAAGGGCGAGAAGATTCTGCTTCATAGCAGCGGGATTCACGGGGTCGAAGGTTTTGCCGGATCGGCGGTGCAAGTCGCGGCGTTGGCGCAAGGTGTGGCTAGGCCCCCTGGAGTGACGATAATTTTTGTGCACATTCTCAACCCGTTCGGCATGGCGTACTCGCGCCGGGTGAATGAGAGCAACGTCGATCTGAACCGGAACTTTTTGCGAGACGGGGAGGCCTACGCCGGCGCGGATGAAAACTACGGGCGGCTCGATCCGTTTTTAAACCAGCCGGGGCCCCGCATTTTATTCTGGCCGCAGCTCTTAGTGAACCTCGCACGTTTCGGCTTCGAGTCGCTCAAAAGAGCGGTCGTGCAGGGGCAGTATGATTACCCCGAGGGCTTATTCTACGGCGGAGCCACTTTAGAGGAAGGTCCACGTTTACTCAAAGCTTGGCTGCAACAAAATATCACCGCGCCTAAACGAGCCATGATCATCGACGTGCACACGGGTCTCGGCCGCTTCGGCGAAGAGGTGTTGTTTTGCCACGGCAACCAACCGGCGCCCGCTCTAGGTAAAAAATTGACCGGCGTCGATGAGCCGAACGGATATCTCGTGCGCGGGGGCTTAGAAAGTTTAAGCGCGGAAGTTTTTGGTGCGGGCGAGTGGCTGCACATCACGGAAGAGTTCGGCACTTACCCGATGGCCAAGATCTTAAAAGCCTTACGCGCCGAAAGCGCCGAATTTCGTGAACACCGCCGAGCCGGGCCGGCGGGCCGGGCTCTGCAAGATATCATGTCGCCGCGGAATCGTCGTTGGCGCGGGAAAGCCGTAACGAACGGTCTCGAAACTCTTAAACGTTCGCTCGAATGGCTTGCGGCTCGATAAGTTCTTTGATGGCGTTGCCGATGAGTCGCCAGTTCGCCTCACCCACGAACGTTTGATCGGTAAGTAAATGTTTAAAGCGCGCGGGGCTTTTGATCGTGAGCAGACGGTTCGCCGGGTTTCGCTGCGTCCACGCCCGCACCTTCGCGTAGGAAACGAGTTCGTCGCGTGGATCCATCACGACGAGCGCGGGTGGATGAACAAAATCCGGTTCGAATCGCCGCACGAGTTGAAAAAGTGCTTCGTAAGCGCTAATCGGCGTGCCCGAGTTCGCGCGGATAGCTTTGGGCATCCCGCTCGGCAAACGTATATTTAAGGTTCCGAGCAAACGCGGAAAATAAGACCACGGGCGAAGGTGAATCGCCGGCGCGAACAAAATCATCTTTTCGAAACGCACCCGCGACGTCTGGCTCAAACGCAAACCAAGCAGTGCACCGAGCGAATTGCCGGCGAGAATAATTTCTTTGCCGGGATGCCGCTCCACCGCCTGCCGGTAGGCATTCGCGGCGTCGCTCAACCAGAGCTCGGCGGTGACCGTGCCGAACGCTTGCGCGCGCGCCTCGGATTCGAAATGTCCGGTCAATTGTGCGAGCGTCGAATCGATGCCCATCCCGCCGAGGAGCTTCGCCAACGGCGTCATCGCCTGAGGATCATTATTTAAGCCATGGATGATCAGCGCGTGCCGTTCTTTTTCAATCACCGGAGTCCGCCAATCCGGGAAACACTTTGCTGATTTTTTTCCAAACAAAATCACCGTAAGTTGAATCGGGCGAGAGCGCATGGAGCTCTAAGTTGTCCCAGCGTTTTGCGACCCGCGAAATCTTATCGAAGTGGGCAAGCTTTGCGGGCGCGATGGGCATTAGGCTTGCGTTCCAATTAGGATCGAAGAAGTATGGGTACGAAAATCTTTGCGCCGTGCTTAAGTTACGCACGCGGTGGGGCGTGGAGCGTAAAACTCCGCCGGTCCAAAATTCAAGCATGTCGCCGATGTTGAGGACAAAAGCATTTTCGCGCGGGGGAATATCCAGCCATTCGCCGTTGACGCTCTTTGCTTGCAACCCACCCGAGCGGTCTTGTTTAAGAATGGTCAAGAAACCCATGTCGGTGTGCTCGCGAACGCCCCACTCATCGTCGGCTGAAGCATATTCGTGTTTTTGGTAGCCAAAGATGCGGAAGAATTCGGTAGGCTCGCCGGTGAAAAGTTTTTCGAGGTCGGTAGCGTCGAGGCCTAAACCACCGGCGATTAACGTGAGTGTTTGTAACGCCACCCGCTTCATCTCCGTCATGTAGGCGGTCACGACGGTTTGCATTTTGGGACTCGCCCATGGGTTGACGCCGAAGGTGGGCACGCGTTTAACAACGTTCGGATGCAGGGGAGAGTGATCGATGCCGAAGTAAAAACCCTCTTTACGGTCGGGCCTCCCGCCGGTGAGTTCACCGCCCGGGGGAAAGTAGCCGCGCCACGCCCGGCCCGCGGTTTTCATTTCAAATTTCATTTTCTCAGACACCGGCCGCCCGAAAAATTCAGCCGCCGTTTGTTCCAGTCTCGCTTGTAGGTCTTCGCTGACACCGTGGCCTTCGAGGTAAGCAAACCCGACGGTACGGAAAGCGGCGACGAGTTCTTGGCCGGGCGCCGTTGAATTTTGTAAATGAATGACCGGCACCGTAGACATCGCAAAAGTTTACCACGCGATTGTAAGTTCGCAAGACCTGGACTAGTGTGCGCGCCTATGTCAAAGCTCCAATCTAATTCTCCGTCAAATCTGCTCGCGGGCGAAAAATCACCCTACCTTTTGCAACACAAAGACAACCCGATCGCGTGGTTCCCCTGGGCCGAAAAGGCTTTCGAAACCGCGCGCCGGGAAAACAAACCCGTGTTTCTCTCCGTCGGCTATTCGACCTGTCATTGGTGCCACGTCATGGCGCACGAATCGTTCGAGGACGCCGAGGTCGCGGACGTTTTGAACGAAGGCTTCGTCAGCGTGAAAGTCGACCGGGAAGAACGGCCCGACGTGGACGATGTTTACATGAAGGCGTTGCAGTCCATTTCGGGCGGCGGCGGTTGGCCGATGTCGGTGTGGCTCACGCCGGAGGGCAAACCGTTTTTCGCGGGTACGTATTTTCCCAAGTACAGATTGCTTCAGCTTTTACGCCGGATCGGTGAAATCTGGAAAACGGAACCTGCGCAACTGACCGGCGACGGCGACCGGCTCCTTGAAGCGGTGGCCGCGCAAGCTTCCGAATTCTCCGATGAGGAGAGTGGACAGGCGGACTGGGAAGAATCGCTCAAGGTTTACATTTCGCATTTTCAGTTTCACTACGACGAAAAATTCGGCGGCTTCGGCAAGGCACCGAAATTCCCGCAGACGATGAACCTCATGTTGATGATGCGCCAAGATTCTAAAACGGGATTAAATCAGGCCGAAGCGATGGTCACCGGCACCTTACAAAATATGATCCGTGGCGGAGTGTACGATCAACTGGCCGGCGGCTGCCACCGCTATTCGGTCGATCAAAAATGGTTGGTGCCGCACTTCGAAAAGATGCTCTACGATCAAGCCTTGTTGGCGGTTACTTTAATCGACGCATCGAAATGCTACGGTGATCCCGAACTCGCACGGGCCGCGCGTGAAACTTTGAGTTACGTCGCGCGCGAAATGACGGACGCAAGCGGTGGATTCTATTCCGCCCAAGATGCGGACTCCTTCAATCCCGAAAAAAAGCGCAACGAAGAAGGTCACTACGTCACTTACGGTTACGAAGAATTAGAAAAAGCACTCACGTCCGAAGAGCTCGCGCGAATCAGCGAGGTGTACGGAGTGAAAGCGCAAGGGGACTTCGAGGGGCGCTCTATTCTTCACTTGCAGGAAAGTTTTGACGGAACGGTTCGCACCGAACCGCTGGTGCAGTCGGCCTTCGCAAAAATGGCAAAGCTGCGCGCGGCGCGACCGCAGCCCCACCGCGACGATAAAATCATCGCCGCGTGGAACGGTTGGATGATCTGGGCCTTCGCACGCGGCGCGGCCGCCTTCGGCGAGGCCGGCTACCTACGTACCGCCGAGCGCGCCATGCGGTTCGTGCGCGAAAATCTTTGGCGTGAAGGTCAACTTTCACGCTTCTGGTGCGGTGGCCAAGCGCGCGGTGCGGGCGTGGCCGAAGATTACGCTTCTCTTATTCACGCTTGCTTAGAGTTGCACCAAGTGAACGGTGACCCTGAGCTCGTGACCTTTGCGCTCAGTTTGCAGGATGTCCTCGACCGAGATTTTTGGGATGATGAAACGGGCGGCTACTTTAACAACGACGGCCGTGATGCGCGTTTGCCGTTGCGGACCAAGGATGAATACGACGGCGTAACGCCGTCGAGCAATTCGATGGCGGTGTTGAATTTGGTTCGCTTGTATCTGCTCACCGGCGAAGCCATGCGCAAACATAAAGCCGAACGCATCATCGCGCTGCTTTATCCGAAGTTTAAGAAATTTCCGTCGTCGCTCGCGTACCTGGGCTTGGCCATCGATGCGCTCGTCTCCGATACGAAAATCGCCGTGGTGAACGGTAAAGCTTGGGCGAAAGAATTGCGGAGCGAATGCCACCGGCGCTTCGTACCCCATGTTTATTGGACCGACGCTCAAAGCGGCTGGCCCGTGGCCGAAGGCAAAGCGGGCGCCGAGACGAAGATCTACGTTTGCGAGGAAGGCCGCTGCCTTAAGCCTGCGCTTTCAAAGTCCGAGGCGGCGGCGCAGCTCGCTCAGTAATCGAGTTTGGCGGTTAGGCGCTCAAGCGCCGGCCCGCGGATCTGCACGACGCACGGGCTGGGCTCCGAGTTGCCGCCGTTAGGCCAGTGACTCGCGGGATAATCTTTGTAGTGCTGCCACTCGCCGGGATGTTGCACGGATAAAAACAAAGTCCCGTCGGGCGCGAACATCGGGCCGGTGAGTTCGGCACCGACCGGGGCGGAGGCGACTTGGAAGGCGCGGCCCGCGTGATCGCCCGAGAGTGGAATATAAAACAAGCCATTGTTGCCGAAATTCTCGTACGGCGGTTCGTGTAGCCGAGAAACCGACATGTCGGTGCACACCCAAAGATTGCCGCGTGGATCGAACGCTAAATTGTCGGGGCACGCGAAACCGCTGGTGGGGCCACCGGCGATGAAAGTGCTCGCGGTAAATTCCATGCTGAGGGGATCGGCGTTTTTTTCTTCGATTTTCATCAAGGCGCCGTAGGGCCGGTCATGTTTTTTATTGTTGGTGCACGACACGATGACGGCGCGGGTGCGCGGATCAATCTCGATATCTTCGGGGCGGTCGAGCGGCGTGGCGCCGACAAGTTTCGCGGCTTCGCGCGTGCGCACCAAACAGTCTTGCGGAGTTTTAAATGTTTTCTTTAGGATGGGTACATTCTTGTGCGATAGCGAAAGCCAACGGCCGTTGATCGTGTCGGCCACGTAGAGTTCGCCCTGGTCCAATGATCCCGGTTTGCTGGAAATAAATTTGTAAAGGTGTTCGTCCATGGCGTCGTCGCCCGAATATACGACGGTGCGGCCGTCGGCGGCCACGATGCAAGTGGCGCATTCGTGCGCGAAGCGGCCGAGCGCGGTCAGCTTTTTCGCCTTCGCGGTCTTTAGCTCCACTTCGACAACCCAACCGTAGTGTTCGGGCGGCAACTGAATATGTTTATCCCACGAAAGATAGCCGTCGACCTGCTTGATCGTGCGCCGGCCTTGATTGTCGAATTCGGCTTCGCCGACGAAGTTCATGTAGTTTTCTTCGCAGGTCAGCACCGTCCCCCAAGGGGTTATGCCGCCCGCGCAGTTCCCGAAGGTGCCGATCGCCGTTTTCTTACCATATATAGTCTCGCCCCCGGCGAACGGGATCAGGGTAAAGGCATCTAGCCGGCGGTTGTACTCGGAGTTAGGCACGAACTCCCACGGACTGCCGGCGGTCCTTCTTATATGTACGATGCTGCCGCCGACCACTTTGCGTTCGAGCGAGACTTGCTTCAACGTGCGGGGCTGCCCTTTGCGCCAGCCGCCGTTATGATAGGGATCGTGATATTCGTGATTAACCCACAATAAGCCTTCGTTGGGAATGCGCGGGTTGAGCGGAATGAACGCTAAGTAATCGTTGTTGAATCCAAACTTATCCCCGGCCGGATTAAGTACCTGATCCCAGCGCATAAGGACATCGTAACTAAAGCCGGCCGCGAGTTTCAATTCGTCGTCGGTCGACGGCTTGATCGCCACGAACGGCAGGGGATCCAGTTTGCTGCCGCTGACGCAGCCATCGAGCATAGAGGCGGCGGCGGCGAGGCCGACGGTGCGGCCCATGAATAAAACAAACTCACGTCTGGAATAATCGCTCATTAAAGGAGTCCTTTGGTGTGCGCGGATCATAGGCCTTTTGCCTTAATTACGGCAAGCGGTGACGTTCCTCGGCCACGTCAGGAAATTATTGGATGAGGCGGCCAACCAACGCCCTTTTTAAATTAATTTCCGTGGCACCCCTCTTGCTCAATAGGGATTCGCCAAGGGAGTGGAACATGAAAATGCTGAACGTAATTGGGATTGGGATGAGCAGTGTACTTTGCGCGAGCCTATTGACGGCCTGTGCGGATGGACGCGGCACGAACGGTTTTAAATCTTACGAATACTCAAAGGAAGAGCGTGCGCAGAATAAAGCGCGGGCCGAAGCTTTGAATAAGACGCCGGGTTCCGGCGACGTCGGCACGGGTAGTACAACCCCCGCTTTGCCGCCCGATTCAGGTCGCGGTCTTGATACTCCTTTATTTACGCCGGCCCCCGTTGCGGGAACTAAAGGCAATGAGTCCGCGCAACCGCGTGTGATCAATGAACAGGGCAAAGCCAATCCCTCGGGCGTTCTCGAGATGACGGCAAAGGTCCAAGATCTTAACGTCACCATCGAAGGCGAATTGAAAGAAGAAAACCCGACCGCCAAAGGTTTGGTCAAAGGCGTTACCGTTATGCCGAACGCATTCACGCAGGCGACGGCGGTTACGATTCAAGCGGTCGTCGTTATTAATAAAGAAGAAGTTTATTTCGACGCCGCGAACGTGCCGGTCAAGTTTTTGAAGAGCGAAGAGCAGATGCCTAACATCTTGTTCACGCTGAGCAAGCCCTGCGATTCAAAAACGATTTTGGCGAAAGACCTCTTGCAAGCCGGCGTAAAATGCGGCGATGCAAACTGCCAATCGATCCAGTTGATCTTGTCGTTCAAAACGGAAGGCCGCCCGGCCAACGCGATCTTAGTTCTCCAAGCCGGTAAAAAAGACGGTACGGCTAAGGCGCAGTGGCTTTACAAAGCCTCGAACATCGGAACGCCCATGACCTTCCTCCAAGCGCAAAAGTCTTGCGAGATGGCGAAGATCGTTCCGCCCGAAGAAGGCAAAACGATCCCCGCCGCTGAATCGGCTAAGACCGTTCCCGCTCTCGAGAACGCGAAGATCATCCCGGCCCCCGAAGCGGTTCAAGCTTTGCCCGCACCGACCGAAGTGACCAAAGCGATCGAAGCTCCCGAAGCCACGAAGGCCGTTGAAGCCCCCGCGGCAACGACCGCGGTTGTACCGGCGGAAGAAGCAAAGGTTATCGGAGCTCCGGCTCCGACCACCGCTTCGACCCAAGCAACGGCGACGGCAACTCCGGCCGCGAAGTCGACCGCGACTTCAACGTCGATACGCCCGCGCAGTATCCGCTACGGAAACCGTAAATAAACGGTACCTGACTTTTAAATTTTGATTTAGTTTTCGAGACGTCTTGCCACCCCCTCCCCCCGGCAAGGCGTCTCTTTTTTTTGTACGGAGTCGAACGTGTTCAAAATCTTTGCTTTACTAAGCTTCAGTCTTCTTTTGCCCATCGGCGCACAAGCTCAACCCGAGGTGAAAGATCCGTGGGTCAGCGTAACCCTCCCACCTTTTATGTACGAATTTAGCGATCTCGATACTTGCGTCTTTACCGAATGCCTCGAAATTCTCGACGCCGCGGCGAAAGCGGCTACCGGTAAAGAAGGCAACACGATTTATGTTATTCCAAAATCGATGCTCAATGAACAGCCGGCAAATTTCGAGTTGCTCCGTGACGCCTCGGGCGCTCCGGTGAGTGATGATGGACCTTTCGTATTCGCGCGGGTGACCACGGCCTATTTCATTAAAACGGTAAAGATGGGAGTCGAAGATCCGCGAGGATTGAGCCTCTTGATGAAAAATTTTAAAAGCCGATTCGCGCTTGCGCTAACATCTCCGGATTTTTTAGCACACCATAGTTCAGCTCGCGCTAGCCTTATGCTGCAGAGATTGTTGAGGTTCCGATCGGATCCACTCGCGGAAAAGAAAATCAGGGCCGCAATCTATACGGCCATCCTCAATAGGACGGATCCTTATGCTCGCGTAGAACCGGTGGAAGGCGTTCATGAAACAAGTTTCGGCATCGGTGTAGAATTTGATTGGTTCAATGGCTCTATCTTCGTCATCGGTGTGCGAGCCCATTCGCGGGCGGATAAAGACGGCGTGGTTGTCGGCGATCGTCTTTTATCGGTCAATGATATCCCGATGACTACGCAAGCTTTTATCGATGTGATTTCGAAATTAGGTGAACTGAGTTCATCCCACGTATCGCTTAAGTTTCAGGATCCTTCGGGTAAAATCAAATCAGTAAGTTGGGATTTAAAAACAACGGACGACCTTGATTCGTCCTCCTTCACCTACGTTGCTAGTGGAAAGAAAATCGGCGTGGTCCGGATCTACACGTTCGAATCAAAGACGATCTGCGCACAAACCGAAAGCCACTTGAAGAACTTAGTCGCCGAACAGGTGGACGCCATTCTGGTCGACTTTCGTAACAATGGCGGAGGTTACCTCGATCAGTCGGCTTGCGTGGTCGGCCTGTTCGTTGGCCCGAACAAAACCATACTCCGAAGAACCGTCTTGAAAGAGGGGCTTCGTTACGACCATTACAAAGACTCGGCCGAAGCATTCTCAAAAGGCGTTTTGACGGATAAACAAAAAGTTACAGGAACAATTCCACTTGTGACTTTGATCAACGCCGAGTCAGCCAGCGCGGGTGAACTTACGCCGACGTACATGCGTGAAAAAGGCGGGATCTGGGTCGTCGGGCAAAGATCTTACGGGAAGGGCATCGTGCAAACCGGCGTTGAAATGAGCGTTGGTAAAAATCTTGTGCTTTATACAACGACTTCAAGACTTGATTTCGACGACGGTTCTTCACTCCACACGCATGGGCTTAAGCCCGACTTCGAAGTGTCTTCCGCGCTGAAAGGCCAAGATGGCGAACGTATGGCCAGCCGTTTCAGTGACGA
Source organism: Pseudobdellovibrionaceae bacterium (assembly GCA_947444305.1). GTDB lineage: Bacteria > Bdellovibrionota > Bdellovibrionia > Bdellovibrionales > UBA1609 > JALHOQ01. The sequence continues at coordinate 97,799 of CANEZP010000014.1, read as the reverse complement.
TCACGGAAAAGCTTTCGCGACGGACAAACGTCCACCGGCGCTCCCGAGATGGCGTGCTTTTGAAAAATTGAAGGTGAGTCGTTGCCTGCGCGGTGGGATGTCCGATCGGTTACAGACTGGCGTGCAAGCGGGGCGTTGGCTCCAAGATCAGCAACTACGTTTGGCGACGGCAGTTGCGCTTTGTGAACTCGCCGGGAAATAATCCCGCGCGGTCGGGGCGGCCTCCTCGAAAAGCCACGCGGGACGGGCGCCCGGGAGGGTCAACCGCGAGAGGGGCAAGAGCGAGAGGGGCAAGAGCGAGAGGCGTCGAAATGAACAAATTGGTGTTCTCCGGTAAGCTTGTTCGATTTCAAACCTCACAGTTTTGCCGGGACCCTGTATTTGTTCATTTCGACGCCTTTGCAAAATGCGCGTTGGGAATGGGATCGCAATTGGGAATTCGGAATCGGGAATTGGGAATACGGAATAGAAATCAGGGATCAGGGGTCAGAAATTAGGGAAGCGGAAGCCGGGGGGCGCGAGCGCCCGGGCAGGCTGAGGAGTTAAGCGGATTTTTTGCGGCGGATGCGGTTGTATTCGCCGATGCCGTAGTGGCCGTAGATTTTTGCGCGAAGCATGTCTTGGACATCTTGGAATAGATCGACCTTGAGCATTTCGTGCATGCGGTGCGGGACGTGACCCGACTTCACGAGTTTTGCCCAGTAAAAATCAACGACGTCGCGCACGAAAGTTTCGGCGGCTTGTTCGTCGTACATTCCGGAGTGCAGGTGCTCTTCGAAAACTTGATATAATGGGTCGTCGACCGGTGTGGACATCTGCGGCTCCTCTCATATATCTTTTCGGAGAATTGGAGAGAAAAGTGAAAGCCTGGACGGTCTTGGAATTAGATAATATCGTGGCTAGCTTAAGGGCCTTGGTCGGGGCGCGCCTGCAAGAAGTGCAGACTTCCGACTCGGACCTCGTGCTGGGTTTCTACACTCCGCGCGGAGTGCTGTGGCTGTGGGCCGATTTAAACGCCGTGAAGCCTTGCCTCCTCCCATGGACCGAGCTGCCGTTGGTCGTGCCCACGCGTAAAAACCCGCTCAATCTTTTTTTACGTGCGCACTTCGAAAGCAAAGTTTTACGCTCGGTCGAGCGGCCCGAGCATCAGGGCCGGGTCGTGCTTTTAAAATTCGGCAAGCCCGAAGACGGTCTCGAGTTGGAGATGCGCTTGTTCCCCCACGGCCGCAATGTTTTAGCCCGCGCCGGTGAAAAACACATCTCGTGGCAAAAACCCAAAGAACTTTCCGAATCCGTGCAGCCGGTCGAAGACTCACAAGCTCCGCGCACGCTTGAGCAGCTACGCGAAGAGTGGAAGCTCGCGCGTGGCGGCAAAGGCCGCGCCAAAAACGCGAAAGACATCAAGGGCAAACTCGAAGATGAGCTCGCGAAGAAAAAGCGCGCGCTCGGTAAAGTCATCGAAGAGCTGCAGCGTAAGCGCGATATGCCTTGGAAAGAAGTCGGCAACTGGCTCAAGGATCATCAAAGCCTAGAAGTGCCGAAGGAGTATGAACCCTTCGTCGATAAACGCCGCAAACTTTCGTGGAACATCGAAGAATGCTTCAAGCGCGCCCGTGAAGTCGAAGGTAAATTATTCGGCACCGAAAAACGGCTCGAACTTTTGCAAGACGACATTGCCCGTCTGGTCAAGCGCATGTCGGAACCGCTCAACACCAAAGTTCTCGAACGAAAAGCGCCGCAGCCTAAAATGGAGGCGGGCACTTCGGGACGAACTTTGCGCATCAGTGATGAATTGACTTTAATCTCGGGCAAGAGCGCGGCCGACAACCTCAAACTTTTACGGAAAGCGCGCGCGTGGGACTATTGGTTTCACTTACGCGACGTTCCCAGTAGTCACGCCATTTTGTTTCGCAATAAAAACACCAACGTCGGCGACAATGTCGTGCAGCAGGTGGTGGAGTGGTACGTGCGCCAGCATTTAGGCCAAAAATACAAGCAGCATGCGGGCGAAAAGATTCAAGTCATGATGGCCGAATGCCGTTTCGTGCGCCCCATCAAAGGCGACAAGCTCGGGCGGGTGACCTTTCAGAATGAACGCGTCATCACTTATCAGATTCCGTCCGCTTGACTCTTGCGCCGATCGTTCTAAAATTTGCGCCATGATAGAAGTGAAAAACCTCAGTAAAAACTACGGCGACCGTGCGGCGATCAATGCGCTCAACTTCACGGTCAAAAAAGGCGAAGTCGTCGGTTTCTTGGGGCCGAACGGCGCCGGTAAATCAACGACCATGAAAATCATCACCGGTTACATGGCACCCTCGAGCGGTGAAGTGCAGGTGGCGGGCTTCGATGTGTTCGAAAATCCGCTCGAAGTTAAGCGCCGAATCGGTTACCTCCCCGAAACCCCGCCGGTTTACCACGATATGTTCGTGCGCGATTACCTGACCTTCGTTGCCAATCTCAAAGGCGTCGACAAATCCCGGGTAAAAACTTTGGTGGCTTCGGCTCTAGAGAAAACGACGCTTAACGACGTCGCCGGTCGCTTGATCGGGAATCTATCCAAAGGTTTTAAGCAAAGAGTCGGGTTGGCGCAGGCCCTCGTTTCGGATCCCGAAATTCTGGTGCTCGACGAACCGACCGTGGGTCTTGATCCGAAGCAAGTTTCCGAGATGCGCGATTTAATTCGCCAACTGCGAGGGCAACACACCATCATCTTGTCGACGCATATCCTACCCGAAGTGCAGGCGAGCTGCGACAAAGTCATCATCATCAATCGCGGAGCCATCGTGGCCGAAGACTCGCTCGAAAACTTAAGCAAGCGTATGTCGGGCGGCGGCCGGTCGATCCACGTTCGCGTGCGGCGCAATCAAGATGCGGTAGTCCGCGCGATCGCCGGGGTTACCGGCGTTCGCAAGGTGACGAATGCCGGTAACTCAATCGAAATTGAGGCCGACGCGCAGGAAGAAACCGTCGAGCAAGTCGCCGCGCTCATCGTTAACCAGGGCGCCGGGCTAGTGGAACTGAAAGTACAATCGCTGGCTCTCGAAGACATTTTCATAAAACTAACTTCACCCGGAGGTGCGGCATGAGAGGCACGCTCACCCTCGCCGGTAAGGACCTGCGAAATCTTTTAACCAATCCTTTATTTTACGTCATCGCGGCGCTCGCCAACGTGGTGTGGAGTTTCAACTACATGCGCGGGCTATTGCAGTTCGCGCAGCGCTCGCTCGCGATGAGCCAACCCGGGATGGAAGCGGGCTTAAGTCTGCAACGCGAAGTTTTCTTGGCCCACATTTCTTACGTGCATTTACTTTTCGTGTTCTTGATTCCGGCGCTAACGATGCGTCTACTCGCCGAAGAAAAGCGCTTACGCACCTACGATCTGTTGCTCACTTCGCCGGTGACGGCGACGCAAATCGCGCTCGGGAAATTTTTAGGCGGGCTCGGCGCGGTGTCGGTGCTTATCTTAATCTCCTTTATCTATCCGCTCGCAACCCGCGCGGTGGGCGCTTACCCGTTCGTACCGCTACTTGCCGCGTACTTAGGTCTGCTGCTCGTATCGGCGGTGTACGTCGCGGTCGGTTTGTTTGCTTCGGCTTTGACCGAGTCGATCATGCTTTCGGTAATCATGGCGTTGATCTTCAACTTGATGTTGTGGTTCGTTTCGCAGGGACTCGGCGAGCAAGCCGGCACCGCCGGCGCGGTCATGGAATACATCGGGCTCGGTCAGCACTTCACCGGTTTTATCATGGGCTCGATCAAATTAAACTCGCTCGTGTATTTGTGCAGCGTGATCGGCTTCTTCGTGTTCCTTACCCAACGGGTCGTCGAAAGCTCACGGTGGAGGTAAGTTATGTGGAGTAGAACAAGGATTTCATTTTTCGTAGCGTTTCTATTTTTTGCCGCCGCGATCGCGTTGAAAATCGGCACGGGCATGTGGCTCAACCTGAACAGCGTCTTCCTAGGACTCGCCGTCGCGAGCCTTCTCTTCAACGTCGTTGTCGACTGGCGTCTGTACTGGGACTTCCTCACCATGCGAACCACCAAGCACGGCATGAACATGGGCCTCACGATCGTTATCGTCATCACGTTTTTAGTGTGCATCAATTATCTGGCGAACCGGCACAACAAGACCTGGGACGTCACGGCCGAGAAACTAAACTCACTTTCCGACCAGAGCGCGTCGCTGATTAAAGGCCTGCGCAATGACATGAACGTGAACGTCTTTTACAAGGGCGCGGCGGGGCAGGAAGGCCGCGGGCGTGTAAAACAGAATCTTCAAGTCTACCAAGAACTTTCGCCGCGCTTGAAAGTCGAATTTTATAACTCCTACGTCGATGCCGAACTCGCGCTCAAGTATTTGAACGAGCAGCCCGATCGTGATTCGTCGCCGGTCTTCGTCTTCGTTGAACACCAAGGTAAGAAAGTGCGTGCCGAACCGCCCTTCGACGAAGCGGCCCTAACCTCGGCCATGGTGAAAGCCACCCGCAGCGGGGACAGCAAAATCTACTTCCTCAAAGGCCACGGCGAAAAAGACATCGATCTCGAAACTGATCAAGGCTTGCGTGAATTCAAACATGCCTTGGAAGAAGCTTCTTTCAAAGTCGAGGGTCTGAACCTCGTCGAGAAAAAAGAAATTCCCAAGGATGCATCGGCCGTAGCTATCGTCGGGCCCGTCGTCGCCTTCCTCGATGAAGAGTTAAAGTGGTTGCGCGATTACGCCGCCGCCGGCGGAAAACTGTTCCTCGCGTTGGATCCGGGACAGCGGCACAACTTAGCGAATTTAACCAAGACGTTAGGCATCGAGTTTCAGAACAACTACGTACTCACCAAATCGCCGCTCGAAGGTTGGGGCCCGGTCGGGGTGCTGGGGCTTAACTTCGATCCGACGAGCGAAATCTCGCGCAGCTTTCCTACGGGAGCGTCTTTCGCGCTGTTTATCATGGCCAGCGAACTCAAGCCCGCGCAGGGGCGCGACCCGGCCACCGACGTTAAAGAAATCGTGAAGTCCGATGCTTTAGCTTTCACGATCACCGAGTTGACGAAAGGCGTGAGTGCCCCGGCGAAGACTTTCCCCGTAACCTTAGGGATGTCGGCTAAGAACGCGGTTGTCTTCGGCGACAGCGATTTTATTTCGAACCGCGGTCTGGCCGTAGGCGTGAACCGTGACCTCGCGATCAATTCGCTCGCGCAGCTTACCAATCAGACCGACCTCATCAGCATCCGCCCGAAATTACCGGCCGGCACCATGATCGTGTTGTCGGCGTTCAAACGTTTGATGATCATACTCGTGGGATTAAGTATTCCGCTTATTCTGCTGCTCACGAGCGTCGTGTTGTGGTTCCGTCGGAGAGGGGCATGAAGTCGTTCTTGCAGAAGCTGCGTGGAAGTTTGGTTATGTCCCTGCTCGTCGCGGGCCTGGCGGTCTACACTTTCATCGATTACCGCAAGGCCCAGAACGAGGGCACGTTCGCATCGGATGAGCGCGCTTCGTTTTCCTTTCGCAGTCAAGATATCGACTACTTAAAAATCGAACGCGCGCAAGGTACGGTCGAGATTCACAAAAAGGAAGACGGTCAATGGCAGATGACCCAGCCCGTGAACGACGATGTCGAAGAGACGAGCGCGCTCTCGTATTTGCTTTCGCTGACCACTCAGCGCGTAAGACTCTTTACCCCCGAAGATGAAAAGCAGGGCGCGGTCGACTGGTCCAAGTACGGCTTGTCTCCGCCCATGGCCACGTTTATCGCGGGGCAATCAGGCAAGAAGGAAACGCTATCCTTAAGTTCAAAAAACGCGTTCGACGGCAGCTTTTACCTTCGGCAAAATGACACGCTCTTGATCGGCGACACGGGCTTTGCGCAGCTCAATTCGCGAACCGGAAATTCGTTTCGCTCTAGGCTGCTTTATCGCGACAAAGCCCCGGTCGAAAAAGCCGAAGTAGATCTCGAAGGGCATAAGTACGCCGTTCTAAAAAAAGACGGCCGTTGGACCATTGATCCCGCACCGGCCTATCCGCTGGATGCGGGTAAAATCGAAGCGTGGCTCGAACGGGTGCAAGAATTCAAACCCGCCGACATCGTCAAGGACGAGCTCACCGAAGAGGATAAGCGCTCGTTGCTGTTGCTCGTACCTAGCGCCAAGATCAGCCTCAACGGTAACTGGCTGCTCACGATCGGGCAAAATCGCGCCGAAGATGTTTTCCTTTACACCGACAAACGGCCGACGATTTATAAAGTGTCGGTTGCAGGAATTTCTCAGGTGCGCGTGCCGGCCGAATTTTTCCGGGATGGTCGCAAAGCTTTCGAGTTTCCGGTTGAACTCGCGCGGACGATCGAACTTAAGTCGAAAAAGATTGTCGCAAATTTAAAGAAAACCGAATCCGGATGGGTCACCGATAAAAACGCCGACGTCAGTAACGAGGCGGTCGAATTTATGCAAGCGTTGCGCGGGCTCGAAGCCAAAGAATTCGGGGCCGCTAAAGCGAAAACGGGGATTGCCTCGGCCCAAATCCTCGTGAAAGATAATCAAGGCATCGAGATTTTCACGCTCGCTTGGGGTGACGAGTACAAAGCGCGCGCCTTAAGCAACAACGGCGCAAGCTTCCGGTACGCCCGCACCAACTTAGAGAAAGAAACTTTCGGCCTGCCCAACGAAAAACTAGAAGCCCTGGTTCGCGCCTTAGCGATCAAAACGGGCCCGATAAATCCGGAGAGCAAGTGATCATCACTAAAAAATCAGCCACGCGCGTAGATCTTTCGGGTGGCACGCTCGATTGTTGGCCCCTTAATCTCCTGGTCGACGGCTGCGTGACGATCAATTTATCGGTCTCAATCTTTACGCACGTCACGCTCGAACCGCGCGAAGACAAAAAGATCGAATTAGACATACGTGATTTGAAATTCAAGAAGACCTACGCGGACCTCAATGAATTGCTCAGCGCAAAAGATCAGGAACTGAGCCTCGTCCAAAAGCACGTCGCTTTTTGGAAGCCGGAAAAAGGTTTTCGTCTCGAGACTTCCAGCGAAAGCCCGGTGGGCGGCGGTCTCGGCGGCAGCTCATCTCTTTCGATAAGTTTGATCAAAGCCTTTTCGGCATGGCGGGGCGAAGATCTCGGACTCTACGATATGGTCACGCTCTCGGCCAATCTTGAGGCGCAGGTGTTACACAAGATGACGGGTACGCAAGATTATTACCCGGCCGTGCAGCCCGGATTGAACGCTATTCATTACGGCCCGCGCGGACCCCGGCTCGAAACGCTAACCACGAACAAAGAGCTCTGGGACAGCCATTTAAGTTTGGTGTACACCGGTCATCCGCACCATTCCGGATTGAACAATTGGCAGGTCATCAAAGCCGCGCTTAATAACGAAGAGCACACGATGCAAGCGCTGCGGGATATCCGTGACGTATCTTATGATATGTACAAAGCCTTGAAGGATTCGCAGTTCGGCGAATTTCCGCGTCTCTTCGACCGTGAATTTGAAGCCCGCGTGCGTCTTTCAACTTCTTTTTCGAGCCCCGAAATTGAGCGTCTACGTAATGTCGCTTTAAAAGCGGGGGCATCCGCTGTTAAGATATGTGGAGCGGGTGGTGGAGGCTGCGTCCTCGTTTGGTCGCATCCGGATCGCAAACAACAAGTTGAGGCAGGATGTCGCGCGGAAAAGTTCGAAGTACTCAACGCAAAAGCGGTCCTGTAGCCCCGTTCGCAGAGATCGCGCTGCTGAATCCAAAAAAAATTCCGAAATCTCACCGTTTCATCGGGGTGTCCCTAGGCGGCGGCAAGACGGACAAAACCTGTCTGTCGATGCTCGAATATTATCCCGCGCAACGGAAAATATTTTTAAGCCGCTTGTTCGACAAGATCAAAACCGACGGCGAAGTTTCGGCCGATTCGCAAATCATAAAACTCATCGCGCAAAACCCCCCGCCGGTCGAGAGCGTCACCTTCGACGTGCCGTTGCAGCTGCCCAAGTGCTTGCTCTGCTCCCATAAGAAATGCGTGGGTTACGAAAATTGCGAAGAACCCGAGATTCTTTGGATGTGGAAGCACTTCCGTACCCAAAAGAAGCGGCCCACGCGGCTGTTCACCCCCTACACCGAACGTTGCGTTGAGCAGTATCTGCAATCCGAACTCGAAGAACCGTTCCATCTGCAGCACGCGTTGGGCTCTAATCTTGCGCCGTTAACGGCGCGGGCGCAGTATCTCGGCCGGCGAATTCAATTTCCGTTGGTCGAAGCCTTCCCGAAGCTGAGCTTGTGGCGTATCGGTAACGCATTGAACATCGGCAAATCGCACCTGCGTTTTCACCGCCACTGGGAAGGCGGGCAGGCTAGCCGGCAAATCGTTTTGAACAAGATGATGGATAAAAGCTTAGCCTTTATTTACGATCAAGACATAAAGATCTTGGCCGAATCACCGCAAGCTTTCGATTCGTTTATCTGCGCGATCACCGGGCTGTTGGCTTTTCTCGGGCACACGGAACCTAGACCCAAAGGTTTTCCCCGCAAAGAGAGCTGGATCGAAATTCCAAAAAAGATTTTTCCCTGGCCTTGAGTCCAGCGCGCATCGGCCGAAAGCTTGTTATCCTTTTGGTAGATGACAAAGTTGGCGCGATTATTATCTTTAGCGTTTGCCGTTTGCACGTTGGCCCCGCAGGCTTTCGCACAAACAAATCATGTTTTGCTTCGCCGTTTATCGGTCTTCCCGATTAAGACATCGCCCGAGCTTTCGCCCGCTGCCGAAGAAGCATGGTGGGAACTTCGCGAGAAACTGACGAGCGATAAACGCTTTCTCGTCGCGAGCAAAAACTTCCTGATGCAAAAAGACGTTTACCAAGCGCGCTCGGTCTTAACCCCGGCCGATGCGATCATCTTGGGAAAGTTGCTCGACGCCAACGCGCTAGTGACCACCTGGATCGATGACCGTGTCTTGCACATGCGCGTCTATGAAGGCGATTACGGCCGACCGTTGTGGGAACATCAGCTCACCTTACAGCCTTCATTACCCGTGGCCGAACAACTCGAGCCCGCGGTCGTGAAGCTGATCAACGATTTTATCGCGAGCATCCCGTACCACGGTTTCGTGATCACCGATCCGTTGAAAGGGCGGCCCGTCTATCAAGAAGGCCGCCGCCTGTTGGTCAAAGCCGAAGTCGGGGCCAATGCCGAGATTGATGTGGGTGATCCCGCGCAATTGATTCGCGTCTACAGTGATCACCTGAAACCGCTGTTTACCCACGGCGCGAGCATCGAAGTGTTTGCCGAGGGCCGTGTCGTCGAGCACACCGGTTCGACGGTGTTGATAGAACTCGATCGCATGAACCGCGCAACCTCCGTCGAAGACGGCACGATGGTACGCTTACCGCGTGAACTCAAACGGCTTGAGCAGGCTTACTCATTAAAAGATTCTTTGAAGTCTAAGATTGATCCCGAATTTTTCTCCCCGGGCATGACCAGCGCGAAACAAAAAGTGGAAGAAAAGAAGCCACTCGTGGCCTCGCTCGTTTTTATCGCGAACATGGCGGCATTTCTCCTGCTCGCTTTTTGAGGGTGATCATGAAATTAATAATCTTCCTAGTTTTTGCTTCTTACTCGGTTTCGGCCGCCGCGAATTTCCAAATGGATTTCTTGAAAAGCAAAAACTCGGCCGCGAAGTCTTCTTCGCGGTGGACCGTTGCCGATTGGGTGACGCAAAAAAGCAAAGCGAGTTTGGCCGATCAATGGTTGGCGCTTAACCGCAGCGCGGGTAACCTGGCCGAAATTAATTTGGCGGGTGGGTACAACCAATTCAAAGTTAAAACCGGCAACGCGGCCGTCGCCGTTGACCACACCTCGCAAAGCTACCAGCTCGATTTCTATCTTTCGATCCTCAACCTGATGGGTGAGTACGAAAAAACCGACGATAACTTGGAATCTTACTCTGGCGCGGCGGGCTTGCGCTTACTCGGCTCCTCCTCGCAAACCACGAACCTAGTTGCGCGCTACGGCCTGCGCCAATTGCGTGACCTGGATTCACGAGAAGAATGGAAGAACACTTTCGCCGAAGCCCAAGCGCAGTTGTATCTGATCAACGCGTTCGGGCTGCAGGGTAAATACCGGCACTACTTCCCCGATGAATCGAATTTGGGCAATAAGCTTGAAGGGCACCGCGTGACGGCGGGCGCTTTCCTCGAAGTCGGTATCTTACGTTTGTTCGGCAATTACTATCAGGAGCCGATGCGGTCCACCGCGACGGGCTCGGGTGCGGGCGCGGCCGGAGCGGTGACTAAGGAAGATCGCACCGGTTTCGAATACGGCGCTCGTTTGTTCTTCTAACGTCTTCGGCCTTCCGAAGACCTTCTGCGCTTAAACGCCTTCGGCGCGGCGGGCGGCCGTCAGCACGGACGGATCAAAAAGATCTTTCATTTCGTTTTTCTTGAACGGGCTTGAACCGGTGGTCTTGAGCCAAGTCTCCGGTGTTTCCATGCACATAAAAATACGCCAGTCGGGATTGTGCGAACGGAAACGCGCGATCACGAACGCGAACATCTCTTGGCGCAGTTTTTCGTCGTAGCGCCATTTGCCGTCGCGGCTCGGGAAAGTCTCGGCCTTTGTGACATAAGAATTGAAGCCGAAGCGTTCGCGCATGATTCCGCGCTGCTCGGGCTGGAAGCGCAACGCGCCGACCGACAAATAAGGAATCTGGGAAGGTTTAAACCGGCGCGCAATTTCGTCTACTAAACCGCCGTAAGACTCGCGCCACTCCTCGTGCCAGATCATCGGGTCGATGTGGAACGAAACTTTGAAATCCTTCGCGAGGCAAGCTTCGGCCGCCGACAAACGCTCTTCGAGCGATGCGGTGAGGTGCTCTTCGGCCGAGATGATCAACTGCGGATTTACCGACCAGCTTACGATCACGTTATTCGCGTGCGGCACGTCCAGGAATTGCTCAACCTTCGCCGACTTCGTTTTAAACTCGAGCTGCCATTTCGGATAATCGCGGAAGAAGGTGATCAGTTCGTGCGAGTAAAGCGTCAGCTCATCGAGTGATAAAGAATCGACGGTCTCGCCCGTGCCCATGCGCAACACATGATCTTGCATGTTCAGCGCACGAAGCTCATTTAAAGCATCATCTAAATTTGTATATACGGTCAGGACGGGCGAGTTAATAAACGTCTGCAAGTAGCAGTACGAACAATTCATGTCGCACTGGAGGCCCCAGTTGAGCACGAAGTAATTGCAGCACGCCAAGCCGGGTCGCGAGCCGGGGCACCGTTTAAAGAATTTGCCTTTATACGGCGTTAAAAACAAATGCCGCTTACTACGCGCGAATTCACACGCCGACAGTTCGCCGTCGACGTTCGGAAACGGACGGGAACTCACAAATTCGATTTTTTCCGGTGGAAAAATTTCGAGCACGCGGGTCGCAAGTTTCGAACCACGCGAATTCTCGTCGATGTAGACGCGATCAAATTTCTCGGTCATGCCAAGTGTCGCCGATCGAGAGTAGAGTTTTAAGTTTCTTGCGGAAGTCCTCGGCCGAGGTGGAGCGGATATTCACGTCGAGCCCGCTCTGGTCACCGAAGCGCTGCCATTTACCCTGCACTTGCGAAGGCCACGGCCAAAGCTTGACGGTTTCGCGCCACTGATCGTCCATGCCCAAAGACTGGGGACGCCGCCATTTTTCCAGTTGGCGCAAGTACGCCGGTCCGTCCGAGCCCGAAGGCAGCAAATCGTTGAGCGGCCGGCCCGTCATGAAGAGTTCCGCGCCGGTTTCCAAAACCCGGGTGCCTTCGCTGCGCGAAAGCGGAATTTCCGTCATCGCGTTTAGAAACGGATGGAAGGCGGGCACCGACGGTAAGGCAAGCAGCACCGAAAGCTCGCGCGGTCCTAGATCTTTTTCGCTAACCCAGTTTTGGAATGCTAGGGGTGTTGCGCGCAAGATCTGAAGCGTCGACTCTAATCTTTCCGACCAGCGAAAGGAAAATTCCTGGAACAAATGCTCCCGCACTTCGAGGTACAGATCAGGCCATGTTGTTTCGAGCGCGAAGGCCAGGCGCGCGAGCTCGCTTAGGGTGAGTTCGGGGTGGCTCGCCTTAATTGCGTCAACGAGCGAGGCCCGTTGCGTTTCGAACAAGTCCACGGCAAAGCCTTGGGACCGGTCGAACCCGCTGATGAGTTCTCCTCGCCAAGCGAAGGCGGGCAAAGCCGCGGGCCAGGGGCGAAGGGGCCCAAAATCTAGATTTTTACCGCATTGCGGTATCGACGGAGTCTGCATGAAAGCGGACTACCATAACCCCCGCGAGGTGTCTATTCTACGGAAACACCTAAGCGCTTGAGATACTTATGTCCGATTGGCGAACCCGAGCAGAAATCACCTCCGACGTCGTACTCTTCCGATACGTCACCGATCCGGTCGAGCGCGAAACTCCCGAAGTCTACGTGTGGGATCTCGATAAAACTTACCTCGACACCGCTTTCGAAAGCCTCGGGGGTTTGTGGCGCACGCTTCGCGAAAAGGCATTTCAAAAACGCAATGTTCCCGGAACGGGTACATTGGTGCGCGCGCTCCGTGATTACTGGCAAGAGACGCATAAAGGCCGCAAAGATTTCCCGATTTATTTCATCACTGGTTCGCCGCCGCAACTCGAAGACAAGATTCACGACAAGCTCGCCTACGATGGCATCTATCCATTTGGTTTATTCTGTAAAGACAACGTTCAAAACCTAACACCACGGCGTCTTTGGCGTTTGACCCAGCAAGTGGGCTACAAGCTGCAGGCCCTTTTGCAATTACGCCTGCACTTAGGCGATAACGTGCGCCAGATCTTATGGGGAGATGATTCCGAAGCCGACGCCGTTATTTACTCACTTTATTCGGATCTGTGTTCGCGCCGGCTCGAGGAACGTGAAGCCCGCGTGATTTTGAAGTACTTCAACGTCATCGGTCAGCAAGTCGATACGATCCTGCGATTGCTCGAAGACGTGCCGAAGCAAGATCCCGTCGAGAAGATCTACATCAATTTGGCCGCCGACACCGACGCGGATTACTATTTGAAATTCGGCCGTCGCATTTTACCGACGTACAATACCTTCCAGCTCGCGCTCGATCTTTTTCAAGACAATCGCTTGAGCAGCGCCCAAGTCGTCAAGGTCGCATTGGATCTCGTGCAGAACTTTAACTTCGGTGTCGAAGAACTTGAAAACTCACTCGACGAATTTATCCGTCGCCCCGTGCTGGCCGACAAAACCGTCGAAGCAATATTGCCGGTGCTACAAGCGCAAAAACTAATTCGCCCGGGTTTCACGCCGAGCGTGACGCCCAAGACGATCATCAGCAGCGTCGGCCCACGCATTTTCGAACTCGACGGCGTGACCGAGCCCTGGGTGCCGTCGCACATCGATTACATGCGGGATGATCGTTAATCATATTCGAACGGTAGGGCTTGCGAATGTTCAATGATCGAAGATAAGGCGAAGGTCTTTGAGCGTCTTTATATCTTTTCGCGAGATAAACCCCTCCGCCTCCCACTCGTTTAATTCGATATAATCTTTCAAAATCGCGAAGGCTTTTTTCCACCCTCGGATCACGCGCGTGTGAGGCCGATGAAGCCAAAGTTTAGCCCCACCCAGCAAACTCCGCAGCGCCAACCCTAAACGCCCGGTCAACTCACGAATAAAAGAAGCCCACCGCCGCACGTGCGGTATCTTAATCGCGAGGTGCAGATGATTACCCACGTTCGCACGCTTATAGATCTTCACCCCATGCTTACGGGCGACTTCCGAGATAATCTTCTCAACTACTCCGAACGACTTCGGCATGCGCAGCACGCTCTTTGTTGCCCTCAAAGTAAGATGAATCGGCAATTTAGAATCCAGAGGCCGTGCACGCTTCGCATGACCTTTGAGCGATTCACCACCGAACGAATCGGAGTGCCTCTTGAATCCATCACCGCTAAATTCGTACTGCACTTTGCGTTTCGACATAGGTGCTTATACACCATCGCTACCTGTATACAAAACTAATATGTATACTAAAAATGTTTGTGCAATGCGCGATTCCGGTATCCGGACACACGCAGCACTCGTAGCTTTCGAGCCGTATGGATTAATTCGCTCGGCTCGGCTCGGCTCGGCTCCGGTGATGCGCATTATTCAGAGCTTCGAAGGCCCCATCTTCTCATGCACAGTTCAAGCGTCCTGACAGTGGCCTTCCGCCGCCGTCCGCGGCGTCGGAAACTCAAAAGTAAATCGATTTAATTTTTTTGGTCGGATCGCCCGGAAGGCGATTCGAAGAGCCCTCGCATGGATGGACGTGCGTCGTGCTTTTTAGGATTGGCCGCTCCGCCTATATTTTCGGGTACTTCTGATCTATTGGCCCTGTTCGGAGCCGAACATCACTCGAAATTGATCGGGTAGGACAACGAGATCTCTTGGCCTTTGAAAGAGCGGAATGGAATGCGTTCGATGACGCTCATCACGCAGCGTTTTAAGACATCGTCTTCTAGGCTTGAGTCGGCGACGCGTAGTTCGCGGACTTTTCCGCGGCGGGTGATTTCGAATTGGAGGACCATTTGTCCTTTGAGATCCGGATTGTCTTTCAATCGCGTGAGCCAGCATTTTTGCAGCAGGCTTTGGCGCGAAGTGATCATTTCGTCGATGTATTCGTTCGATAAAGTTTCGGATGAAGTTCCGAACTTGGCAGCCTCGGCGGGCAGGTCATCGCTCTCTTCTTTTTCGTCGGACGCGAAGCCGGTGTCGTCGGGTGGGGTGACCTGATCGGCGAGTTGCATGTCGACCGGGGCCGCGCGCAAGACGGTCAACGCTAACGGCTTATCGGCGGGCTTCTGCCCGGGGAAGTACAAACGACCGTCGCGGATCAAGTACGCTTTGCCGCGCACGCCGCGTTTACGTGACGTGACCTCGCCGTTGAACCACTGAATGTAAACGGGTGAGTTGGCGTCGCGCAGATTCCACAGGTGTAAGGAAACGGCGCTCAAAGAGTTCAATTCGATTTCGTCTTGGCTGTTGAGCAAAAGGGTTAACCGCGCACCGCGATCGGCTTCGAGCCGGTCACCGTCGTGCAATTCTAAAGAGCCCGCGAGCGGACCTTTCAGATTTTCGACGCCACCTTGGTAAACGCGTTTGAAAGTGCCTTCGGCCGAAACCAATTTGCCGACGACGGGGCCCGCCGACTGCGCGCCGGCGATTTTTTGCGCGAGCCACACCGACCCGCGTTCACTGACGAAAAGAAACCAGAGGAGGCCGGCGAGTATCGCGAACGGGAGGAGCTTAAAGCCTCGCATCCGTAGCGACTACTTAGGTTGTGATTCGGAAGGCGATACGGGCAAAGCGGGATTCGTGCCGGGAATAGATTGCTGCCCGGGCACCGGTTGATCGGAGGGCATACCTTCGGTCGGAGCGGGAGCCGTAGTCGCGCCGGGCAGATCGTCCATCACGCTCGCGCCTTTTTTGGCGGTCATGTACGTGAGGCTGAGTGAGCTTACGGCGAACAAAATCGCGAGCCACTTGGTGGTCGCGGTAAGAAAGTTCGAAGCACCGCTGGCGCCAAAGAAGGAATTCGAGCTTGAGCCGCCCGAAAACACGCCCATCGCGCCGCCTTTAGGATCTTGTAAAAGAACGAAGAGGACGAGCGACACGCCGATAACGAGGTGGGCCACTGTGAGCAGGGTAAGCATCCGGGAACTCCTTCAAAAGCTTGAAAGGAGAAAAATAGGGGATAAGAAGCTCTAAGTCTACGAGTTTTTGCGGCGAGGGCCCGGGAAAACGAGTGGGGCATCGGTTGGGTTCTTCAGCCAGAACTCGCCGGATTCTTTATGAATTTCGCCGCTCATGACGAGCGATATGACGTGCGAAACGATTTCGACGAAGCGGATCTCGTTGTCGGAAACGGTTTGTTTCTCGGGCGGCATGCGTAACGACATGACGCCAAAGGGCTGCCCATGGCGGGAGATGGGGCAAACGACCATTGAATTAAAGCTGATGTCTTTGACCTTCTCACGCACGAAGCGAAGCTCGGCGCTGTCCTCTAAATCTTCGATCGCGATGAGCGTTCCGGTGTTCAAGACGTGCAGAACTTCGGGGTATTTATATAGATCGAGTTGAATTCCCGAGGCGTTACGCGCATCGTTCGAAGTCACCACCACGCCGCGTTTTTGATCTAAACAATGAATGATATTGCAGCGCACACCGTCGACCTTGAGGGTCACCATGCGGGTAAGATTAAACAGAATGTCTTCGAGGGGCGTGTTTCCCAAAGCTTGGCGCAAAACCAGGTCGGTGAGGTGCAACATCAACGAAGACTCGTCGATGCGGGTGTAGTCCTTCGCGGAAATATCCTTCAGGCCGCGGTAGCTGCGCGAATGGAAAATCAGCCGCTTTACGACGTCTTCGTGGCGAAACGGTTTGACGATGTAATCCTTCGCGCCACGGGTCAGTGCCTGGCGAACGTTCGCTTCAACGTTGTGTCCCGACATAACCAACACGTTGATGAAATTGTGGCGGAGCGATTTTTCTTCTTTGATAAAGTCGATGAGGGCTAAGGCATTGCCATCCGGTAACATCAGGTCGGCGAGGATGAAGCGCGGCTTCCAATCGACGATCTGCGTACGCGCGTCTTTACCGTTGTTGACGACCCGCACGTCAAAGCCGCGATCACTGACGTAATCGGCGAGCCGTCGCGACAGTTGGTTGTCATCATCGGCGATCAAAACTTTGATTTTCTCTAATGAACTCACGGTGTTCTTATCGGCACAGCCGCCTCGCGGCGTGAGAAAGAATTGCCTTAGGCGAAGGTCTGGGGGAAAGCTACTTTATGTCCGCCAATGACTCCACCGCGGCCCATTTCGTAGCCTTTGAAGGCCTCGATGGCGCCGGCAAATCCACCCTTATCAAAGGTCTAGCGCAAGCGCTCAAAGACCAGAACATCGCGTCCGTTTTAAGCCGCGAGCCGGGGGGCACCGCGCTCGGCAGCGAAATTCGCGAAATGTTGATTCGGGTCAAGGGCGATGCGCCGGTCCCGCGCAGCGAAGCTTTGCTTTACCAGGCCGATCGCGCCCAACACGTTGAGAAGCTGATCAAGCCCGCGTTGTCGGAAGGCAAATGGGTCATCAGCGACCGCTTCGCCGCGAGTTCCATCGCTTTTCAAGCCTCGGCCCGCGACATCGGCACCGCCGACATCGAATGGTTAAACCGTTTTTCGACTCAGGGGCTTGAACCCGATCTTTACGTGTTGCTCGATCTCAGCGTTGAGGAAAGCCTCCGCCGCATCGGCGGCCGCGGCGAAGAGCTGGACCGCTTCGAACGCGAAGCCAAAGATTTCCACCAAAAAGTCCGCGACGCTTATTTGAGTTTGGCCAAACAATCGCCCGGCCGCTGGCTTGTGCTCGCGGCGGATGAAAAACCGGCCGATCTGCTGCAGAAGTTGCTCTCCCATTTGAAGGGCCTGAAATGGCTCGCGTGATCGATGCGCTGCCCGGTTTCGAAAAGATCTGGGAGCGATTGGTAAACCAAAAATTTCAACGCAAGTTGCCGCACGCGATTGCTTTCTCGGGTCCGGCGGTGACCGAAAAAGTCGATCTTGCCTGGGCCTTCGCGCAGCTCGTCCTCTGTGAAAAAGAAAACGCACCCTGCGGCACTTGCGGTCAATGCCTGCGCGCCGAAGCCCGCCAGAGCGAAGGCACGTTGTTCATCGCGCCCGAAAAAAACGCGATCAAGCTCGAAGCGGCCCACGAGATTTTGGATTTCCTTTCGCTCCAGCGTGTCTCTAGCGCGCGCATCGTGATCATCGACCAAGCGCACCTGCTTAACTTGCAAACCGCGAACGCTTTGCTCAAAGTGATCGAGGAGCCGCCGCCCGAAACCTATTTTATCTTAGTCACTTCCGAATTTTCTTTGCTGTTGCCCACGTTACGCTCACGGGTGCAGACCATCCGTTTCGCGCCGCAAGCCTACGCGCCCGATCCCGAACAAAGTGAGTTGCGGGAACTCGCCGCTCATTTTTTAGACGACGCCGGGCAGGGAAGACGTGAGGCTCTTGACCGGGCGCAGGCCGAGTCTAAAGACCGTGAAAACGCTCTTCAATTCGTACGCTTACTGCAACGTGAATTGCGGGAACGCACCTTAAGAAATTCCGAGACCGGAAAAGTGCGGACGCTGACGGCGCTTTGGCAGTCGGCGTACAAAGTCGAGTTAGACTTGCTCGCCAACGTCGATCGCGCGCTGTTGTTAGAAAATTTTTATTACCGGGCGCGGGCCGCGCTAAGTTAGGCTATACTTCAGTTATGTCATTCATCGACGTTCACACGCACATCAATATGCTCGAGATCTCCGCCGACGAAGCCCTGCGCCTCGCCGCCGAGAACAACGTAAAAAACATGATCACGATCGGCACTTGTCCCGATGACCTGCCGTTAGTCTTGAGCATCGCGCAGAAATACTATCCGACCGTCGCGTGCTCGCTCGGCATTCACCCGCACGAGGCGGCTTTGTTTAGTCCCGAAATGGCCGACTTCATCCGCAAAAACGCTCCGCTCAAAGAAGTCGTCGCGATCGGGGAGACGGGTCTCGACTACTACTATAACAACGCACCGAACGACGTGCAGATCGCCGCGTTCCGTGCGCAGCTGGAACTCGCGGAAGAATTGAATTTGCCGGTTGAGATTCACACTCGCGATGCCGAGCCTGACACGATGCAAATTCTTAAGGATTTCAAAGGCCGCGCGCACGGGCTGCTCCACTGCTTCACCGGCACGTGGGAGATGGCCAAAGTGGGACTCGATAATGGCTGGGATATTTCGATCAGCGGTGTCGTGACCTTCAAAAAGGCCGAGGAGCTGCGCGAAGTGGTGAAACAAGTTCCCATCGACCGCATTCACGTCGAGACCGACGCGCCGTTTTTAGCGCCTATTCCCCACCGCGGGAAAAAGAATCAGCCCGCCTTCGTCACTCACACGGCGCAGTTGGTGGCCGAACTCAAGGGCGTAGAGCTGCCTGACTTGCAAAAGCAATTGCGGGCCAATGCCCAAAGATTGTTTCCCAAACTGCCCATCCAGTAGTAAAGTTCCGCTCTGAATTAACAGAGGAGTGGATTTTGTCGAAAGTACGCGTTGGTATCAATGGTTTTGGTCGCATCGGCCGTCTCTTGTTCCGTGCCGGTTTTGAGCACGTTGAATTTGTCGGCATCAACAATTTGTCGGACGTTAAAGGTGCCGCGCACTTATTAAAATACGACAGCACGCACGGCCGCTACAATAAGACCGTTACGCACGACGAAAAAAATCTGATCGTCGAAGGCAAAAAAATCCCGATGAGCGCCACGAAAAACCCGGCCGAAATCCCGTGGAAAGAGTGGGGCGCCGACATCGTGCTTGAGTGCACCGGCGCGTTCAAAGGCAAAGAAGACTTCATGAAGCACATCCAAGGCGGCGCTAAAAAAGTGATCGTCTCGGCCCCCGCCGACGGCGTTGATTTAACGATCGTCTACGGCATCAACCACGACAAATACGACCCCAAGACTCACCACATCGTTTCGAACGCTTCGTGCACCACGAACTGTTTAGCCCCGATGGCCAAAGTACTCCACGAGACCTTCGGCATCGAGACCGGCTTGATGACCACCATCCACTCGTACACCAATGACCAAGTGATTTTGGATGGCCCGCACAATGATTTGCGCCGCGCCCGCGCCGCCGCTTTGAGCATGGTGCCCACGACCACAGGCGCCGCCAAAGCGGTCGGTCTCGTTATGCCCGAACTTAAAGGCAAGATCGACGGCATCTCGATCCGCGTTCCCACGCCCAACGTTTCGCTCGTCGATCTTACGTTCCGCTCGGCTAAGCCGATGACGGTCGATTCGATCAACGACGCTTTGACGAAAGCTTCGCAAGGCGCGCTCAAAGGTATTCTTAACGTTGAGAAAGATCCTTTGGTCAGCGTCGATTACAACGGCGTCGAATTCAGCTCGACGATCGATCTGCCCAGCACCATGCTAATCGGTTCGAACTTCGCCAAGGTTTTCTCGTGGTACGACAACGAGATGGGTTTCTCGGCCCGCATGATCGACACCACTAAACTCATGTTCGAAAAGGGATTCTAGAAATAATGGCTTCCAAAACGCTCGACGGAATTAAATCGATCGAAAACTTTCAAATCGAGGACAAACGTTTGTTCTTGCGCCTCGATTTGAACGTTCCCATGAATGAAGATCTCACGATCGCCGACGACACGCGCATTCGCGCCGCGATGCCGACGATCAAGTACGCGATCGAAAAGGGTGCGAAGATCATCATCGCCTCGCACTTCGGCCGCCCCAAAGGCGTTGAAGAGAAATATTCGTTAGAGCCCGTAGCCAAATATCTTTCGGAAAAATTGAACAAGGAAATCATGCTGGTCGAAGAGCCGCGCGGTCACGCCGCCCGTGCTCTTTTGTCGGGGCTCAAGCCCTCGCAAATCATCATGCTCGAAAATCTTCGCTTCGACCCGGGTGAAGAGAAGAACGACCGTGAATTCGCGCAAAGCATGGCCGGTCAAACCGACATCTACATCAACGATGCGTTCGGGGCTTCGCACCGCGCGCACGCCTCGATCGTCGCGATGCCGGGCTTGGTTGATAAAAAGGGCATCGGCTTTTTGATGCGCAAAGAAATTGAAATGCTCGATACCATTCGCTTCACACCGCAGGCGCCGTTCTTAACGATCCTCGGCGGCGCAAAGGTTAGCGATAAAATCGAAGTCATCGAAGTGTTGATGGATAAGGTCGACACCATGATTATCGGTGGCGCCATGGCTTACACTTTTCTGGCCGCGCAAAAAATCCAAACGGGCAAAAGCTTGGTCGAAAAAGATAAGATCAGTTTCGCGGCCGATTTACTTAAGCGCGCTGAAATGCGCCGCAAACGCATCCTCGTCCCGATCGATCACCGCATCACCCAAGACATCAAAGACACCGAGGGTTCCAAGATTTGCGACGGTGCCGCTATTCCTGACGGATGGCTTGGCGTCGACATCGGCCCGAAAACGGCCGAGCTTTACGCCAAAGAAATTGCGCGCGCAAAGACGATCTTCTGGAATGGTCCCATGGGCGTTTTTGAAACCGAAGCCTTCTCTGCCGGAACTTTCAAAGTGGCCCGCGCGATCGCCGAAAACGAAAAAGCGATCAGCGTCGTCGGCGGCGGTGATTCCGCGGCCGCGGCCGAAGCTTCGGGCCAAGCCGAAAAGTTCACGCACATCTCGACCGGCGGCGGCGCTAGCCTCGAATTCCTGCAGGGTGAGAAATTGCCCGGCATCGAAGCGCTTCGCCCCCCCAAACGATCCGAAAAAAATATCGAAGACGGGGGCATGCTCTAATGTCGAAGCCCGAATTTTACTGCGTCGGCAATTGGAAGATGAACAAGAGTCCCGCGCAGGCGGCCGAGTTTATTTCCAAACTGAAAGAGCAAGCTAAGCCCGAAGAGCAAAGCCGGCTCGTCGTTATGCCGCCGGCCTTAGTGGCTTTCGAAGTCGCGCAACAATTGAAAGGTTCGTCGCTCCGCTGGGGCGGGCAGAATTCTTACTTCGAAGCCGCCGGTGCATTCACCGGCGAAAACTCGCCGCAAATCTTGAAAGAGATGGGTGCGCAGTTTTGTTTAGTCGGGCACAGCGAACGCCGGCAAATCTTCGGCGAGGCCGACGATCTGCTTGCTAAGAAAGTCCAAGCGCTTCAAGGGATGGGCATTACGCCCATTCTTTGCGTGGGCGAAACGCTCGACGACCGCCGCTGGAACCGTACGCAAGAAGTGATCGTTCGCCAAACGCGCGGTGGCTTGCAGGCCGCCGATCCTACGAAGCCCATGTGGCTCGCGTACGAACCGGTCTGGGCGATCGGCACGGGCGAAGTCGCGACACCTCTCCAAGTTGAAGAAGCGCATTCAATTTTACGTAAAGCTTTAAAAGAGTGGAGTGCGCAAACCGCCAATGAAGTACCGATTCTCTACGGCGGTAGCGTAAAGGCCGACAACGCGCGCTCGCTCGCCGGCATCAACAACGTCAACGGCTTCCTCATCGGGGGCGCGTCGCTCAAGGTTGACGATTTTCTTTCTATCTACAGATTATCCGCATCACCGGCGGCAGTGTAAGAAGCGGCCTTTCGCGCACATGTCGCGATAGGTTGTACTTTGAATCGAAAAGACGCTCGGGCCGTATTGTACGGCCACATCTTTCGGTCCGCCTTGCGAAGCGAGCGTCGCCGCGGGTCCGCGCTTAGCTATTCCATTCACCGAAGCAGGATCGTAGCCGGGGCCCGAAGCGCTGCCGTCGTCAGATGCGCCGCCACCACCGCCGCCGCCGTAGCCCGCGCCGTCCGCTAAACTCGGACCGGTGTAAGCACCTTCGTGAACGCCGCCCGTAGGATTGTTCGCGGTTGAACCCGCACCACCGGCACCACCCATGGCTCCGCCACCGGTTCCGCCGCCCACGCCGGGCGTATCGACCGCGGAAGAAAGGCGATCTGTTGCCGAAGTCGTGGATCCTGCTGCCGGGGCCGAAGTGCCGATGCCCGTCGCGCCGTTCACTTGCTTAAGTACCGCGGGATCTAAGAAGACGGGATCGGTCGGGCAAGTTTTTTGTGCGTCGGCGAGTTGGCCGGCGTTGTTGTTCGAAGCCCAAGCGCTGTTTTGATTTTTACAACTCGGGCACTGTTGGCGCCCGGCCATTTGGCAAAAACGGTACGCGGTGACCTTCTTACAGAAAGCGGAACCGAGTCCTTCGCCTTGTTTGTCGGCGACGAGGTTCGCGGTCGCGGCGGCCGCGGCCGTGCTCTGCGCGGATAAACTTAAAGAATCGTTACCGGACATCGTGGGTTGCGCCGGCGTGTTGGCTCCGCAGTAACGTGCGATAAAAGGTTCGCACGTGGGGGAGTTCATCGCGGTCTCGCACTTCGTAATGTAATGACCGTTACAATCCGAGTACTTCGCGTACCCTTCGGTCTCGCAATTCAAAACGGGCGTCACCGCGGGATCCGGTTTCGTCGCGTCTTCTTTCTTATCACCACCACCGGGCGGGGGCATGGGCGGCATCGGGGGCATACCGCCAGACGAACCGCCGGTCTTGCCGGAATCCGCCGCGGCCTTCGACGCATCGGCCGCGCCTGAACCTAAGTCACCCATCATCGCCATGATCGGAGCAATGCACGCGCTTTGCTTTTTCTCTTTCAACGGACCTTTGTCTGCTTTGGCTTCTACTTTTTCCGGCGGCGGACCGTTGGGGCCATCGGGAAGATTTTCTTTGCTCTGCCTCTTCTTTTCTTCTTCTTCACATTTTTTTTCGCAATCGTTCTTTTCTTCTTCACACTTATTCTTCGCGGCGGTGAGGCGGCCGGCTTGATCCTTAGCTTGTTGTTGGAGAGCGCCGGCGGCGGGATTCACGGTGGAACTACTGCCAACTCCTGCGATGTTTCCATTCGCTTGCGCGGTATCAACCGCTTTTGCTCCGTTTGAAGCGCCCTTACAAGCGGCCTCCGATTTTTTTCCGGCTTGCTCACATTTATCGGACCATTTTCCCGCTGACGCAGACTGGGAAAGGCCCGCGCCACCAACAAGGCTAGCGAAAAATGCGACATATATTAAGAAGGACGTAGAACCACTCATACTGTTTACATACTCGCAATGTAGGGACCTTCTTATATTGTAACTCAAAAGACTTGGGTGTCGAGGGCCTGATCATGTGCCGGAATGCGCGCACAGGTGTCTAGTTTTTTTGTCTCATTTTGGTGCTTCATCGTGAGACGTTTTTACTCTCAAACCGAACAAGTGGCCCGCCCGAGGAAGGTCTAGATTTTTACGAGATAGGATCGCAATTGGACGTCGCAAAGAACGTAAAAGCGGCTAAGATAAAGAAGTAATCATTCAGTCTCACAAAGCGGCACGTAACTGAAAACCTCGCGTATGCAGAAGCTGTATGTAAATTGTTTTTATTTTAAGGTTCCGGGGGGGGAAATGTTAGTACGTATCGCACTATGCGGCCTGTTCTTTACGGTCGCGGCTCATGCTCAAGATAAATCACCACGTGGCGACGCGCAGTGGATGCTCGAACGCATCACGGGCGTCAAATGGCCGGCTAATTCGCCGGCTATCGACGACATGGCTAATCGCATTCAGTCTGGTGACCGCGTAGGCGCCGCCGAAATCGCGGTTAGCAAACCGCAATTTCTAAACGTCACCGTAAAACAGATGGCGTTGAAATTGTCGACCCGTGAAGAAACGGTCAGCGCAGACTTTAACGATTTCGTGGCCGCCTTCATGGGCGTGACCCGCGATCAAACGGACGCGCGTGAATTGTTGACCGGTAACTTCTATTACCGTGGCCAGACGACCGTAAGTAACGCGTTGATCCCCGACATCCTCATGTCAAATAACCATTATTTAGAACTTAATAAATTGGCAGATATCGGCGCCGCACTTCAGCGGGTCGACGGCCAAGTCGTAGCGACGTCACCGACGGCGACGGCTGCGAATCCGGATCCCGCGGGCGTTTTGACTTCGCGCGCTTTCTTGTCGGCCCACGCGGTTGCCGGCACGAACCGCCGCATGATCGAATACACCTTCCGTGAATTCATGTGCGCAAAGATCGAGAACTTTGCCGACACGAACGCTCCGGAAAACCGCATCGGCCGCGATATCAGCCGGTCGCCGGGTGGTGATCCCCAGAAATTCCAGACGAGCTGCAAAGGCTGTCACACTCAGATGGACGGCTTCCGCGGCGCATTTGCGAAATGGGATTTTAGCCCGACGCAAAACGTAGCTTCGTACGTCGGTCTCTCAACCGGTAACTTTGCGCCGCTCTTGGCTCAAAACAATTTGGTCGTTTCCAAGTTGAACCGCGATCGCCAACCGAACATCTTCATCGAATTTCCCACCGGTTACGTTACATCGAACGATAGCTGGGTGAATAACTCCAATCACGGAACAAACGCGCTTCGCTTCGGTTGGACCGGCAGCAACGTCGCCGGCGGTAGCGGTGCAAGAACGTTCGGCGATCTAATCGCCAAATCAAACCGCTTCTCCACTTGTATGGCGAAGCACGTTTGGGACTCTGTTTGTAAGTACAACCTCCCTGAGGCGGAAGCCGAAATTCTGTACGTATCACTGGGGATGAAATTCGCGGGGGACAATCAGTTTAAGCTCAGAGAGCTTTTCAAGACTGTCGCCGCTCACCCTAAATGCAGAATGTAAGAAGTGGGGAATCCAATGAAAACATTAAGTACAAAGTGGAAAAAAATCAGCGTGATCTTGGCCGGCATGTGCGGTCTTGCAACTTTGAGCTTTAACTGTTCGCCTGCGCTTTTCGAATCCCGTCAGGGCACCGGAACCAGGTCACTCGAAATCTTTTCGGTCTTTGAAGCGACCAACGCACCGATCGTTTTGCTCACCGCCGAGCAAACCTATCAGTCGATGCTCAACGTGACCGGACAGAGCACGACGCCCGTATCTCGGCCCGAATATCTTTCGCGCTTCGGTACGCTGTCGGCGACCCCGAACTTAGGTAACATGAACTCACCGTTGATGTTGGCTTCGACTTCGCTCGCCGGTGACGTGTGCAACGGCGCCATCACCAAGGAATCTTCCGCGGGCGGTGCGCGTACCTTGTTCCCGGGCGTGGACTTTAGCGCCGCACCGAATGCCGCAACGTTTGCCGAAGCGGTAAGCGCGATGGGCGAAGCCTTCTACGGCCGCCGTATTAACGGGGAAGAGATGGCGATTCTAAATGGTTACTTCGCGGAAATGTCTGCGGGCGAGACGCAAAATGCGCAGCTTACCCGTCGTGTGATCCTCGGTGCTTGTTCTTCGATGCTCTCGTCATTTGACTCTTTGGTTTACTAAGGTTGGGGGAAATACAGTATGGGAAAAGTAACACGTAAAGAAATGCCGATTTGGGCAAAGATGGGCCACGCGAAACCGCGCACTCGCCGCGAATTCCTTGGCTACGGATTGATCCCCTTTGCGGCGCAGGCTTTGGTGCCGGGCGCGCTCGGATTATTGACCGCACCGTTTGCTAACGCCGCGACCTGCGCGGCCGAAAGCAGCGGGACCGTCGCCTTCGTCACTTTGAACCTCGCGGGTGGCGCGAGCTTGTCCTCGAACTACATGCCTTTGGATGTTAACGGCGCGCCGTTAACTAATTACGACAAAATGGGTAACGGATCGGGCTCGAACATCCCGGCCCGGATCTCCGAATTTGGTAACCCCAACTTTTCGGCAAACAGCCAGTTCATCGTCGGCGTTCAATCGCAAGCGAGCCAAGCGGCGCGCGACAAAACCGCGTTCGTCGCCGGTTGCGTTCAATCACGTGATGATTCTTCGGAAAACTTATTCGACGTTTCGGGTATGCTCTACAAGGGCGGACTCGTCGGTTCGACTCTCCCGAACATGGGCACGCGCGGAACGCCCACCGGTATCAACCAGAAGCCTTCGACGCTTTCACCGCCGGCTCCGCTCGTCGTAAATAACTTCAATACGATCGTGAATTCGATCGGCTACACGGCGGCTTTGAACGCCGGCATGACGCAGCCTCAGCGCGATAAAGTTTCTAAATTGGCGAGCAGCCTTTCGGGAAGCCAAGCGCGCCGATTAGCTTCGATCAATAGTGCCGCGCACGTACAAAGCTTGGTTGAGTGCGCCGGTGTTAAAAACGTGGAACTCGTAGCGGCCGGCGCGGGCGCGGTCGATCCGTTGAGCGATCCTACGGTTGGCGCCGCGATTGCGACCTTATATGGCAACCTCACTACGGCTACGACCGGCGAACAACGCGTGTTCTCGGCCATGGTTTACAACGCTCTTACCGGTAAAGCCGGCAGCGTGAATCTCGAGCGCGGTGGTTACGACTATCACGACGGGACTCGTACTTCGGGCGATACGCGCGACCGTGAAGCGGGCGAAGCCGTCGGCCGCATGATCCAAATGGCGCACTTGATGAACAAGAAGCTGATGATCTACGTCACTTCCGACGGCTCGGTTGTTTCGACGACGTCAGCCATGCCCGGTTCAAACTGGGTGAGCGATCGCGGTAACGCCGGCATGTTCTTTACTTTGATGTACGATCCCGCGGGTCGTCCGCGAACGAACGGACCGCAGATCGGCGCGTACAATATGGGTCAGGAAGCCGAAGAGTCGACCCCGATCGGCAATAGCGCGGAGACCGCGGCGCAAGCCGTGTTCGCGAACTACACCCGTTTTGCCTTCGGCGCTCAGTGGGAAACTGCTTTGCGCAGAGTTCTGCCGCGCGGTGGATCGTTGGACGGCGCGGTTCTCGAAAGCGTCATCAAAGTCGCGCTTTAATCTTAAGTTGAAGGCCACGCCTAAAATGCGTGGCCCGCGTTTTTAAAAATTGAAGTCTCATTAGTAGGTAGGTTGAGGGGCTTGTGAATAAAAATACAGTTTTTGCCGCATTGTCGGTTGCTACATTATTGCTGGCGTTTCAGAACTGCGGTCTGAACTCGACCTCTCACACCGACATGAGTAGTCTCGGTAAGACGTGCTTGGCCACGGCCCAAAAGGCTTTTGCCGACACTTACTACCCACATGTCCGCTCGCAATGTTCACAGTGTCACGACAACGGAGGGCAGGGGATTAGTTGGTTCGCCAGCGCCGATCCGTCGTTCGCCTTCACGGCATTCATGAACACCGGCCGCGAAAAATTAAACAGCATGATGGTCTACGACGGTCACCCCGGTCCCAACAATGGACCTGGTCAAGAGGGTTTCGTTGCCTCGATGGCCGGTCAGTGGAACGCACTCGATAAACAACTCGACGACTGCATGAACGCCAACGCGGTCACGACCGTGGGCAAAAATACTTCCGTCGGCGACGTCGCCATTACCGACCTTGCGAATGATACGAACAGACGCCCGTGGAAGACTCTTGAGTTCGATCTTTTTACCGACTCCGCTCTTGCCGCGAACAACGGTAAGGTAAAAATGGTCGTACGCCTTCAATACCGTGAGTCCGGTCCGGGCGTAATGAACGGCACCGTGCGCGAATACAATAGCGACATCGGTTATGAATTTAGACTTCCGCAAGCGAAGATTCGCGACGGCGCCGAGGCCGGTACGCAGTATTCGGTAGATAAACTAACTATATTGAAAAACGGAACCCGCTTCGCTTCGGTGACTTCTTTCCAAGCGATCAACAACGTGGTTGTGTCGGGCAATACGTTTATCGATCTCATCGATTCGGCGGCGGGCGTAGGTATCGTCAATCCGAAGAATCCCGCGACGGACGTCTTCGCACTACGCTTTGCGGAGATTCGTAACGCGAACGGTGAGCCCGTCGGCGGTGGCACCGGTGGCACCATCGGTGGTGGCGGATCGCTCGTACCGGCTCGAGTGACGTACGTTGAGTTGTCGACCGCATCCAACCAATACGGCTTTTTCGCGAGCCGTTGCATCGGCTGTCACAGCGGTGCGAATCCGTCGGGTGGCTTGAATATGTCTACGTTCGCCGGCTCGGTAGCCTCTAGCGCCGCCATTAGAAGTCGCGTGAATAATTCGTCGCGTCCTATGCCGCCCGCAGGTTTGCTGCCCCAGTTTGAGCGTGACGTCATCACAAAATGGGTCGACATCGGCGCTCCGCAAAACTAAATCACGAAATCTCTCCGGGTCGCGCCTCGAAGCGACCCAGCTCACAATGCGTCAATTTGCAATGGGTTCCCCGGTGTGGGAACCTGAATACGGGCAAACAATAACAATAGTCTGTGGTGAAAAGAGAATCGTTTATGCAGCAGATACGGACTTACCGTCGCTGTCATATTTGTGGAACGTTATGCGAATCAGATTCTCAGATTCGTAAATGTAACGACTGCGGGAAGCCTTTCGCGCCGTTTTACTATTTCAACGATCAGTACACGCCGGTGCTCTACGACGGTGGGCTACGTGCACCCGAGCAGGTGGGCCAGTGGCGTCCCCTTCAGGGCTTGACGGCCTACTGGCAAACGGAGTGAAATGGGCGCCATGCCCATCACGTTCGACGATATTTTAAAGGCGCGCGAGC
Source organism: Pseudobdellovibrionaceae bacterium (assembly GCA_947444305.1). Taxonomy (GTDB): domain Bacteria; phylum Bdellovibrionota; class Bdellovibrionia; order Bdellovibrionales; family UBA1609; genus JALHOQ01. Next base: position 68,778 of record CANEZP010000014.1, on the reverse strand, counting down.
GCATCCAAGACAAAATCCAAATCACGCCGGTCAATCATTCCCGATCGGTCTCCGAGCGGCTGGGCACGCAGGCCGTTCTCAAACTAGAAAACCAGCAAACCACCGGCAGTTTCAAAATTCGCGGCTCGCTTAATAAAATGCTCAACCTTACGCGCGCCGAACTCGATAAAGGTTTGGTCGCTTCGAGCGCCGGCAATCACGCGCAGGGCGTGGCCTACGCCGCGCGCTCGGTGGGCGCAAAGGCCCACGTCGTCATGCCCGAGACCGCGCCGCTCGCGAAGATCATCGCGACGCAAGCCTACGGTGCCGAAGTCATTTTGCAAGGCCGCATCTACGACGAATCGTACGCGCACGCCCGCGAGCTGGAAGCGAAGCACGGCTATACCTTCGTTCATCCCTTCGAGGATCCGTTGATCATCGCCGGGCAGGGGACGGTCGGGCTTGAAATTAGCGAGCAGATTCCTGATCTCGATTCGATCGTCGTGCCCATCGGTGGCGGCGGTTTGATTTCCGGAGTCGCGACGGCGATCAAAGCCAAAAATCCGAAGGTGCGGGTGTACGGCGTCGTTTCCAGCGCCGCGCCCGGTATGAAGCAGATGTTTAAGCACGTACCGGTCGATCCGGTTTCGAGCGTACTCACCATCGCCGACGGGATCTCGGTCAAACGGCCCAGCCAAAAAATGTACGATGACTACATATGTTGTTTAGTCGACGACATCATCGAAGTGAACGACGAAGAAATCGCCGAGAGCATCGTTTACTTTCTAGAGCGTGCGAAGACGATGGTCGAAGGTTCGGGCGCCGTTGTCTTAGCGGGTGCGGAAAAAGCCGGCTGGGATCTCGGCAAAAAATCATGTTTAGTCTTAAGCGGCGGCAACATCGACTTGAACTTAGTTTCCAAAGTGATCGAACGCGGGCTTAGCGCGCGCGGCCGCTTGATCCGCATAAGCTGCATCGTGCCCGATCGCCCCGGCACGCTTTTACGTTTAACGAACATCATCGCCGAAAAAGGCGCCAACGTTTTGGACGTCAAACACGACCGCGTACGCGCGGGGGTTCGCATGTCCGAAACCGCGATTGAATTTCTGCTCGAAACCCGCAGCGCCTCGCACGCCGAAGAATTGCAAGAAGCCTTCCGCGCGGCCGGCGCCCGCATCACTTAATTTTAGAAAGCGACTTCGCCCATGAGAGCACATCCCGAAATCGAAGGCTTGACTCCGTACCAACCCGGCAAACCCATCAGTGAAACGAAGCGCGAGCTCGGCCTTTCGCACGTCTATAAACTCGCGAGCAACGAATCGCCGCTGCCGCCCAGTCAAAAAGTGAAGAACGCCATCCTCAAAGCCATGGAAGAAATCCACCGCTACCCGGACGGCGCGTGCTTCGAACTCCGCCAAGCGGTCGCGGCCTATTACAAAGTCCCGGCCGATTGGCTGATCTTCGGCAACGGTTCGGACGAGATCGTCGATATCCTGGTACAAGTCTATTGCAAACCCGGCGATTCGATTTTGACCTCGAAGGGGGCGTTTAGCGCCTACTTTATATCGGCCACTTCGGTTCGCGTGAAAACCAACTTTACCGAACTGTTGCCGGACTTGCGTTTCGATCTCAAAGCGATGGCGCGGATGCTCGAAACCGACCCTTCAATTAAGATGGTTTTTTTGCCCAACCCGAACAATCCCACGGGGACCTACTTCAGCGCGCAAGAATTCGAAGAATTCATGAAGGTGGCGGGCGCGAAAGATATTTTCGTCGTGCTCGACGAAGCTTACGTCGAATTCGTGCGCGCCAAAGATTACCCGAACGGGATGGACTATCAAAAACGTTTCAAAAACATTTTGCTCTTGCGCACGATGAGCAAAGTTTTCGGCTTAGCGGCCATGCGCGTGGGCATCTTGATCGCACCACCGGAAGTGTGCGACATGGTCAATCGCGTGCGCAAACCGTTCAACATCAATTCGTTAGCGCAAGCGGCGGCGGTCGCGGCGCTCGATGACCGCGAGCATCTCGAACAAGTAAAAAAGCTGACCTGGGACGGTCTCGATTATTATTACGGCGAGCTTGATAAGATGAAGTTCAAATATTGGCCCAGCCAAGCGAACTTTGTTTTGTTCGATACGGGTCGCGACGCCGGCGAAGTTTTTAATTTGCTCCTTAAAGAGGGCGTCATCCTCCGGCCGGTCAAACCCTACGGCATGCCGAGCTACTTGCGCATGAGCGTCGGTCTACCGGATGAAAACGCAGCCGCGATCTCGGCGATCCGGAAAGTTCTGCGTTCCTAAAATTTTTGCGTTCGCGCCTTAGAATATCGGAATTTGTGTGTACAAGATTTCGAGTTTTTCGTTCTCGAGGCAAATCTTCGAATGCGCTTGCACCTTGCTCTCGTTGATGAGGATGGCTTCGCCCGTTTCGTTGATCGTGACCGCACGCAAATTTATGGGCGGTAGCGGAACATTGAAAAACTGAATTGAGTAAACATCGGCATCGTCGGTCTCGACGACTCGGTAGCGGCCGGAGCGAACAAGATCTTGGTAAGGTACTTCTACGATCTGCAGAGCGCCGGACTTGTAACGATGTTCAAAATCATTGTCTTTGAGAAATGTGAGCTGCGACCACGGCTTGGTGACTCCATCGGGTACGCGCAAATCGGCTAACGATTCCCAAAACACGGGCCGGCCCGAGCAAGAGGGTTGCAGCCGCCAATGCCCAAGCAGCAATTCTGCGAATTCGGCGCGGGTCGCGTGGACCGGCGAGTAACTGACTTTGCCGGGAAGATTAGGGCGCCGTTTGATCGAAGGATGAATCACTTCGAAAAACTCGGTGGCCGAAAAGCTTCGCGCGGGTTTATCCGGCGAGGTGCCGTGCGCGAAGTGAATGACATTTAGGTTCAAAAAGACCGACAGGGCGAGGCAAAAAATTTTATACATGAAAAATCTGAATGGAATTTCCATGCCATAAAAATTTGAGTCGCCAACGAACGTACTCCAATTCATGGCGCGACCGGCGGCCCGGCAAATCTTTTTTACAAGCTCCACTGCCCAATTATTTACGTAAGGTGATTCAAAGTTCCAGCTCGGCTTGAATTCAAGAATGCATCTCCGAAGCGCCCATCCCGACGGCGCCCAATCCATCCCTCCGTGAGAGTGCGACCATTCCGCCATCCAGGCGGAATGGCATGAATCCAAAAAAATTGGGCCTTAAGCGAATGGAACCGGCTAAACGTCGGTCTTAAAAATACGGCCCACCTAAAGCCGCCCAATGTCGACCTAACCAAAACCCAATAATATCTTTCTCTTCTCCCCCAAAAAAATCATCCCAAACATCTAAGTCTTCACGCCGCGGACGGCGTGAAGAAGGCCTTCTCAAGGACGGATGCAACAGGCACCACCAAAAACAGCCTTCTCGGAGACAGCATAGCGCACTTATCGGGATCACTCCTCAAGCTTTCTTATTATGAATTCGTTCCTCCCGAAAATCGTTGCACTTCGAACTTGAATCCGCCTAATTACCACCAACGAATATGCCATCGGTCACCTGTGAAGCAGTTGAAACTACTCAAAGCAGGAAAGAACTTCTACGGAGGCACCTTCCGTAACAAGCGAAAGGGCCGGCAAGGGAGTCGGCCGCTTGCGGTGAAGCATTCGATGCACTTGGTTTTGCGATCGAGCCAAGCGAAGGGTGACAAATCGTTCCTCAAACATCGTAAGAAGGTGCGTGGGATTATTGATCGCTTCGCCAAGAAGTATGGCGTGAAGATTCATACGCTCGCGAATGTTGGGAATCATCTGCATTTGCATATTCAGCTGGCGAATCGTTTTACCTACAAAGCGTTTATCCGAGCGGTGACCGGGACGATTGCCCTCGTGATGACCGGCGCGAGCAAGCTTAAAAAGAATAAAACTAAATTTTGGGATTACCGCCCTTTCACTCGCGTGGTGATCGGGTATCGTGCGTTTCTAGGCGTACGCGATTACGTCTTGGTTAATCAGCTCGAGGGCCAAGGACATGACCGTGATTATGCCGACATCATCATCCGCGAGTTTGGGCCGCGGAGTTCAGCCTAGGCGCGGAGTTCACGCCTCGGGGATGAGGGTGAAGATTTGTCGGAAGGTGTCTCCCGGTTCACATAGGTGATCGAAACCGAACGAGAGGTCGTCGAGCAAGATATGTTCGCCGGTTTCTTTGATGTTCACGACCCTCAGGTAAAGAAATCTGAGGTAAGATCCCGGCAAGCTCACTTGGAAAGAACCGTCGTCGGTTTTGGTCACTGACCATGTGCCGTTAAGAATATCCGCATCAAAGAATCTCATCGGTAAGGTTTGCCGAAGCCCTTTGTGCAGTCGGCGGATGAATTCGGAGCTCTCTAGAAAGTGGATCGTGACGGAAGGTTTCACAACGCCGTCCGCGAAGGCGGTGTTCGTGGTGTTGGTTGACCGCAAAGGACGTCCCGAGCAGGAGAGTTGGCATTTCCAAGTGCCGACGAGAAGCTCACGGAATTTATCTTCCTCTACATCAACGTTTTCGAAAGTGACCCGCTCCGGCAGGTTGGGAGCACGTTTGGCGGAAGAGTCGAAAACCTCGAAAAACTCGAACGCCGAAAATTGAGACCGGATTTCGGCGGCTGCCGCCGGCGGTGCAACCAAGCAAATTAGAAAGAGCAAAACCGGCTTCACGAGTTTGGCTCCTGGCTGTAAACGCGCCAATAATTTTCACCGGGATCGCAAAGGTTCACGTGCTTCGATGGGCTTTCGTCGACGATGATATATTCACCGGTCTCTTTGATCACGTACAGGCGTAATGTGAGATAAAGGAGTTCGGCATTTTCGAGATCTACGATGAACACGCCCGGTGTTTTGGTCGCTTGGACCGACCACTGCCCACGGTTGGTCACGCCGGGATCAGAAAAATCAGCTTGGGTCTGCAGTGCCCCGCGTGTGAAGCGCCTTTCGAAACGTTTGTCTTGGAAAAACTGAACGACCGCTGCTTCTTTCGTTACGCCGTCGGCGATCGTAGTGAATATGGTCGCGCGCGAGGTGAGCGGCCGGCCTGAACATGTGATTTGCACCTTCCACGAACCAATGAGCAAATTTTCGAGTTCCTCGACGCTCAGATCGGCACTTTCCAGCGTCACACGCCCCGGCAAAAGTGGATTCCGTTTTATGGCCGGATCGATGACTTCGAAGAATTCCAATGCAGAAAATTTAGCCCCCGTTGTATTTTCGCCGCCATGCGCGCGCGCGATGAACGCCAGGAGGAGCAGGAGTGCAAGAGCCGATCTGATTTTCGTCATGCGGGGATTCCGATGAAAAAACCGTGCCGCCGCGGAAATGCAGGCTTGGCGGTGGACGAAAGATAGAATAGCCTTGGTCCTCGAATGACTTCCCAAATTATCACTATCGATGGACCAAGCGCTTCCGGCAAATCGTCGGTCAGTCGCGAACTCGCACGCCGTTTGGGCTGGAAATGGGTTTCGACCGGCGCCTTTTACCGGGGTCTCGCGTTCGTCGCGATGAAAGAAGACGTCAAATCTTCTGACACACAGGGACTCGTTCAGCTCGCCGCCAACCCCGTTTGGGAAGTGCGCATGGACGACGACCAAACCCGCGTCCTCTACAAAAAACAGGATGTGACTTTCGAGATCTTGGCCGAAGAGAACGGCACCCGCGCCAGCCAAATCAGCCAAAACCCCGAAGTTCGTGAAGCTCTGCTGCAGAATCAGCGCGATTGTGCCTCGTACGTACCTGGTCTCGTCGCCGAAGGGCGCGATTGCGGGACCGTGGTCTTCCCGAATGCATTATTGAAGGTGTTCCTGACCGCTAGCCAAGAAGAGCGTGCCGCCCGTCGTGCGAAGGAGCAAGGATTGGACGTCCAAGCGACCCACGACCGACAAAAAGAGCGCGACCGTCAGGACTCTTCCCGCGCTGCGGCGCCCTTGGCTATTCCTAAAAATGCGCGAGTGGTGGATTCAAATGGCCTGCAACTTTCCGAGGTTGTTGACCAGATTCAAGGTTGGGTCGTCGAGGCTTTGGCCTCGCCGAACGGGAACGCATGATGCGTTTTGTAAAATCCTTTTGACTTTAAATCCTTACTCTCTAATAACGAGTCTATTCTAAATATAAGGGCGGACCCGGCCAAAATGACCGGCTGATGTATTGGTTCGATCCCGCAGGAGGTATGTTTGCATATGGTCAACACGTCGGCAGGTACTAAAAATAAGAGTCGTGCACAGGCTGAAAGAGAAAAGATCCTGGCGCAACTTGATGCCGCCGACAGCGAAGTTCCGCAAAATCCGGGACTTTTTAACACTACAGCCAAATCCGGTGAATCTTTCGCCGATTTGTTCAACCAATCCCTCGCCACTTCAGATAATAAAGTGGGCGACATCGTCAAAGGCCGCGTCGTCGAAGTTCAAGAAGACTACGTTTTGGTCGACATCAACTACAAAAGCGAAGGTTTGATTCCGATTTCGGAATTCCGTGTAGTCGATGGTCAACGCGATATCGCCGTCGGATCCGAGGTTGAAGTTTACATCGACCGTATTGAAAACGAAAATGGCATGGTGGTTCTGTCTAAAGACAAAGCCGACATGTTGCGCGCCTGGAACGATATCTCCCGCGCGGCCGAAAACGAAGAAGTCATCGAAGGCACGATCATCGCCAAAGTTAAAGGCGGCTTGAGTGTCGACATCGGCGTTAAAGCCTTCTTGCCCGGTAGCCAAATCGATCTCCGCCCGGTGCGGAACATCGACGCCTACATCGGCAAGGTCTACAAATTCAAAGTCATCAAGTTCAACAAGAAACGCGGCAACATTGTATTAAGCCGCCGTGCTCTGTTGGAAGAAGAACGCGAGTCACTCCGCACCCAAACTCTGGATGCAATGAAGGAAGGCTCGATCGTCAAAGGCGTGGTCAAGAACATCACCGATTACGGTGCGTTCATCGACCTCGGCGGTATGGACGGTTTGCTGCACATTACGGATATGTCCTGGGGCCGCGTAAAGCACCCTTCGGAAATTCTCAATGTCGGCGACGAAATCGACGTCAAAGTTTTGAAATTCGACAACGAAAAAGAACGCGTCTCTTTGGGCTTAAAGCAGCTTAAAGAAGATCCGTGGGAAGCGGCTTCTAAAGCCTTCGTCGTCGGCGCTAAAGTTAAAGGCAAAGTGGTCAGCTTGACTGATTACGGCGCATTTATCGAACTCGCCGAAGGCATCGAAGGTCTGATTCACGTTTCCGAAATGTCCTGGACGAAGCGCGTGAAGCACCCGTCGCAGATCTTGAAAGTCGGCGACGAAGTCGACGTACAAGTTCTCGAAATCGACGGCACCAATCGCCGCATCTCGCTCGGCATGAAACAGCTCGAAGCCAATCCTTGGGTTGAACTCAAAGATTCTTACCAGCCCGGTACGATCATCGAAGGCGAAGTCAAATCGATCACCGACTTCGGTATCTTCATCGGCGTGGAAGACGGCATCGACGGTATGGTTCACATCTCAGATTTCTCGTGGACCAAACGCATCAATCATCCTTCGGAAATGTTCAAGAAGGGCGACAAAGTTCGCGCCGTCGTCTTGGGCGTCGACATCGAGAACGAACGTTTCAGCCTCGGCTTGAAACAGCTCGAGTCGGATCCCTGGTCGAACATCGAAGACAAGTACAAAATCGGCAATCAGTACGACGTAAAAGTCGTGAAGCTTGCGGATTTCGGTGTCTTCGTCGAGCTCGAGAGCGATATCGAAGGCTTGATCCACATCTCGGAACTCTCCACCAAGCGTGTTGATAAACCGGATGACGTGGTTAAAGTCGGCGACGTTCTTAAAGCCGAAATCATCACCATCGATCGCGATTCCCGCAAGATCGGCCTGAGCGCGAAGCTCGTCAAATTGCGCGAGTCAAAAGCCGATGTTGAAGATTACGTGAAGAAGGCAACGGCCACTTCGAAAACTTCCCTCGGTGACTTGTTCGGTGAGACTTTGAAAGCCTCGCTGACCGACGCCGAAAAAGAGAAGCAGTCGAAACAGTAGTTTCCCGAATCTAATATTCTAGAACTTAAGAAAGGTCGCCTCGCGCGACCTTTTTTATTGCGGGTCGTGAGCGTAAGATCTTATTATCCTAAGTCATTGTTCGGTTTCTGGGCCGCGGCCGTGTGGGCCCACCGCGACAAGGATCGGACCCCGCAGGGTCATCACTAGGAGCCAAATCGTGAAACGCGTCGTTCAAGTTCTGTTTATTCTCATCCTCGTCATCTTTATCGGTAGCATGCTCGCCGGCGTCGGCGGGATGATGGCCTTATTTAGCGGCGACGAAGGTGAAGCTCACATCAAAAAATCCTCCGTGCTCGCGCTCGATCTCGATGGCGTGATCATCGACGGCAAAGACTTCCTCGATCTGTTGCGCAAACACCGCAAAGACGACCGCATCAAAGGCATCTTGATTCGCATCAACTCGCCCGGCGGCGTGGTTGGCCCGAGCCAAGAAATCTACGATGAGATCAAGCGCACCCGCGAAGAGTTCAAAAAGCCGGTCGTGGCTTACTGCTCGGCGGTTGCGGCCAGCGGCGCTTACTACGCGGCCGCGGCGGCCGACAAAATCTTCACCACGCCTGGCTGCATGATGGGCTCGATCGGTGTGCTTATGGAGTTCGTGAATCTCGAAAAACTTTACGACTGGGCCAAGATTGAACGTTACGCCCTGACCACCGGTGAATACAAAAACGCCGGCGCCGAATACAAATCGCTAACCCCCGCGCAGCGCTCGCTGTTCCAAGACATGCTTAACGATGTGCTCGGGCAGTTCAAAGAGGCGATCATCGAAGGCCGCAAGATGAAGCCGGAATTTCTCGATCAGTACGCCGACGGACGCATCTTCACCGGTCGTCAGGGCGTGAAGCTTGGCTTTGCCGATCAGGTCGGTAGCTGGGATGACGCACGCAAAGCTCTCGGCGAGCTGACGGGCCTCGGCCCCGACGTGGAAGTATTTAAAGCGCGTAAACGTAAAGGCTTTATGGACTTCCTCGAGGACGCTTCGGCCGAAACTCGGTTACACAAAACGGTCCAAAACTTGCTCCATACCGAGCTGAACGCGCGGCCCTTATACCTCATGCCCGGAGCCTTTTGATTTGAAGAAGTACGGTAAGATCTCTAAAAAATCACCGCCGCTGAAACGGCGCAAGCCCTCGAAGAGATCTGCGCCGGCCGCAAAAAAAACCGGTTGGGCGCAAGCTCTGCTTAAAGCCGTATGGCCGCAAGAGCGTGATTTTATGGAACGTCCCGAACGTTACCGCTACGTTCGAAAACTGCTGCCCGACACGGGCTGCGTGTTTTGCTCGGCCGCCGAAGAGGGCGCCGGTCCCGATAGTTTAGTCTTAGCCATGAGCCGCAACGTTATGGTGCTCATGAACAAATATCCTTACAACACCGGGCATCTACTCATCCTGCCCCGCGCGCATACCGGCGAACTTTGGAAGTTGAGCGACGCCGTGAGCGCCGAGATTTCGGGTTGGCTAAAGGTGGCGGCAAAAATCCTCACTGACGAACTGGGTTGCGCGGGTCTCAACCTCGGCATGAATCACGGCGCGGTCGCGGGCGCGGGTATTCCCGATCATTTGCACTGGCACATCGTTCCGCGCTGGGGAGGGGACACGAACTTCTTCCCCCTCATCGCCGAGACGAAGGTACTCCCGCAGACTCTCGAACAAACTTACGAGCGCTTGCGCCCCCACTTCGCGGAGATCAAATTATGAAAATGACTTTTGAGCTGGACCACATCGGCGTCGCGGTCGAGAGCCTCGAGCAAGGCAAAAGCTTTTGGGAAGCCCTGGGCCTTGGTCCAATGACGACCGAAACCGTCGCCTCCGAAAAAGTGAACGTGGGGTTTTTTGAGCTCGAGGGCGGCGTACGCATCGAATTGCTCGAACCCATCGGCAAAGACAGCCCGGTCGGCAAATTTTTAGAAAAACGCGGGCCGGGAGTCCAGCAGGTCTGCTTTCGCGTGAAGGATATTCGTGCGACACTTAAGGCCTTGAAAGCAAAAGGTATCCAGCTCATCAACGACGAACCCAAACCCGGCGCGCACGGCTGCCAGGTGGCGTTCATTCATCCCAAGTCGACGGGCGGGATCCTCATCGAACTCTCTCAGCCACCGGTGATTAAGGGTACTTAGATGAATCAGGCGCCAATCCAAGTTGTTCCGTTCAACAAAACCGTAAAGATCCTCGTCATCGCTAACGTCGCTATTTGGGTGGTCGGCGTGTTGATCCTGCAGGGGATGATTCTTAGAAATACGATCCTCTTCGATCTGTTTGCGCTTACGCCCGCGACGGTGCTCACGAAGTTCTACGTATGGCAGATCTTCACCTACATGTTTCTGCACGCGAATGGCGTCTTTCACATCCTGTTCAATATGTTGGTGCTCTGGTGGTTCGGCTACGAGCTCGAAGCGCGCTGGGGAAGCCGTTTCTTTCTGACCTACTATCTGGTTTGCGGAGTCGGCGCCGGATTGATCTACTTGCTCGGTTCGTTTCTTTATTATTACTTCACCGGAAACATGATCGCGATGGAGGCCCCGTTGGTGGGCGCGAGCGGGGCGACTTACGGTTTGCTCTTGGCATTCGGGATTTTGTTCGGCGAGCGGGTCATGTATTTCATGATGCTGTTCCCGATGAAGGCGAAATTTTTCGTCCTGATCATCGGCTTGGTTGAGCTCGTTACCCTCATGGATAGCGGCATGGGTAGCCAGACGGCGAACCTGGCGCATCTGGGCGGAATTCTGGTCGGATTTCTGTTCCTGACCACGGTTGCGCAGTGGCGTATCCGCCAGTCCTCCAATGGAGGCAAACGTGGACGCCGTTTAAAACTGGTGGTAAACAATGACCGGAAAACGGAAAATCACAAGCCCGACGAACCCCGCTACTGGAACTGAATATTGCGGGCCGCAGGTCTGCAGCCCTTTAGGAGTCACATGGATCTAGCAAAAGCCCTCGAAAATTTGAAGCACGACACTCGCATGAAAGAGTGGGTTTTAAAAACTAACTACGCCACCAAAGAAGAGCTTCAGAAATCCATCCAATCGTTGCCCGATCTCGCGGAAGACTGTGAAGAAGTAACGTTAGAAGACAAGCCCGGCTTCGGCGACTGATATTTCACATTGCGGACCGCAGGCTTGCGGTCCTAGTTCTCCGGAAGGGTTTTTGCGTCGGGGAGTGATGCGGTTTTAGAGACGGCCGGTGCGCGCATCGGTTGCCAAGTTTCGCCGACAATTTCGTAACGGTCATCGACCTTCATGGCGTAAAGAATCTTAGCGCCGTAATCTTGTTTACGATCCGATTTATAATCTTGCAGAAATCTTAAGACGATCTTTGAGCCATGATTGAAGATCTGGATGTCTTTTAAATTCACGTCGATAAATTTGTAGTGGTCGCCCAGGCTCTTCTTGTAAGAGCGCCACTGCGTTTTGTTCATGCCGTTCGATTGGAAGCGCTCGGAATACTGAGCCATGTATTTTTCGAGATCTTTGCCCATCCAGGTTTGACGCCAGCTTTCCAACCATTGCGCAAAAACTTGGCGCTGGGCCGTCCACTGCGTTTCGGTTAGATAGTTCACCTGGTTGATCACGACGATCGGGGTTTTTTTAAGATCGATGTATTGCGCAAGCTCTTCGATGACTTTGTTACGGACGACGACGCAGCCGCGCGAGCCGCGCAACAATGATTTCGTGTCGGGAATGGCGTGTAGCCAGATTCCGCTACCGGTTTTTTTCTCGAGTTTGTCGAAGTAGTTCGGATAATCCATCGTGAAGATGCGCTTGCCGTACTGGCTGAAGTCGACCTTCTCGCCGTCCATCTTATTCTGGAAAAAATAGATACCTTCGGGCGTTTTGAAATCACCCTCGGCCACTTTGTCGCCGCCCTGGCGCCCGATGTCGGCGGGCCAGGCGCCCACGAGTTTCGGTTTGTCGTTCTCATTGCGCCAAACCGTTAACGTACGGGTCGATTTATCAACCAGCAGCGCGTGCTGCGAAAACGCGCCCGAATCAGAAGTCAGTGAGAGAAGCGCGTGCGGGTAGGTGCCCGCGGCCGGCACTTGCTCGACGGGGTCAGGTTTTTGGTCAGTTTTCGAAAGATCTTCGGCGCGAGCCGTAGACCACGTTCCGATCTGAGCCAATATGACAGCCGAACCAACGGCCAGATAGCTTTTGAGTGCGGTCGAAATCATAGATCACTAGATACTAGCACAAGACTAAAGCCTTATGGCAATCCTCCGATAAGTTTGGGAGAAGGAATTATACTTATGTCCACTGAAGCGCCCGCAAAACCTGCCCGTGACATGAAGAAAGTCTTCACGGCCGCGTTTATCGCACTGAATCTTTCGGTTTTGGGCGGTGGTTCATATGTCGTTTACACTTGTACGCTAGGCGTCCAGGACAAATCCTTGTCGAACGAGCAGGCGGAGCGTGACCTCGCCAGTTTCGAAGAGACTCTGCGCGGCGATCCCGTGCTCTATACCATGTCACCTTTTAATACGAACTTGGATGGTGTCCCGCGCCGTCTCGTCAAAGTTGAGCTCAGCCTCGAAATGATGGACGAAGAGGGTTACGAAGAAGTGATCGGCGTCGTACCGCACGCACGTGATTCGATCATGCGAATCCTCAACGGCAAAACGTTCACCGATGTCGAAAGCGTGCAAGGTAAATTGCAACTTAAAAACCAAATCGTTGCCGAACTCAACTCGACCCTTAAAAAAGGCGTTGTTAAAAACGTCTATTTCAACGAACTCGTCGTTCAGTAGACTCGCTCTTCCAATATCAATTTGACGTCTTAAGCCTCCGCTCGCAGAATCTTACAATGCGGAGGTATCCATGCGTTTCATAATTCTTTTGGCCTTAGTTTTTTCTACGGCCGCTTGGGCGGTCACGAGCGAAGAGCTTGAAAAAGCGGTTCAAGTTCCCGTCGAAAAATACGAACTTAAAAACGGACTGACCGTTTTGCTTCATCCCGACAAATCGATTCCGTCGGTAAGCATTCAGCAATGGTTTAAAGTCGGTTCGAAAGATGAAGTCGAAGGGCGTACCGGCCTCGCGCACTTCTTTGAACACATGATGTTCAAGGGCACCAAAAAATTCCCGAAAGACACTTGGGGTAAATTCTTGAACGGCAAAGGCGCCGAAGTGAACGCCTTCACGTCAAACGATTACACCGGCTACTACATCAATGCGCCCGCCGAACACACCGAGCTTCTGTTGCAGATCGAAAGTGATCGCATGCGCAACCTCTTGCTGGAAGTTCCGGAAGTCACGAGCGAGCGGGAAGTCGTTAAAGAAGAGCGCCGTATGCGCTACGAAGACAACATCGACGGCGGCATCAGAGAGAAGATGACGACCTTGATGTTCGAAAAACTTCCGTACCGCTGGCTGCCGATCGGTTCGATGGCGGATCTCAACGCCGCGAGCATGGATGATCTCCATGCCTTCTACAAAACCTACTACAGCCCGAACAACGCGGTCCTGGTCGTCGCGGGTGCGTTCGATCCCGCCACCGTCAAAGGCATGATCGAGAAATACTACGGCGGCTTGCCGCGCGAAGAGATCAAGCGCCCGAAGGTCACCCAAGAGGTTCCCCAAACGAAAGAACGCAAAGCCGTGATCGAGCGCGAAGCGCAAGCGCCGACGGTGGCCGTCGGTTATCGATTGCCTGATCTGCGCAGCCCCGACCACTACGCGCTTGATCTGCTGTCGATTATCCTGGGCCAAGGACAATCGAGCCGGCTTTACCGCCAACTCGTGTACCGCAACGAAATCGCGCTCAACACTTACGCGTCGAGCTGGGGCCAAACGCTGGCGGGTCAGTTCTCGGTCTACGCTTCGCTTAAGCCCAAAGCCGATCCCGACAAAGTTGCCGCCCTCATGGAAAAAGAAGTGGCCGGCCTGCGCGACGGTTTAGTCGGGCAAAAAGAACTGGATAAAGCGCGCAATATCTTTTTAAAAGATTACGTCGACGGCTTGAAGAAGGTTGCCGGGCGCGCGCGCACGCTCGCCAGCTACGAGACTTTGCTAGGCGATTACACGCGCATCTTTTCCGATCTTAAAGAGTACCAAAAGGTGAAGCCCGCCGACATTCAGCGTGTCGCCAAACTTTATTTGAAAGCCAATCAACGTAACACCGTGATCGTTTTACCGCGCAAAGCGGGAGGTAAGTCATGAGCCGGATTTTATTTTCTCTCCTTCTCGTTTTCTCGTTCGGTTGCGGTGCGCCTTCTAAAAAGAACGATGCGGCAAAGGCCGGCGCAGCGCCCGCGTTTGAAATTCGTAAGTTCGAAACGCAAGTTTTAGAAAACGGCCTGACGATCCTTTGGATTCCCGACAACTCGTTGCCGTACGTGAGCTTGCAAACCATGATCAAATCGGGCAGCAGCCAAGATCCGCTGAACAAAGAAGGTCTCGCGGGTTTCACCGGCGCGATGCTTGAAAAAGGCACCGTGCGCCGCACGGCCAATAAAATCGCCGACGACTTGGAACAGATCGGCAGCGGTTTCGGCGTCGAGGTTCAGCCCGACTACAGTATCGCGAGCACTTCGGCCTTGTCGTTCAACCGGGAGGATATCTTACGCCAATACGCCGAGATCATGCTAACGCCGAACTTTCCGCAGAGCGAACTCGAGCGCATGCGTAAACTGACCTTAGCTTCGCTGCAAAAGCTGGCCGATCACCCCGACGATTTCACCGAGTACTTGCTGCCCAAATTTATTTACGGCAGCCATCCCTACGGGCACGAAGCTTCGGGTACGCCGGCTTCGGTCCGAACACTTAAGAAAGCGGATCTCCAAAAATTCTACGCGGAAAACTACAATCCCGCGAACGCCGTCATGGCCGTGGTCGGTCAGTACGACGATGCTTGGAAAAAGTCGGTCGTCGATCAGTTCTCGAAATGGAAAGCGGTAAAAACCACTCCGCGCGAAGTGCCCGAGTTCCCGCAATGGAAGGGGACCGAGCTGATGCTCGTTAACCGTGCCGATCTCAACCAAGCGCAAATTCAAATCGGTTTCCGCGGCGTGGCCCGCAACGTGCCCGAGTTCTTAGAGCTGCGCGCCGCTTTGAAAGTGCTGGGCGAATCTTTCGGCAGCCGCCTGTTCGAAGAGATTCGCGAGAAGCGCGGACTGACTTACCATATTCACGCTTACTTCGATGCCCGGTTACAAACGGGCCCGATGGGTATCTACACCTTCACGAGACTCGATAAGATCGGCGAGACGGTTGAGGAAACCTTGAAGGTCTATCGCAATTTCGTCGCGAACGGGTTAACCGACGGCGAAGTGGATCAGGTCAAAGCGCTGATGCGTGGCCAATTCCCGCGTTCGTTCGAAACGCCCGAAGCGCTCGCCCGCCAGTTGTTAATGTTGAACCGGTACGGCGTGGGCATCGATTACCTGACGAACTACTACACCAATCTCGACAAGATCAACAAAGCGAGCATCAACGCCGCGATCAAGAAATACTTCGATCCGACGAACCTGAGAATCCTGGTGTACGCCCCGAAGGCCAGCGCCGAAGAAACGATGTCGAAACTCGGCAAAGTCGAGATCCGCGAGTACAAAGAATTTTTGGAGTAGAACGTAACCAAAATTCCAAAGTAAAAGGGGCGAGACATCGCCCTTTTTTTTAGAATCTTCCCGTCGGCGAATAACTTGAGCGGGTAATCGATCCCGGTCTCAGTCCGATCAGTGCGGTAACACTCACGCTCACATCACCGATCAAATCTTGAAAGGCGTCGGCCATCTCAACGTCCTCCAGGGAAACATCTAAGTTTATAAGGGACGGTTTGCGTGAATCAAATTTTAGCAAAAGTGATTCCCCCGGATGATTGTGAACCAGGTCGATCCGGCGAAGGCCGATGTAATCTTTCGGGTTACTCCGATACTTTCTTAAGACTTTCAAAGCCAGCTCTTCTGGATCGAATCTGACTTCATCGTCGGCGCCGGCAATCTCGAACATCGCGCGTTCGGAGCCATCCGAGAATACCGCCCGTACCTGAAGTATCTCGTAAGGCACTTCCGCTTTGATGCCCCGGTAAACTAAGTCGAGATCCAAAGCCGACTCAGACCTTGAGTAGCGGCATTTTACCTTTATACCGGGATTAACCATCGTAAATGAGCCATCCGCCGCGACGGCCGGAGCGTAGGCTTGCAAGTAGGCGTCGTAAAGATCGACGATCCAACCGTTTGTTGCGGTCAGGTACAACCGATGCATGTTATCGCCGGTCTTCTTACTAAAGCGGCTGAGCATTTTAATTGAAGGCCAGTAAGGCCGGGGTCCGTCCCAACTTTTTTGCGAGTAGGTCCTGGCGATGGAAGATAAAACCTTCTCTCGAAATATGGGGCCGGAATCCTGTTCAACGCGGGTTTTTAACAAGACTTCCAAGAGCGACGAAGGCCCGACATCGTGTTCGAGAATCTCTTTGCAAAAGCCACGATTCTCAATCTTTGTCCCCACGGCCGGGGGATGGTAAAGCGAGCAAGCGAAAGCAATTGCCGATAGGCACAACAACGAAGATTTCTTAACCATGGCGCCCTTCTATCACAAAAAGAATCCACGGCATTGCGTTTGCTCAATAGGAATCTAAGCCATATGTATTTTCTGAGATTCGCCTTAGCGGGCATTTTATCCTTGCTGACCCTTCAGGCCGTCGCCGACGACCGGCCAATTTTACATCGTGTCATGATTTTCGACAGTGAGAATTCGTACGAAGGTGTTCAATCCTACTTAATACCGACGGCGAACGGACGTTATAAAACCGAAAAGCACGAGCCCCTTCTGACCGCCGGTTCGTGCGGCGATTTGCTATCCCAGTTCCAGGCCCGGCCCCTCGGGGTGATGGAGGATAACCAATACATCACGCCGGCTCTCAAAAAAATCTTATTGGATTTGAAAGCGCAGAATATAAAAGCACCGCAGATTATTCTGCTCATCCAGGAGTCCGCGGTAACGGAAGCCGAAGCACGGCAGCTGATCCCGAACGAATTTGAATTAGAAAAACGCACGACGCTTTCGCCGACCACGGGCCGCAAGCGCCATTTGCTAAGGGGTGCGCTGTGGGCCGTGCGCGGGTTCGCTTTTGACTTAAATGACCCGCGGCTGCGCTTTCATCCGCTGCCGGTCCCCTCGGAAAGTGCGAAGCTTGCGCAAGGCTTAGCGCGTGGTCTCAACCGCGAGCAAGTCCCTTTCGTTTACGAGATCGGTCGCTTGCTTTCGGAAGAAAAACCGTTCGGGGGTAACTTCAAACTTCTCTCGTCCATCATGACGAATGTCGTCGCGAACGAAGCGGACGCGCTCGGGCTTGATCCGCAAAAAGTGGTGATCACCGCGCACGCGCTCGATGGTCCGCAAGGGCGTTTGTTCGCGGCGCATTTCCCTTACCGAGTTATGGATGCATTGGCGGTCGGGCGAATCGAAGCGGATCCGAAAGCCGCGCTCGCCTCTTACCTGGAGACGCCGGCACCGACTTCCGAAGAGTGGACCAGCCTTAAGGATGTCGTCCTCTATGCTTCTCTAGAGCAATTTATAAATAGATTCCCGGCGGCTAAAGCTTCAGAATTTGCGGTGCTCACCGAGGCCGCCACCGGTGGGCTGATTCCCGCCGAACGGGGACAATTTTTCTGGCGGGATTTCAAGACGCTCTTTCGGCAGGACTACGTATTCGACAATCCTCAGATGGGCCGGTCACCAAAGCCCTTGATCGTGGCCCGCGCGGGCGATGGGATGTTCATTCAAAATTTGATGGCGCTGACCAAAGCCTACGGCTTACCCGAGGTGAATATGCGCGACAAAGTGGCCGCGGCGCCGGTGCAAAACATATTGAATTTGTGGAATGGCATGCACATCAATTACCTGCCGGACGCGATGCTCGAGCTATGGGAGGGCAGCCATGTTATTTTGCATCCCGCGTTTAAAGGCGATTTGCCGGGAATACCTACGCGAAATATCTCGCATTTCGTCACGAATCTAGATCCGCAAATGGTGCGTAAATTTCCCCGCATTTATTTAGCGATGGTCATTCTCTCGCTACGTGATTCGATCGATTTCGAAATGACCCAGCTCGCGCCCGGCCGATTCACAGTTTTGCGGGACAAGGTGAACGAGGACCGCGCCAGATTGCGGTTGCCCCTAGTTTCGACCGTCGACGCCGATATCTTCTTTGAGACCTACGGGCTGGGCTTCGGCGCGACCGATCCGTTGATCATGCAAGAGCTCTCGCTGTTAGGCGGTGTGAAATTCACCGGTGCGATCATGAGCTTTACGGGCTTTAAGTCCGGGCCGCGCGCATTGGAGGGTGATATCAATATCGAACTAGGGGCGCGCCCCGGTGATTTGTTTGAGTTCAAAACCGCGCAGTTGCGAAAACTCGCCGCGGATTATAGTTACCTCGGTAACAACGCGAGAAATAATCTTTCGACCGGCAATTACAAAAGCCGCTTGAAGATGCTTTTCGCGCCCACGTTTTAACGGAGTCTCAGTTGGCGAAGAAGAAAACCAGACCGAAACAAGAGCGCGGTCTTCGCACGCGCGAGACTTTGCTTCTGGCCGCCATCGAGGCTTTGACCCAATCGCACATCTACGGCTTTCGCTTTTCGCAAGTGTCGAAGATCGCGGGCGTGCCGCAGCCCTTAATCGACTATCATTTTCCGAGCCTCGAGGCTTTGTTGACCGAGATGGTTACCCATCAACTAGAGAAACTTAAAAATCTTTCGGTCGAAGCGATCGAGGCCAACGCGGCAAAACCGCGCAAGGCCCTCGAGGCGTACATCCGGGTAGTCTTCGAACTGGCGGGGAGCGACGCGGGTTTTCGTGCGGTTTGGTCGAGCTACTATCACCTGACGACGGTAAACAAAAATTTCGCCGCGTTCAACCGCGTGGTACGGCAAACCGGCAACGAGCGTTTAGCGATGCTCATCACCGCGGTCATTCAGACTGAAAAGTTAAAAGGTAAACCCCGCACGATCAATGACGTCGCGACCTGCGTGCAAGGAATCATTACCGGTTACGGTTTCATGGCCTCGGCCGAAACCGAAGGCGACTTCAAGGCGATGGCTGATCTTGCGGTGAAGGCCTCGTTCCAGTTGCTGGAAGTGAACTTTGCCCCCGTGGCTTAGGCCGTGCCTGTTTAATAATACGTAAGCGTCCCTCTTCCATGACGAGATAATTAACGGCCGGCCGTAAGGGCGTCAACGCCTAATTTTTAATTTTTAAAAATTAGTGATTTACCTGAAAAGCCTTAGCCGGCCTGTCCTGGACTTTTTTTTTAAGCTCGCTCGGGGCGGGCGCGAAATCCAGTTCTTCGATCGGGGCCGGGCGGGCGGCCAACATGGTCTTTAACTCGGCGATGTCTTCACGGAGGTTCTTCACGTCGTTACGCAATGAGTGTACGCGCAAAAACCAGGTGAGGACTTCACGCAAACTAAAGATAAACATAACGATCGCGAGGCCGGCGACGGCGAGCAACGTTTGATTCGTCACTCCCCATTGGTCGATCATCGCGCGGGAATTTTGAACGGTCTCGAGGGCAGATTCAATGGTCATATACCCACTATTTTGTCTTAGGTTTGCCCGGTTTGGAATGGGTAATTTTCTTGCGCTTGCGTGTCTTCGTATACAGGAAGCCGCCGGCCGCGAGCACGACCAATACCAGACCCGCGAAGATCAACGTCCACTTCGAACCTTTGCCGCCACTGGGCGGAGGTAAGAGGTCTTCGCTACCCGGAGGCGGGACGTTAATGCCGATAATCTCGCCGCCGTTCCCAGCTTTGTTTTTCGGGAACAACAGCTGTTGATTGGCGGTGATTTTCAAAGTCTTGATCGCTTTATCGAAGATCGGATTATAAACCTGGTAGCGATTACGTTCCGAGGAAAAGCTCACTAAAATTGCGAGCTGGTCTTTTACCGTCGCTAAATAAAGAGTGTAGTACTCCTGAATTTCTGAACCTAAATGTTGGGCTTGAACCCACTGGCCGTTGGCGAGTTGCCGGGGCTTCGAGTACATCACCTGCGACGGCATCGGGGTCCCTACGCGAGTCGTAATCTTCTTCGGCTGGCCTAAATAGGTTTGGAAGTTATTAATGTTGTCTTCCGGGCCCGCGACTTTCGCGGCGAGCACGATGACGGCTTCTTTCGATTCGACCACGCCGGTGGGTGTGCATGTCCAAGCAACGCCTTCTTGCAGGCAAGACCAATTGTCGGGCACTTCGAACGAGACGTACGAGTTCTGAAAAGTTTTGGCCTCGGCGCTTAAGCCCGCGAACGCGGCCAGAAGAAAAATTCCGGCGCTTAACTTCATCTTTTCACGCTCTTGGTCGACGAGGTTTTCCCGCCGCCGGCGCTCGTGCCGCCGCTGGGGGGACGTGTGCCGCCACCAACACCGCCGCCCGGGGGCTTGCCGCTTCCGCCACCACTACCGCCGCCGGGAGGTTTACTGCCGGGCGGGCGGGGTGCGGGTTTTTTCTTGCTCGTCTTCATGTAGAAGAACAGACCAACGCACGCCAAGATCAAGGCGATCAAGCCCCAAGTCATTAACTTCTTCAACAGACCGCGCGGGCCTTGTTCGGCCGGCAAGCCGTCGTCACCGAAGGTGGGGATATTGCCGCCGATGGGCGGACCGACGATATCGCCGCCGTTCGAACCGCCGCTATTGCCACGGTCTCCGAGTGTATCTTTGGTCGCGACGACGCGTAAGCTTTCGACCGCCTTGATAAAGTCGCCGCTGTATTTGGTGTAATGCTGCTTGTGCGCCGAAAATGTGACGAGAATCGCGATGCGGTCTTTGATCGTCGCGAGGTAGCGTGTGAAGTACGGGCCGACCTCCGAACCTTCGTGTAAACCGTCGATCCACAACTGATTGGCGATCATGCGTTCTTTGACATGGATAATTTTAGATTTCGAAGGCGAACCACCGCGACCGGGCAGCGTGCGCGGAGTTTGTAAGTGCGCAAGGTACATCGGCAGCGTGTCCGTCGGGCCGACTTCCTTTGCCGTGAGGATGATGATCGCTTCTTTGGTTTTCTGGGCGAAGTCATTTTCGCAAACCCACTCTGAACCTTCGAGCTTACAGTTCCAGTTGGGCGGAAGTTCGAAGCTAACGTAAGCGTTACGGAAGCGCTTGGCGTGGGCCGTACCGCAGACAAAAAGGGCGGCCAACAAGAGACTTCGCAATATCATTATAATCTCCGGGAAGTACTAGGTGTTTACTCCCTGATTATAGATGCCAGACGTATCGCTTGTGAAAGTGATTTTGTGGAAAGCGCTAGACCACCCCCGCCGGTGGTCCAGTTACGTATCAAAATGACACATTCCGTTCATTCGCGGCTTGCACGGCCTTGAGTGCATTGATGTGGCGACCGGAAGCCGCGACGTTCGACAAATCAGACCGAGCCTCGCCGGCCTTCATCAAAATGTCTTTAAGGTCGGCGACCGAGATGCGCGGCAAGATGCTCAAGACTTGCGCCGCGATTCCGGAGACCACCGGTGCGGCCATGCTCGTGCCACTCATGCCGACGAAGCCGGCGTTACGCGGATTTTCGTGGGTACACGAGAACATCGGATCGGCGGGCATGGCGCCACCGGGTCCGATCACGTCGACGTTCTGCGAACCAAAGTTCGAATAAGTCGAGAGAACCGAAGTCGAATCGAACGAAGCCACGGTTAGGATATTGGCGTTCGGTAAAGTCGCGGGGAAGAAGGGCGTTTCATCGATGCTGAAACCAAGCCCGGTTTGCGGATCGCCGTTGCCGGCCGATACGACGACAAGCGCGCCCTTGCTCTCTGCGTAAGCCATCGCCGCGACGATTGCGGGATGCGGGAACGGTGCGGGCGCGCCGAGCGACATATTTACGATCTTCGCGCCACGGTCGACCGAGTAACGGAGCGCCGCCGAAATGGTGCCGACATCGCCGCCGATACCGGTCAAAGCTTTCACCGCCAAAATTTTTGCGTTCTTAGCCAAGCCGAATTGCTTGCCGGCGGCAAGGCCCGCAACGTGCGAACCGTGGCCTTCGTCATCGTAGGGAAACTCATCGCTGTTAACGAAGTCGTAGCCCACGGTATCGTCCGTGAAACCGTTTTTGTCGTCGTCGATTCCGTTACCCGCAATTTCACCGTCGTTGATGAGCATGTTCGGAGCAAGCGACGGATGATTGTAGTTAACGCCCGAGTCAATGACCGCGATGATCGTGCCTTCGCCGTCACCTACGTTCCATGATTCTTCCGCTTGGACCGCGGCGAGGTGTTTCATTCGGCTAAGCGTAAGTGTCACGTCGCGCGCCGCGGGGCCGGCGTAAGGCCGGTTCGATGTCACGATGAAGCGAGCGCCGTCCATCGCGCAAGATTGTACCGCATCTTGCACGACGATCACGACTTGATACACACCGAGCGCGTCTGGCGTGAATTCCAACTCATCTTGCAACAGAACTTTGCTGCCTTCGACGCTCGTCGCGGGAGCAACCACAACGATGGCCGTCTTCAATATTGAAGGTGCCGCCGCGTTCGCGGTGCTTAGTCGTGTATTGAGTTTTATTTTCGTACCTTGCGTAACCGTTGAGCCATTGAGGCTGACCGTGGGTTGCGTGACCGTCATGACCGCGTTCGGTGAAGGCCGTCCGCCGCGGCACGCGGGCAAGCCGCGAATCTCCATGCCGTCGGGCGCGGGCATCGAAAGTAATCCGTTCGTCTGTGGTTTGATCAATTCAAAGAAAACATTTTTGTTCGTGCGACCTTCGGTACGTGAGGCAACGTCGGTTAAGTTCACGCCGAAGATTTCGTACAAACCATGCTCTTGGCTAAGCACGCGTACTTGCGATGCGGGGAAATCATTGAGAATTTTTTCGATATCCGAAGCGGGTGCGTTTTCAATCAATACACCGACATCGTTCTTGCCGGCCGGAGCTTGCGAACGCGCGCGGCTCCCGATCAGATTTTTATTTCCGCAACCGATCGCGGATAAGATGACGACTCCTAAAACCAGCCCCGCTGCCTTCATTCTCGTTTCCCCCTTGTTCCCCGCGATCAATTTCTCCCGGTGAGAGGTAGCCGAGCCAGCAACTACTTTTGACAATCAATATAAGGAATTTTTATCTCGGGCGGTTTTGCTCAATGTTCTGAAGTAGTTAGCCCTAGGTGACATCTTGAGTTTACTACATAGTAGATTGAAAAGATTACAACACGGAATCTGCATAAGAAATTTTTATGTCCCAGGTGAAAGTCGCGAGCAGAAATGGTAGACGTAATTTCCCAGCTAAAACAGGAGAGATCCGAGTGAACCTTCAGCAGCTCACCACTTTTTGTACCGTATTAGCCGAAGGCAGCATGACCGCCGCGGCCGAAAAACTCTTCCTCACCCAACCCGCCGTCAGCCAACAAATCCGCAACCTCGAAGAAGAGATGGGCGTCGATCTGTTGGTGCGCGGTGTACGCCAAGTTAAGCCGACGCTACAGGGTCAGATTCTTTACGATTACGCGAAACGTATTTTGCACCTTACGCAGCAGGCGCAGGTTGCGATTCAAACAATGTCGCAAGAGGTACAGGGGCATCTTCGGGTCGGGACGCTGAATTCGATCGGTCTTTATCTCGTGTCGCCGATCATCGGCATGTTCTTAAAACACAACTCCAAGTTACAAATTAAACTAGTTTATGGAACCGGCGAAAAAGTCATTAGTGACATGCGCAACAATCTCGTCGACGTCGTGATCTTACCCGATCTCAAGACCGAGTACGGTATCGAATTCCCCGAGTTCGAAAAGCGCTTCTTGTTCCGCGACGAGATGTGGCTGGTCGGCTCGGGTCGTGACACGACCTTGCCCGCTTCCGTCGAAATGAAGTACTTCAATTCCAAACCCGTGATCTCGTTTACCGATCGTTATCCAGGCTTCCGCTCGCTCATGGAGCGTAAGATGCAGGAACTCAAAATCGAACTCGCACCCGTTTTTGAAACCGACAACGTCGGGACGTTAAAGCGCGTGATCGAATCGGGTCTTGGCTGGGGCTTCTTGCCGTCGCACGCAATCAAAAAACAAGTGCGTGCGGGCCGGATGGTTCAGATTCAGGTCGATGACCTTAAGTACACGGCCAACGTAAATCTGTACTACCGCCGTGACGCCAAGAACGACCAATTGCACGAGACCTTCTACAAAGCTCTGCAACAGCAATCCATCGGCGGTTGAGGTCGCGGTCTAAAACATCGCGTTGAACGGGATGTCGAGGCGGCTAGCCACGACGCGCACGATTTCCGCCGCGGTCTCTTCGAGGGCGCGGTCGGTCACGTCGAATACCGGCCAACGCCGGTTCTGCTTAAAAATTTCCCGGATGTATTCGATTTCTTTTTGGATGTGCGCGATGTTCGCGTATTCGCCGCCGGGGTCTTGCCCAAATTTCTCTAAACGTTTTTTGCGAATGCGCGTGAGCGAAGCGGGGTCGATGGTCAGGCCGACGATACGGCGCTGATCTAACTTAAAAACCTCTTCGGGTAGCGGCGTGTGCAAAACGACCGGAATATTCGCAACCTTCCAGCCTTTGTGCGAAAGGAAAATGGAGAGCGGGGTCTTGCTCGTGCGACTGATGCCGACCAAGACGATATCGGCTTGGTCCAAATGGGTCAGCGTTTTGCCGTCGTCATGTTTAACCGTGAATTCGATGGCTTCGATCCGCTTAAAATATTGCTCGTCGACGGCGCGTAACAAGCCCGCGGTATGCCCGCTGTTCGTTCGGCCTAAATAGTTATCGAGTGCGCCGAGCAGCGGACCCATCAAATCTACCGTCAGAATTCCTTTTTGCGCGGCCGAGTCCATTACCTTGCGGCTCATTTGCGGGCTTACCATCGTGAAAACGATGATCCCTTTTTGCGCGTGCACGTCTTCGATCAAAGATTCGATTTGCTCTTCGGTGCGAACGTTTTTGCAGCGGACAATGTTAATGTTGAGATCGGCGTACTGCACGACCGCGGCGCGGATCATGGTCGCGGCCGTTTCGCCGGTACCGTCGGCAAGAATGAATATCGTGGCTTGTTCTTGCTCGCTCACGGTTCTTGCCCTTTCACGGTAACCCGCTCAGTAGATAAAACATTTATTGATAAGCCGATGCGCTTGCGCCACGTGATCTTCGGTCCAAGGCGCCGGGAAATTACTGATCAGCACGAAGGCGGTGGTCGGCGTGGGTTTAACCAAAAAGGCGTCGGCGTCCTTTGCGGGACACAAAAAATCAAGCCTCAGCGAAGACATCACCTTCTTCGCGGGTGCTCTGTGTACCTGCAGCGGCGTAATCATCGGCACGATCGGCGTCGCGTTGACTTGATCTTTCGGTTCGAGGTGAAAGGCGGTGCCGCGGTAAAATAAATCGGTGACCCACCAGCCGCCGGTATCGTGGTCGGCGCCTCGTTGAAACAATACGCCGGAATCAAAGAAGGGTGATAGGCGTTCGAGTAATTGGGTCGGCAAGTGAGGATCTTGCGGTTCGCAGCCCGCCAAATTTTGCACTTGTTCGAGACCTTGTTGCGCAACGAAGTTTTTGGCGCGGTCACGTGTTTCTTGCGCGTCGTCGTCGATGAAGTCCTCGACGTGGCTCAACACGAATTGGACCCGTTCCAAGCTCCAGCGCGTAATCTTCATTTTTTCGATCATGCAAACTCCGTTGTGTCTTCCGTGAATTCGGCGGTGCAAGTACCCGTTAATTTTCGCCACGAACCGGCGGCTTCGGTTTGGCCCGTACCCGCGGGCAAGTAGATCCGGGCCGTCGTGGCCCGAAGTTCAAACGCGATAGCCTTGGCCTGCGCGAGCCAAGTTTCAAGTTGCCCGTTGAAGGGCAGTACGACGCAAGCCTTTGCGGGAATCAGGCCCACGCCCGAAATCATCAGTGGTGCGTGCGGCGGCAAAGTTTGGGCGGGTTCAATGGTTACGCCGTGTTCACCGGCGAGGCGGAAGAGGTCGGCAGAAGGGATGGCGTGGCTGTGGGCTAAACCTTTGCTCATTTGCCAGTTTAGATACCAGTCCAGACGCGAAAACCAAGCGCTGTGCGTGGAGGGAGGTACGAACCACAGATCCGACATGGAATTAGTGTTTCATGATTTGATCTAAGATGCCATTCACAAATGCCGACGAATCGACGGTGCCGTACTTCTTAGAAATCTCGATGGCTTCGTCGATGCAAACGGCCGGGGGAACTTGCTCGCCGCCGAATTTTAATTCGAACGTAGCTAAACGCATGATGTTCAGGTCAACCAGCGCCATGCGCTTCAAGCTCCAATGCGCGGAATTCTTTTGGATCACTTCGTCGATATTTTTGGCGTTGGTTTGAACGCCTTTTAGCAATTCGAGTGCGTAATCCCAAACTTCGGGCGTTGCACTAAAGCTGCGCTTGAAGTTATCCAAACCGGCTTCGAAAGATTGTTTGGGCGCAAATTCCTGTTGGAACAGAACCTGGAGCGCGAGTTCGCGGCTGAGTCTTCGGGTACCGTTCATTGCTCGGCCTCGGGGAGTGGTAAGGGACGTGGTTCGTCGGCTTCAAGTGTCTGCATAAATTCGTTCACGTCTTTGAAGGACTTGTAGACGCTTGCGAAGCGAACGTAAGCGACGTCATCCAAGTTTTTTAATTCTTTAACGACGGCCTGCCCGATTTTGTGGGCGGCCAGTTCTTTGTCGGGTGAGCCTTGAACCCAGCGCGAAATGCGGTTGACCAAATTCTCGATCTGGCCGACGGCAACCGGCCGCTTCTTGCAGGCGATCTGGATACCCCGGCGCAGTTTTTCTTTGGAGTAAGGTTCGCGGCGGCCGTCTTTTTTGATCACGTGCGGATAATGTACGAGAAGGGTCTCGACCGTTGAGAAGCGTACATTACAGCTCAGACATTCGCGGCGACGGCGAATCTCTTCCTCGCGATGCACCCGGGTCTCGAGTACCCGGTGTTCCAAGTGTCCGCACTGGGGACATTTCATGATTGGCCGCTTTTCATAAGCCCTGGTTTTTTAATCTGAAAATGAACTGTTGTCACGATGCAAAAGGAGTTTTACCGTATCAAAAGTCTTCATTCCTCGGAGGGAATTTATATGCGCAGCTTGCTCCTCATTTCGCTCATGATGGCGTCAACCGCCTTCGCCCAAATGGTGGAAGTAAAAGATAATAACGAGTCCGCGCCCCAGGGCCGCGACAAAGCGCAGGAATATTTCAAGGAACGTCAGGGATCAAGAAGCGACGACAGTCCCCGCCGCACGTTCGGTGGCGGCGACGACGGGGCGGCCCCGCGCTACATGGCTATCCACCTCGGCACCTTCTTTTCGAGCCAAGCCTACAAATGGGGCGACGGTAGCGGCGATGATCCCGGCAAGTTCAACATGGGCGTGACGTACCGGATCGGCGAGTGGGTCAATTCGATGGATCTCGCGTTGCGCATTGAGTACACGTCTTACGTTTTGAAGGTGCTCGACGAAACCAACACCGAATTCTACGACGAAGACGCGCGCAAGCTGTCCTTCAGCCTGTTGTTTAGCTTTCCCGACGCGAATAGCCGATTTCCGCTCTATTTCGGGGCCGGCATCGGTCCAGGCATCATGATGAAGAAGCTCGATGATGAATCGGCCGTCGTGCTCGATTACTCGTTGGTCGCGGGTGCACGTTTTTTAAACGTGATTGACAACATCGGCTTCATGGTCGAAACGGGCTTGAAGAATCACATCTCGTTGTTGAGCGACGGTCAGTTTAACGGCGTGTTCATCAACGTCGGCTCCGTCTTCGCTTTTTGATAAGCCGAGATTAGGTATCCGAGACCAGATAACCGAGAAAAGATAACTATGCGTCTCATGCACCGGCCGATTTGGGAGGGAATGCAAAATTCCCTCGCCGATATTTTCAACGAAGGCCACCCCGCCGACAAAGTCATCCAACGCCAACTGAAAGGCAACCGCAAGTGGGGGAGCCAAGACCGCAGGCTTTTCGCCGAAGGTTTGTACGACATCGTGCGCTGGTGGCGGCGTTTGTTGGTCGCCTGCGATCTACAATTCGATAGCGAAGACGCCCACGCCTGCGCGATCGAAGCGTGGTGTTTGCTGCACGACGTGGAGCTCGGCAAAAATATACCGCGCCTAATTCCCTCACGTTCTGGCGTCGAAGCCGCGTGGAAAGACCGCTCGTTGCCGCGCGCGGTGCGCGAAAGTATTCCCGACTGGATGGACGAGTGGGGTGCACGCGAGCTGGGCGAACGCTGGGATAAAGTTCTGCCCGCACTCAATTCGTCGGCCCCGGTTTTTCTGCGCGCGAACCGTATCAAAGCTAACGCGCAAGAGGTCACGAAGCGTTTGACCCAAGAAAAGATCGAGGCGGAAGTCGCGGGAGGGGATGCCGTTCGTTTGAAAAAACGTGCGAACGTGTTTTTAACCAAAGCCTTCCACGCCGGCTTATTCGAAGTTCAAGATCTGAACTCGCAGCGTGTTGCGCCCGAACTCCAAGCGCAACCCGGGGACCGCGTGATCGACGCGTGCGCCGGCGGCGGCGGCAAAAGTTTGCACCTCGCCGCGCTGATGCAGAACAAAGGTAAGATCGTCGCGATGGATATTTTCGAGAAGAAGCTCGAACAGGTAAAGGAGCGGGGCAAGCGCGCCGGTAGTTCCATCATCGAAACGAGATGGATCGAGAACAACAAAGTGATCAAACGCTTGGCCGAAAGTGCCGACCGCCTGCTGTTAGACGTCCCGTGCACGGGGATGGGTGTACTTCGCCGCAATCCCGATGCGAAATGGAAGCTTACGCCCGAAGACCTCACCCGCTTGAACGAGACCCAAAGCCAAATTTTAAATCAATACACATCGATGGTTAAGCCGGGCGGAGTCGTGGTCTACGCCACCTGTTCAATCATGCCCTCCGAGAACTCGGCGCAGGTCGAAAAATTTCTGTCTCAAAACGAGACGAAGTTCACGCTCGATAAACAGGAAACGCTCTACCCCGAAACGGACGGGCCCGACGGATTCTATTACGCCCGCCTACTCAAGAAGCCTTGATGTACTAAAGGGAGACAGCTGGACAAAAGTTTAGCACTTCCGGAGTGCTCTATATACACTAGGTGTAATGATATCACGTCGGAACGTCTCCATCTTTACGAGCATCGCAGCGGTCACCTTGCTGCTGACGCAATTCCAAAACTGCGCGCCCGCGCAATCGACCGCCGACAATTCCGGCGTGAGCGGTGAAGTGCGCACGATTGAAGATTGGAACAAAGCCGAAATTCAATTCCTCGCACCCGAGATTCAGGTGCACGACGAAGCTCTGAACACGGGCGTCGGTGGTTTGTGTAATCGTAGCCATAGCGGCGCGCGTTTGCGTTGGGCCATTTGGGCCGGGCAAAAAACCAGCTCACCATTGTTAGCCGGCGATAGCGAATGCAAAGGTGGATCCTTCAACGTAAGTCTCGACGAATTGCCGAACCTCGTTTGCGGCGTTAAACATTTGTTGGTCGTCGAAGGTGAGTGGGGCGCCTCGACCTTCACTCACGTCTTGCGCCGTTGCCAACCGCTTGCTTCAGAATTAGTTGCGGTACCGAACGAAGCGCCGCAAGGCACCCAGTGTTCGCTTGAGTACCAGCCTGGCGCCGAAGATGGTGCGCCGTGCAACCAAGTTTGCTACCGCGATAATAAAGTGGTCTTGAATCGTTCGATGCCGGCCATTCAGTGCTCGGGCATCGCGGCTAAACTCGCCGGCCGCTAAAGCCGGCGTTTGGACCCTAGGCCATGGCCCGGGTCCCGTTGACCCTCCCGCCAAATACTTCGAACATATGTAAGTGAATCTAGATAAATTCCTTACCTTCGTGACCCAGCATAATGCGGCCATCATCCAGTGGCTTTTCTTCGGCATTTTATTGCTGGCCGGTACCCTGATCGCGCGTTCGTTGTTCGGTAAGAAAACCGAAGAGCATGCCTCGGGTGGCGACCTTCAATCCGCCCTCGAAAAGATCTTAGCGCAAACCACCAAGCTCGAGAATGTTTCGGTCGATCGCCTTTCCGGCGCGGGTTCACCGCAAACGGAAGCACTTGTCACCGCCCTTAAAGCCGACCTCGCGGTTCGCGAAAAAGAATTGGTTGAACTCAAAGCAGGCGGTGGCGGCGGAGCCGTGGCCAACGATTTGTCCGCGCGAATTAAAGAGCTTGAATCAAAATTGGCGGAGTACGAAATTCTCGAAGACGACATCGCCGATCTATCGCTCTACAAAGAAGAAAATCAGCGCTTAAAAAGCGAACTCGACCGCGTGAAGGTGAATCCTGCCGCGGCGACTGTTGCGGCCGCACCCGAGATGACCGAAGTCGAAGCGCCCGAACCTGAAATCGCCGAGCCTGAACTCGCCGCGGTCGTAACCCCGTCGCCGGCGCAGGGTGAAGAGATCGTCGCCGAGTTTGCGCAGGTGTTAGAACAAGAGCCCGAAGCCTTGAAGATTGCCGATGCCGCGAAAATCGATGTGCCCGACACGGGTGATCCGATGGCCGACTTCGAATCGACTCTGCAGATAGAAAAGCAGTTGGCGAAGCCTTCGGTTCCCGCCGCGCCGTCTCCGGCCGCGACGCCCGCGCCGGCTCCCGCACCCGAAGCCGTCGCGCAAGCCGAAGCGGATGATTTGTTCGGTGAGTTCTCGCAAAGCTCTTCCGACGATCAAGCCGATCTTGATACCGACAAAATGATGGCCGAGATGGCCGCGCTCGTCGGGATGGAACCCGCAACCGGCAGTGCTTTAGAAGAAAATATCGACACCGACAAAATGGCGGACGAGGCGACGTCTTTACACAAATCATGAAGAGAATTTTAAGCGCGTTGCTATTGGCCTGCTCCGCACCGGCCGGTGCCGAGGCCCTCGTGTCCATGGACAGTTTGCTCGAGAGGCCGATGGCCGTGCGCGTTCGCGAGTTCGCGAAGGTGCAAGACAAAGCGCACACCTATCTCGCGCGAGTCGCGTTCGATCCGTCGGCTACATTAACCGAGCGTTGGCGAGCGGTGACGACCATGGGGCGGCTCGATCCTTTACGTTTTCGTCCTGAATTAGACAAAGCACTCTCTAGTCGTGATTGGTACATGCGCAACGCCGCCTTGATCGCTTTGCAAACCGACGAGCGGGCCCGCGCGGTGGCATGGTCGATGCGCATGCTCGAAGACCGCGCGCTCGTCGTTCGTACGCAAGCCGTTCGCAATTTGATCGACCTCAATGCGCGCGAGAGTGAGCCGATTTTGTGGCAACAGATCGCCGCCAAAAGAAATTTCCGCGGTCGCGAGAGCTTATGGATTCGCACGCACATCGCGGAGGCGCTGGCTTACTTCGCCGCCGAGGGCCGCAGTCGCCATTTCCAAAAATTGCTTCTCGATAGCGATGAGCGTTTACATAAGTGGGCGATCATCGGTCTTGAAAATTCAACCGGCATGAAGCTTACCGCCGGCAAAGAGCCGGTCGAAATACGCCGGCAAAAATGGCTCACGCGACTCGGCGTCACTTCGATCTAGCGCAGAACGCGGTCACGCGTTCAATTCATTACTGACTTTGATTTTGTTTTTTCTGGGCTTTCGCGAGCGCGCGTTCGATCTGGATCTCGCGGCCGATGCGGTAAAGCAAAGATTTTTCTTCCAGGCCGTCGGACGGCATCGACTTCGGATCCGAGAAAAAATCCGTACGTAATTGCGAGTCTTTCACCACGGTCACTTTGGTCGCCGCGCGATTGCTCAACGCGCCCTTAATCACGCGCAAGGTAAGACGGTAGGTCTCGCCGCTGGCCGCCGCTTCGGATTTGTAAGGCGGGGCGTAGACCCGGTAGCCGCGGATCTCGTCCGTCTCGAGCATGCCTTGATCCATGTTCGAAACGCGAAGTGGATACGGTTGAAGCACTAAATTGACCGACCGCCAAACCTCTTCGAAATTGGCGTAAAAGATTTGTTCGCGGGGACCGTAGTACATAAGCGGCCCGCCGCGCTCTTCAAAGAGCGCGCAGGCATTCAACAAGATCAACATCGTGAGAAGGCTGAAGGGCCGGTAATTGAAATTAAATATCGAGCGCGTTACGTGTGACATGTGTGACTGTTTGTAAGTCTACTCTCGAACCCGGCGTTGCCGCATCAACAAAATTTACGGGACGTGCCATAAACATCACTTCCCAGCGATAGACGCGGTCGGGACGTTTGTTGAAATTGATCTTCGGCAGCTCTACTTGATCGAGCCACGCCGTCGACCACACTTCCCACAAGCGGCTGCGTTTTTCGGAAGCGACGTTGCCCGTCATGATTTGCTCAACTTCGCTCAATACTAGGTAAGTCGCGACCGGGGTGAGGCCCGCCGCGATGGCCGGCGCTTCGAGCTTCAGAATATTGTCCTGGAGCAAAGGTTTCGCAACCAACGGCAAAAATTGCGGCGCGACGCCGCCTTGCCCGGCCAAGAACGCGAAGCTCAGTTGCGTAAAATCTTGTTTTGCCACGGCGGGATCAAACATCATGCGCGATCGGTCTAAATCGAGCAAAGGCTTGAACCAAGCGAACGGCTGATTCAGCAACGCGGAAGCATTCGCCACGGCGTTGACCAAGAATGAAAACACCGAAGCGTTGCCCGGGAACGATTTCATGTTCAAAGTTTGATTGGAATTTACGCGCTTCAGATCGCTCGGCACGAGCACGCCGTTCTGCTCAACGACCGCGAGCGAAACCATCTGCTGCGAGGCGGGGAACGCCGGCGCCTTGACCGCAACTTGCGCGTTGAACGGAGTTTGATTTACGGGAACGTCCTGGGCCGTCAGATTGCCTTGCACGTCGAGCTGCCTCTGCCCACCTTCACTAAACGTAAAGTGATTAATTAGCTCGAACATCGATTTGCCCGCACGGATATCGCTCACCACGCGCTGAAGCGGAAACTGTCCGTGCGTCGCCGTCAAAGTTTGCACGCCCGGGTTGCGAAGGTAAGTGCGGTACTCGGGTTTATTTAATTCGATCGGAAAGAAATAATTTTCGGTTTGCTGCGGCAGCGAGATGTTGCTCGGCAGGCTAACGTCGTTACCGATGATGGTGATCACGTCGACCTTCGGGCTTATGACCGTCGAAAGATCAAAGGCCAAAAGATTTTCACGCGATAAGGCGGGGATCAATAGCGCAAAGTCCACCTTTCCGTCCGTCACGAGTCTCGGGAAATTCGTCGCGACCCCGCGCACTTCAAAATCATTCGCGGCGTCTTGCTTGATCAGCTGCAAGGTCATCGCACCGGGCACCAAAACGGGAACGGTGGACGTGATGTAGCCCGGCGCCTGGACGGTAACGGGAAGCGCGTCTTTCCAACCGGCGGGGAGCGCGGCGGCGCCGTTCGCGTTGGTGGTCAGCACATTTCCCTCGAAAGGTACGCCGGCTTCGAAACCAACGAGCACGCTTGCGCCCGCAATCGGTTGGCCGGTCTCGTCGACCACGCTTAGGTTTTGCTGTTGCGCATAAGAAATGGAAGCGCTCGTTGTCGCAACCAAGAAGGCGACGAGGCTAAAAAGACGTCCGGCCAAACCCATAAATTCCCCCCGGAAAATAGTGTGTTACGAAGATTGAATTGTCGATCCCGACAAAGGTCAAGTTGTTGACAGCCATCTCGAATTGGTTATAACTTAACGCCTCTCGTCTTTGTTCGATAGACCCCGTGGCGGGGTAGCTCAGTTGGTTAGAGCACAGGAATCATAATCCTGGTGTCGGGGGTTCAATTCCCTCTCCCGCTACCATTCCACTCCCCCCCGGGTGTGGTCGCCTTGTTGGCTCCCCATTTCGTTTCATTCTGTTTTGGTTTTCGGCCTCCGGCCGAATGTTCGCGCGAACGCTCACTTGCGCTTCGCGCGGGGGACTGCGCTTCGCTGGTCTGGGGCGGCGCTGCGCTTGCCGGGTGGGTTTTCGGGTTGGTGGTTTTGTTTTTTAGTTTGCAGTCGTCTGCTCTTTATCTTGGGGCGTTCTTGGGGCGAACCGCAATGATCGTTTTGGCGGAGTCGGCTTTTTCTTTGTTTTTGGCTAGTTGTGTACGGGCACTTTCTTGGATTGAATTCTGTGCGCACAGAAAATGTGATCATGGTTCTTCGGGCTTTTTGCTTTTGTCTCTCCTTCTTCTCTTCTTCTTCTTCTTCTTCTTCTATTCTCTTTCTTCTCGTAACTTCTTCTTCTCTTAACCTCTTCTTCTCTTAACCTCTTCTTTTCCTTTAATTCCTTCTCTCACTTCTCTTGTTCTTTTTCCTCTTCTTCGCCCCCTTCTTAAATAAAATTGGTTTTTGATTTTTTGGTTCCGACGCCGGGATGGCGGCGGAAGGCCCCTCTCATGGATGGTCACGCTTGGCGCCAACCCGATTCGGGTTCCGGCTAACACGCCGTTTAAATTCCAGGATTTAAGCGGTGTGTTAGTGGCGGAGGATATCTAAAAATGTTTGGGCGTTGAGGGAGAGAGGGCGGTCTTTGGGTTTAGCTAACAAAAGATCGGCTTGGAATTTTTTTGGTGGTTTGAGTTCGAACAAGGTTCCGGACCTTAATTCTTCTTCGACGATAAACTTGGCGAGGTAGGCGACGCCGCCCGATTGCGTGCAAAATCTTTTCTGCGCTTCTTGGCTGTTGCTTTCGAAACGTAAAGGCGGGAACTCACCGAGGTGGCTGATCAAACTTTCCGACGGGTGATGCTGGTACTGTGAGCCGATCGACGAGATGAAGCCATGGTCATGCACAAATTTGCGAAGCAGCGGGAACGTTAGCTTCGTTTTTATTTTCTTGGCTTCATCGGGCCGGCACACGATGGCCATATCGATTTGATTGAGCGTCTCGTAAGTCACTTGCGGAATGTTAATGCGGGTGAAGAACAAGCCGAATTCAATTTTACCGTTTAAAAGAGCGGCGATGGTCTCTTGGGGCGCGCCGCTGCTGACCGACGGAATGACCTTCGGAAACTTCGCGGTTAATTCGGCAATCTTGGGCATCAGAAAATAATTGATGAGATGATCGCTCGCGCCGAAGTTCAAAAAACCTTCGCATTCCGACTTCATCCCCCGGCAGGCGTCCTCAATCTCACGCACGGTTTGGAAAATTGCCCGGCTACGTTCGAGCACCTGCGCGCCGATCTCCGTAACGGTCACGCCACGCTTCGAGCGCACCAAAAGTTTCACGCCCTCGCGGTCTTCTAGTAGCGCCACCGCCTTGCTTAAAGCAGATTGCGAGATGTGCAGGCGGCGTGCGGCCTCGGTAAAACTGCCGGATTGCGCGACTTCGAAGAAATAACGGAGGTGGTTTAGTTCCATGGTTACCGTAGTTTACGCAATCTATTCCGTAATGGAATAGATATCATAGAATAACGCTGCTTTTCTCATAATAGAAGAAAGCGTATCTTCCGTTTTGTAAACAGCTAACCCCAAACGAAGGAATTCACATGAAAGCAATTATCGCAACCGCACTGATCTCGGCCTCACTGTTCACCGCGCCAGCCTTTGCCGGTGCTTCGAACACGATCGTCAAATGCCAAAGCGCCGACGGCAAAGTCGCGCTCGAAGGCGACGTCCCCGGTGACTTCGCCGAATTCAGCTTGAGCGGAAAGTTCGGCAGCGGCCCGATGGGCGTACTCGAGATCTACTCGCGCACCAATCAATCCACCGGCAAAACCGAAGGTGACGGGCACGTCGGCGTGGTCGAAGAGCTAGAAGAAGGTGTGTTCACGATCGACGCTAAAGATTCGGAAGGCATGAAGTCGATCCAGCTTTACGCGTTACCGAAGACGGTCAAGCTGAAGAAGGCAGGCAGCACGCGCTTATCCTCTTTCGTCGGCAAACTTTCGATCAGCAGCGAAAACGGCGGCGTAGATCGCGTGACCGTAAAGTGCACGACCGACAAATCAATTTAATTTGAAGAATTCGCGGTGAAGATCTTTATCTAGATAAGGATCTTCACTTCTCGCTAAATCCTCTTTCGAATATCCGGTTTCGATCGCCTGCACTTGGATCATTTTCTTTTCCGGCTCTGCTTTGAAAATCACGCGCCAGGTGCGGTACTTTAGGCGGAAGCCTTCGCCCCAAACTTCAACGCGTTTCCGTTTGGCATCGAGCGGTTCAAATTCGAGTTGTCCTTGCACAAATCCCCGCAGCTGCGTCACGGCGTTCTCTTCGAGCCACGCGATCTGCTTTTCCGCGGCGGGTGAGATCTCTACCGACCAACCCGCCTCTTCCACTTCCTCAAGCCAACCGACCTTCGCATTCGGAAATGAATCTGCGTAGGGGAGGTAAGGTTTAATGTCGAGCACGGGCGTACTGTCTAATAAATCATGGCCCTCGACGGTCACGCTAAGCTTGTCGACGGAAATCAAGCGCACGCAACTCATGCCAATCGCGTTCGGCCGGTAGGGGGCGCGGGTGGCGAATACTCCGCGTTTTTGCCTCGGGCCCCGCGGCGGCATAACTTTCGGTTTCCAATCGTCGTTGCGGTGGAAATGATAAATGATCCAAATGCGCTCGAAGCCCGCGAGATCTTCGATTGCCTGTTCGAAACCGCGATTCGCGAACAATTGTATTTCACCGCTCGCGCCGGCGCCGGTGGCCGTCGCTTGGCGCCGGGCTTCGTACGGGAATTTACTTTCGGTGCGGAAGATTCCGATCGGCTCGAGCGTCAACGCGAATGTCCTTCGTACTGCCGCAACCATTCGAAGGCCGCGATGCCGAAGGCCACGCCGACGTTCATCGAATTCTTGATTCCTCGCGTGGGAATACGGCAGATGAAATCAACCGCGGCGAGCGTATCGGCTTCGATCCCGAAACGTTCGTTGCCCAAGACGAAGGCCACCGGCTTTTCGCCGAACTCAAATTCGTGTAACGACACGGCGGTGGCCGCCGTCTCCAGCGCGACGATCAGATAGCCTTCGCGGCGCAAATCTTCGCACGCCGTTCGCGCGCGCTCGAGCCGGCGCCAAGCGACGAGTTCGTCGGTGCCCATGGCCGTGCGCAAAGTTTTGACTTCGTCTGGGCCTGGGGAGTAGCCGCATAAAACGATTTCGGAAACACCGAGGCACTCCGACGTACGAAAAAGCGCGCCGATGTTAAAGGCCGACCGGATATTTTCGGCGATGATTTTCAAAGGAACTTTACTTAGCGCCGGCGACGAACCGTCCCCCTCGACGACCAAAAACTCATCGTCACGTAGCGCTCGGCCCGTTAAGCGTTCGAACGGGACGAGCAACGAGTAGAAGTGACGGAGGGATACCCGGTCGTGAAAGTGAATGACCGTGCCCGCGAGCCGGCGCAGCACTTCCGCGTCACCCGCGGCACACCCAGCGATCTCGGCTTTCAACTTTTCGTAAAGTGGATGGCCGCCGAGCTCGCGTGATTCGAGGCGATCGACGGCGGGCCAGGACATCTCGAGCTCGCGCGCTTGGTGCAGGATCCGCGCGAGCTTCGCTTGATCGGAGGGACTTAAGATCATTTCACCTTTTGGCCGGCCTGCGCTCCGCTGTCGGGCGATAAGATGAACAGATCTTTGCCTCCCGCGCCGGCCGCCAAGACCATGCCTTCCGACAGTCCGAATTTCATCTGGCGCGGTTTAAGATTCGCGACGACGATCGTCAGACGGCCGACTAAACTCTCGGGCGCGTAAGCGGCTTTGATGCCCGCGATAATTTGCCGCTCGCCTAACTCGCCGAGGTCAACCTTCAAACGCAACAACTTGTCGGCACCTTCAACCGCCTCGGCCGACACAATCTTCGCAATGCGAAGATCAACTTTCATGAAATCATCAATCTCAATAACCCCGTCGTTCGCGGGAGCCGCAGCCTTCGCGCTCGGCGCGGGGGGCGAGGTTTTATTATCGGTCACTTTGCTCTCCTCAATCATTTGTTGGATCTTCGGCAATTCAATCCGTACCGCGAGGTGCTCGTAGTTGCCGATGTTCACGTTGGTCAAGATTTTCGAGGTGTCTTGCCAAACGTAAGCTTGTTCATTCATCAACTTCGCGACCCGGTCGGCGTACTTCGGCAGCACGGGTGCGAGATATATCGTAAGTAAACGGAACACATTTAAAACGGACGTCAAAACCTCACGCGTGGCCTCGGGCTCGGTATTGATCAACTTCCAGGGAGCGAGTTCATCGAAGTAGCGGTTTGCCTCATCGGCCAGCGCGCGCACTTCGGTCAAAGCTTTGCCGAAATCACGTTTTTCGTAGTGACCGGCGATCTCTTCCGATTTGCTTTGCGCGAGCTGGACGAGTTTAAGCGCGTCGCCCGAGAGCGTACCCATGCGGCCTTCGAGCCGTTTGCTCAACATCTGGGCGCCGCGCGACCCGAGGTTAGTAATTTTGCCGATCAAATCCGAATTCACGCGGCCGGCAAAATCCTCGAGGTTCAAATCGACGTCGTGCAGGTGACCGTTGATTTTGCACGCGTAGTAATAGCGCAGGTACATCGGATCTAAATGCTCGAGGTACTTGCGGGCGGTGACGGAGGTGCCCTTTGATTTCGACATTTTCTCGCCGTTGACGGTAAGCATGCCGTGCACGAAAACTTCGCGCGGCAAATTATAACCGGTTGTCTTCAGCATGGCCGGCCAGAATAGACAGTGAAAGTAAACGATGTCCTTGCCGATGAAATGATAGTTCTCGGTTTTCGGATCGAGCCAATAGTCCTTCAGCTCTTTGCCGTTTTGTTTGCACCAGTTCCAGGTGCTCGAGATATACCCGATCGGGGCGTCGACCCAAACGTAGAAGAACTTGTCTTTAAGCCCGGGAATCTCGAAACCGAAATACGGTTTGTCGCGTGAGATATCCCAATCGCGCAATTCGCCGCTGGTCCACTCGCTTAATTTGTTCGCGACCTCGCTCGAGGTGTGACCGGGCACCCACTGTTGCAAAAACTCCCGGAAGTGATCGAGTTTAAAAAACACGTGGCTGGATTTTCGTTGCACCGGTGGCGTCGAACAGATCGTGCAGCGTGCGTCTTTCATTTCGATGGGCGCGTAGGTCGAGCCGCAGACGTCGCACGAATCACCGTACTGATCTTTCGAAGCGCAAACGGGACAGGTGCCCTTAACGAAGCGGTCGGGCAAAAACATCTTGTCGTGGTCGCAATACAACTGCTCGATGTCGCGCACTTCGGTGTGGCCGGCGTCGCGCATCTTGCCGTAAAATTCCTCGGCGAGCTGTTTGTTCTCGGGGTCGTTGGTCGATCCGAAATAATCGAACTCGATGCCGAAGTCGGCGAAGTCGCGCATGTGATCGGCTTTGCTTTGGGCGATGTAGGCTTCGGGCGTCACGCCGAGCTCGCGGGCCTTTACCATGATGGGCGTGCCGTGCGTGTCGTCGGCGCAAATATACAAACATTCGTGCCCGCGCAGTTTTTGGAACCGTGTCCAAAAATCAACCTGCAGATATTCAACGAGGTGCCCGATGTGAATAGGGCCATTCGCGTAGGGCAAAGCTCCCGTAGCTACGATCCGACGCTTTTGCAATTTTCCTCCGAAGTACGTGTAAACGTAGACCTTAAACGAACCCCCGCGCAGCGGCAAGTTCGTGCAACACCGGACCTGCATTTTCTGGCATCACAAATAGCGTCTCAAAACGAAGCGTCCCTAAGTTCGACAACCGGGGGCGCCAGCGGCGCTATAAGCCTCCACGAAGATTTTTTTAAAGCCCAAATCAACCCAGGCCGAACAAGTAGTGGGGTAGAGTGGGAGTCATCAGTGGAAAAGAGAATGCACAAGCGCCGCGAATTTGAAGGCGAATTGGCATTAACTCACAACGGGGTTAACGTCATCGTCAAGGCGCGCGAAATTAGCAAGGGTGGCATGCTCATCGAGATGCCAAGCTCCTACGTTGTAGGCGACGTACTGCAAATTTGCTTTATGTTGGGCGGCGCGATGATCGAAGAACGCGCCGAAATACGTTACGGTCGTCCGTCCGAAGAGACCGACTTTGTCGGTGTCCAATTCCTGGCGCCGTCGTTCGATCACCAAGCGATTATTGAAGATTACGTTCAGAGCTAGCTTTTGCTTTTGCGCACGCCATGACATTGGCGTGCAATACGTTGAAGTTTAACGGTTTTGCCACATGATAATCAAAACCAGCTTTCCGGAAATCACCGTTATCCTCAGCACTTCCACGGCCGGTCAGGGCAATCGCCGGCATACGCGCGTGTCCCGTACCTGATTCCCATGACCTTAGTTGTCTCATCAGACAGAAACCGTCGAGCTCCGGCATGTTAATATCGGAAATCACCATATCAAAATCTCCGCTCATCGCTGCTTGTAAACCTTGAGTGGCGCAATCAAAAGCCGCAACTTCTATGCCCCAGTTCTGCAAAATTCTGCTAAGCAATTCGAGCGAATCCGGTGAATCATCGATCGCGATGACCTTTAGATTCGATAGGCGACCGGCGGTCGGTAAAGATTGCGTTCTGACGATGGGCAAATTCAAGGTGCGCGTGGCCAGTGGAAGTTTGGCGATAAATGTTGCGCCCTTACCTTCGCCTTCGCTGTGCGCTTCAATCGTTCCTTTATGACTTTCGATGATTTGCTGGACGATGAACAGACCAAGTCCCAAGCCTTGCCGGCTTTTTGCAGATTTGCCTTCGCATTGCCAGAACGGATTGAAAATCTGTTTTAGATTTTGAGAGCGAAGGCCGATGCCATTGTCTTTTACGCTAAGCACGGCGTTCTGTTTCACGCGATGAATACAGACTTCAACGCGGCCTCCATCAGGCGAGAACTTTATGGCATTGCCCACTAGGTTCCAGATGACTTGCTGGAGGCGATCTTGATCGCCCAAAACATCGATGGCGTCTTCATCAATTTTACATTCGAGGCGAATATTTCTTTGGCTCGCAAATGTGACCATCGGACCGATGGTTTGCTTCAACACATCTTTCAAAGAGAATATTTCGGTATCCATTTTTAGTTTACCGGTTAAACCACGCGAGGCTTCGAACAAATCGGAAACAAGCTTCGCCTCGGTTCGGGCACTTCGCTCGATGGCCGCTAAAGAATCGGCAAACTCTGGCGAGTTGCGGTCTAATTCTTTGCTGATGTTTAGAAAACCGAGGATGGCGTTAAGTGGATTGCGAAGTTCGTGGGCCATCGCCGCCATAAAATTATCACGATCCCGTTTCGCGGTGTAATGCTCAAGGATCGTATGATGAAGGTTCTGCTCACGCTCGTAGCGCTTTAATGAAGAACCGATGAGTTTTACGGCGAGACTTAAAAAAGCAATTTCATCATTCGAGATCGCGGTCATACGGCTAATCTCGACGTGCCCGTAAAGCGCGCTGCCGTTAGGCCCGGTGATCGCAAGACTCATCACCGGGCAAGAAGGCTGAAGAGAGTAGGTTGCCTTCAACGCTTTTTTGAAACAGTCACCGGCGATAAATTCGTAAAGATGAACGGCGTCGGCCTTTAGAGTTTCACCGATGATGACCACCGCGCGATTTAGGAAAGGGATAAGCTCAAGCTCGCACAGCGCACCTTCCGCGAGGCTGACTAGTGCGGCGGATGCGTGGAATGACAGACTACAATCCATGATCGGAATATTATTGAGCATGCGCGGGAACCTATTCCAATCTCCGGGCGTTAACAATAGAATCTTATTCGCTACAATTCATCAGTGTCTTTTATCTAATCTATTTTGATTTAATTACTACGAACGCTGTTTAGTTCACCCTTTACTAAACAGCGAATCTCTCATCTTCCCGGCGGTAAGCTGAAGTCGATGCGCGGATTCGCGCCGCCTTCGTAAGTAACCTCATCGGGTTCCATCCAAAGTTGAATCAACGCTTTCATAATCTCAGCGCGGTCGCGGGGCGTGCGCGCCTTTTCCATCAGCAGTGAACATTTCGCCATCAACAACGAACGGTAGAGAAGCGTCGCGAATTGCCCGCCGCCGCCGACGCCGATCACGCCACCGCCCGCCGTTCTCTTATATAACTGACGGCTGATGATGGCTTCAACTTGAGCGCGCTCTTCAGGTAACAGAAGTTTTGTGGTGGATGGCCGAGCGAGAAAAAACATGCCGAGTGAAGCTACGTAATCATGGTCGTTGTGCCCCAGCATGCCGAGAAAATCGTGAAGCGCTAATAGCGGTTCAATGGCGGCCACATCGAAACGTTTCATCGAATAGGGATCGTAGGTGATGACCGGACCCGCCGGGGTATGCTCCCAGCGCGCGGTTTTTCGCCCGTCGCCGTTGCGCCGGGCGATCTCTTCCTCGTTTTGAATCGCGACTTTAATCGGCGAAATTTCTCTTATAAATTGCTGCAGATCGAGCGCCCCAAATCTCGAGTATTGAGGCCTTCCATCGGGGCCGGGACGCAAAAGCATGGCCGGGATCACGCGCGCTAAAGTTTTGAATCTCGCGGCCGGGCCGCCGGCCGCCGACGATATTGATGAAGCCAGCGTCATAACGAATATCGTGAAAATAAGCGTGCTTTGACGAAGGTGGCTCAATCCAATTAAATTTTTCATTTAAACGAGAATTGCAAAGCCGGATCCTTTTGGTCTGCGAGCCTGCCTTCTCTCATTATGGGTTCATTGTCTGTAATGTTGACGATTGAAGATTATATTCAAAACGGAGGTCGAACAATCCCGAGGGGGGGAGGCGACACGGGCAATACCGAAAAGAACGTCCATTCTTGGTGCAGAAAAAAGCCATTTCTCCTAAAAAAGCGCCCTTAGCGAACGCTGTGCCATCGGGCGCGAAAAACATCGAACGGTGAAAAATGTTATGCGCGTTTGACTTCTAGATCACGATCAAACAATTCTACTCTATGTTGAGTCCACCTGAAGTTTCCATAAAGACCTTACCTGAGCCATATTTTTTGCTCGACTCTGATTTCAGATTTGTCGACGCGAGCGACGCTTACCTCACTCAGTTTGGATGGACACGCGCCATCCTCGGAAAAAGTTATCAGGACGTTCATCCCGCAAACTTTTGTACGCCTGCGCTTCAAGCTTTCCATAAATGCCGCCAGTCTCAAATCGTCGTCTCGGTGGATGATTTCAATCCATCCACGCAAACTTGGTTCCAATATCGCGTGCGCCCGCATGCCGGCGGTTTGGCTGTTCTCGTGCTCGAGATCACAGCTCAGAAAAATATTGAGATCCAGCTAACGTCCAGTGAAGAACGGTGGCGCGACGTTCTTGAAGGTTCTGAGGCGGGCATCGCTCAAGTCGGATTAGATGGCCGGTGGCTCAGCTTAAATGCGCGGGCTAAGGAAATCCTCGATCTTCATGAAGACTACGCCGGCAAAAGCCTACGTGATCTTTTGCGCGGTCCCGGTGCTTGCGAAGATGATGAGGAAAAATTTGCTGCGCTTATAAGCGGGTCGACTAAGCAATTCATATTAGAACGGCAGGTTATACGGTCCGACGGCGATAGTCTGTGGGTACGCCTTGCTTTATCGCTCGTGCGTTCTCTTGCCGGCCGACCAAAATATTTCGTCGCAGTTATCGAGAACGTTAGTGAACGCAAAGATTCGGAAGAAAGTCTTAAGTTCGCATTACAAGCGGCGAGCATGGGCAAGTGGGATTACGATTCGAACACCGACAGCACCCGCCGTTCACCAAAGTTCGATCAAGTCTTCGGTTACGCCGAACCGAAGAAATGCTGGGGCTATCAAGATTTCGTCGAGCACGTGCACCCTGATAACCGTCCAGTTTTTGAGCTTACCTTCCGGCATGCTTTGTCACGCGGTCACGATTACAACTGCGAGACCCGAATCATCTGGCCGGATCAAAGCGTTCATTGGATCTGCATGCGCGGTCGAGTGTACATCGATCAGAAGGGACGCACGGTTCGTGTCTCGGGTTTGGTCAGCGATATTACCGAACAGAAGAATACGGAGATTGAATTACAGAGTGCTAAACTTGCTGCCGAAGACGCGAACCGCGAGAAAAGTTACTTCCTCGCAAATATGAGTCACGAGATCCGCACGCCGCTCGGGGCGATCATCGGTTTTACCGAAGCGATGCGTGAATCTACTTTAAGGAAAGACGAGGTCGATCGTTTTCTGGGTATCGTGAATAGAAATGCACGGGGGCTGGCATTACTGATCGATGATATTTTAGATCTATCAAAGGTTGAGGCCGGCTTTCTCGAGGTAGAAAAGGCGAGCGTCGCCGTCTATGAATTGGTTGAAGAGGTCGTAACTTTACTCAAAGTTAATGCCGATGCGAAAAGTTTGAAGCTGAACATACAATTCGAAGGGCCAGTACCCGAATATGTAATGAGTGATCAAATTCGGCTGCGCCAGATTTTTCTTAATGTACTAGGCAATGCGATCAAATTTACCGCACAGGGAGAAGTGACTGTTCAAGTTACCTTCACCCAGTCAAATGAAGGGGCGGCATATCTATTGTTTAGGATAAACGACACAGGCCCTGGAATCA
The DNA here is from genome assembly GCA_947444305.1 of Pseudobdellovibrionaceae bacterium. Lineage (GTDB taxonomy): Bacteria > Bdellovibrionota > Bdellovibrionia > Bdellovibrionales > UBA1609 > JALHOQ01. The sequence goes on along the minus strand of CANEZP010000014.1, from coordinate 24,407 downwards.
GCGCCGAGGCGGCCACGCGTTTATTCAATCCCTTTACGCAGGCCGATGCGTCTACCACCCGAAGATACGGGGGCACAGGCCTTGGTTTGGCTTTGTCACGGCGTTTAGCGCGCGCTTTGGGCGGCGAGCTTGAGCTCGAGCGCAGCGTGGTTGGCCAAGGTTCAAGCTTCTGTATTTCGATTCCGTTTAAGGGTTGTTCAAGGTCAGCAGGCCAAATACCCTCGCAACTTGAATCAAAAAATCAAACTTACTCGTTGGAAGGCATCAAGGTTCTTTTGGCCGACGATTCGCCCGACAATCAAGAGCTCATCATGCATATGTTGGATAAAAAAGGAATCAACACCGAGCTAGCTGATGATGGGAGGCAGGCGGTTAACAAAGCGCTGCACAAAAAATACGACATCGTGCTAATGGATATGCAGATGCCGACACTCGACGGCTACGAGGCCACCCGAGAATTGCGGAGCGCCGGTTTTCAAGGGCCGATCGTCGCGCTCACCGCAAACGCGATGAGGCACGACCGCGATAAATGTTTGGAAGCGGGTTGCTCCGATTATTTGTCAAAACCAATCGACGCGCACAAACTTTTTCAGCTGATAGGTAATATGATGAGCCAGGCGCGCGCCTAACGCATTCGCAAGTAAAAGGGACCGGGGTAAAATTGAAGAAGACGAAAAAGAAACAGAGGGCAAAAGCTGAGATCCAGTTAGACGGTCCCGCTGAAAAGACCTTCAAAGAGTTTGCCGGCAAAAGTCCTGAACAGATCACGACCGGGTCGGTGCAAGCAAGCTTTCACGAAAAAGAACGAAATGCGATGCGCGGAACGTACAGCGGGACTTTCCCAGTCGTGGGCATCGGTGCATCGGCGGGTGGGGTTGAGAGCTTCTCGGAACTATTGAGTTATCTTCCTATCGACACCGGCATGTCGTTTGTTCTTATTCAACACCTAGCGCCTAAACACGAAAGCCTTTTGCCGGCCATTCTGTCGAGAGTAAGCAAGATGCCGGTGAAAAGAGCCGAAACAGACATGGTCGCAAAACCAAATCATGTTTACGTCATTCCACCGAATACAAACATGGGTCTTATCAACGGAGTGATAAAGCTGCTTCCACGATTGGAAAGTCCCTCACGCCACATGCCGGTGGATTTCTTTATGCGATGTTTAGCCGACGATCAGAATCATTTGGCGATCGGAGTAATTCTTTCCGGCGCCGACAGCGATGGTGCTCAGGGCATGAGGGCTATCCGCGCTCAAGGCGGATTAACCTTGGTGCAAGATCCGCGGACGGCAAAAGTCGACGGCATGCCCCGCAACGCCATAGCGGCTGGCGGTACCGACACAATTTTGACGATTCCCGATATAGCGGCCGAATTGATCCGCATCGCAAATCACCCGTTAGCGAGTGAAGCCGCAAGAAACTTTGCTGAGCCAAACGATCTTGTTAAAATCTTCCAACTTCTTAAAAAACATACGCGCACGGATTTCTCTAGGTACAAAGAAGGCACTATTCTACGGCGTTTGCGTCGACGGATTCTTTTACACCAGGCCGAAGGACTTCCGGATTATGTTCAATTGCTTAGGCATAATCCCGAAGAGCTTGACGCCTTGGGCGCTGATTTTTTAATCAACGTCACCAGCTTTTTCCGGGACGGAGCCGTTTTCGAGATTTTAAAGAAACAAATTTTTCCACAATTGTTTAAAAGCATCGACGAGGACCAAGCAGTCCGAGTTTGGATACCTGGCTGCGCTACGGGTGAAGAAGTTTACTCCATGGCGATTGTGTTGCTTGAGGCCATGGAGGAGATGGGAAGCTATCGTCCCATTCAGATTTTTGCGTCGGACTTGAGTGAACCCTCGCTCCAAAAAGCGCGTGATGGTTTTTACAACGATTCGATCATGATGGATGTCTCTCCCGAGCGTCTACGAAAATATTTTATCAAAGTGCCGACCGGCTATCGGGTTAAACCGTCATTGAGGGAGCTGTGTATTTTTGCCCGTCACGACATCACACAAGATCCGCCGTTTTCACGCATGAATTTGATTAGCTGTCGCAATCTCCTTATTTATTTGAAAACCGTCGAACAACAAAGAGTCCTCTCGATGTTTGGTTACGCGCTTCGTTCGTTCGGCTATCTGCTGTTGGGTAATTCCGAAACGACGGCCAATACAGACTGCTTCGATCCGGTGGATAAAGAGAATCGAATATTCTTGCGGAAAGCGGGGTTATCGCGCTCAAGAATTGACGTGCAGGTTGCGCCCGTGGATATCAAGTTCGTTCCTAATAAAGTTCATACGAAATCGCCCGATCCTGCCATGGATCTCGAGCGGGAGGTGACGCGCATTTTAATGGAACGATTCGTCCCGGTTGGCGTGGTTGTTAGCGCCTCGATGCAAATCGTGCAATTTCGTGGAAGCACGGGCGACTATCTTGAACCCGCCTCCGGCGAAGCGAGCTTAAATCTCCTAAAGATGGCGAAGGCCGGTCTCGACACCGAGTTGCGAATTCTTTTTAAAAAATGTGAGAAGTCAGGGAAACCCGCTCGCAAAGAGAATATTTCGCTCAGGAAATCGAGAGAGCGCCCGGAATTTGCGATTGAAATCATTCCTCTTAAGCTCCACGAGCACGCAAAGTACTTTCTTGTCTTATTTGATGACTGTTTGAAAACCAACGTTCGCCCTGCCGCGATCGTGAGGCCGCCGCGCACCGTAGACGCAAAAAGCCGCGAGCTAGAAATGGAGAGACTGAAGGAAGAACTTGTGTCAACACGCGAGTACCTTCAATCTATTATCCGCGATCAAGACACAAGCAACGAAGAGCTACAAGCGGCTAATGAAGAAGTCCTCTCGAGCAACGAAGAACTGCAATCGACTAACGAAGAATTGGAGACGGCCAAGGAGGAGCTTCAGTCGACGAATGAAGAGCTGACCACGGTTAACGATGAACTTAGTCAGCGTAATAATCTTTTGCTTGAAACAAACAATGACTTAAACAATTTATTAGTCAGCGTAAATATTCCGATCATTATCGTGGGTAGCGATTTACGTATCCGTCGTTTCAATCCAATGGTTGAGCGAGTGCTAAACGTCATCAGCGCCGACGTCGGCCGGCGAATTAGTGATATTAACCCCAATGTGAATATCCCCGATCTTGAGAATCTCATTGCGGAGACGATTCGCTCGGTGCAAACGATGGAGCGTGAGGTTCAAGACCGACGCGGCCACTGGTACTCGCTCCGCGTACGTCCGTACCGGACTGCTAACAATACGGTGGATGGCGCCGTTCTCATCTTCGTTGAAATTGCCGGACCCGTGCGGTCCACCGCTCTTGCTTCACCGGATTCAATGGAAACACGCTCGCTTGAGGAGACGATCACCCAGCCCGTAATTTTTCTGGATGGTCAGATGTGCGTACGCACCTGTAATCACGCATTTGCTTCGCTTTTCCAAATTCAAGAACGCGGAATATTAAACATTAACTTTTTCGAGATCCTAGATTCCGCGTGGAGCACTCCCATGCTCAAGGCCATGATGGCCGAGGTTTACGCCAAGAATATCCACTTGGACGACTATCAATTCGAGCGAGAGTTTCCAAAGATCGGCCGGCAAATGCTTCTTCTTAACGCCCGCCGAGTCGAACGGTATCATCGCCCCGAGGTCATGTTGATCATTGACAATATTACGCCGCTTACGACGACCTAAAAATGTGCGCTGAGTTCGCGACCGAGTAGTTTTAAGGCCCGGCGCAATTTTGTTTTGCCGGGCTCGGTGTGCGGCCAGCGTGAAACGCCGCTCGGGTGGGGAAGGGGAATCACGCTTACCCGGTGGCCGTGGAAAACGGCCGAGAATTTCTTGCCCACGACCTCGTTGAGCGAGCATTTCTTTCCTAAAGCTTCTTCTATGGCCAGCTTGCCGACCGCAAGAATCAACTCGGGTTTGAGCGCGGTCACTTCGTCGCTCAGATGTTCGCGGCAATTATCTATTTCAGTTTTGCTTGGGACACGATCCCCTTTACCGCCCGCGGCTTTACCCGGAAAACAGCGCGCGACCGCTGAGAAATAAATCATTTCTCTAATGGTCGCCTCGTCGGCGCCGGTGGCTTGTTCGAACCATTTAAATAGAGTTTTGCCCGCGGTGTGCGCGAAGGGCCTGCCTCGATCGCCTTCGTGAATGCCGGGTGCTTGCCCAACGATCATTACTTTCGTCTCGAGCGCCGGCCCGTGTACGGCGCGACCGCAAACGTTCGGACAGCGGCGGCAGGCTCTCAGATTCTCGTGAATCTTCGCGAGGCTCATGGTCGCTTAATCCCGGAAGCTTTCGCTAGAAAGGCCGCCCCGCACCGAGCGGGTTTCGCGCCAACCTAGCCACGCGAGTCCGCCGATCGCGGCAACCCAGGTGATCAACCAAACTTGCGCCATGCCTTTGAAGTCGAAGGTGACCGGCGTGCTGAAGGCAAATTTGAATAGCCCCCACGCCACCGCCGTCGAGAGAACCGCGCCGATCAAAGTGCCGAACAAGCAAAGCAAACCGTAATTCAAAACCTGCAGCAGCCACACCTGGCGCGCGGTCAATCCGAGCACCAACAACTGGCGCCAATCGCGCCGGGCGGAGATCAATTGGAACAAAAGAATCATCAGGAATACAAAGATGCCCAGACCGAGCGATAGTCGGCTCGCCATCTTCATCCCCGAACTCAATTGTCCGATCAATTGGGTAGCGCTGTCGAGCGCTTCGCTAACGTTGATCGACGTGACGTTCGGGAATTTTTTGGTGATCAACGTTTGCATTTGCGGCGGCGTGAACGACGGATGTTTCTTAACCGCCATGATCCAAGTTTTCGGCGCGTCGTTGAGCACGCCGTCGGGAAACTGGATGAAGAAGTTCGGATTAAAACTTTCCCAATTGATTTTACGAATGGCGGCGATCTTCGCGCGGATCTCGATGCCCTGCACGTCGAACAAAAGCGAATCGTTCATTTTTAAGTTCAAACGTTTGGCGTAGGCCGCTTCGACGGCGATCTCGGGCGGGTCGACGGTCAGGTCTTTCCACTCTTTCCCCTCGACGATACTCTCCGAGTCGGAAAGTTCTTTGCGGTACGAAAGATTCACGCCGCGGTTGCGAAAGCGCGCGTCGTTTTCTTCTTCACGTGTGCTCATCGCGCCGGCGGCTTGACCGCGTTCGAATTCCTGATCATTGACCGAGATGATCCTCGCCCTCACGAACGGGGCGTCCTTCGCGACCTCTAAACCTTTTTCACTTAAAAAATCTTTTAGCGGCGCGAGCTGCTCGTCTTGGATATCGACCATGAACAGCGCGGGACGCTCGACGCCGGCGGGTGAATTCAGCTCGCCGACCAATGTTTTTTCTAGGTGAGGAAGTAATTGCGAGAGCAAGCCCGCGAGCGCCGAGACGGTGATGAGTAAAAGACTCGTGCCCGCGCGCCGTACCCATTGCGCGCTGAACAGATGGGCCTGCCAACCCCAGCCGGGTCGGCGCACTTTCGCGATCACGCGTATGAAACCGAACGCAATCGCCGCGACGACGACGACGCTGGCGCTGAGCGCGCCGATGAACGTGCCGGTGACGAGCCAACTGCGCGCCTGCATGAACGTCAAAAGCATGAACAAAGCGGCAACCGACGCGAGCAAGACGGCCACGCCTAGGATATTGACCTTCGCGCTTTGCGTGCGCTCCTGAAATAGGTCGAGTGGTTTTTCGAACGCCAGATCGTGAATCGCCGAGCGCAACAAAATCAACCCGGCCATGGGACCGACGATCAAAAGCAGCGCCGTGTTTTTCCAAGACCAAATAAGTTGAAAGCCGGCCGGTAGGGAATCACGCACGAACGGCAGCAAACCATGTGCGAGCAGCCAAGCGATCGCGCCGCCCAGGAGCACGCCGCACGATAAGATCGCCGCGAGTTTAAGCAGCAAAAGATTCTGGAGTTCTTTCGACGAAAGCCCCAAGCATTTCAGTACGCCCGAACTTTTTGCCTCGAGCGCGAGCCAACGCCGGCCGAGGTAGTACACGCCGATCCAGCCCAGCGACAAAGTGACGAGACCCGTTAGGCCCAAGTAATCGAGCAGGCGGCTGAGTAAGCGTAGCGATCCTTGCTCGAGGTCGGCCGGCACGGTGATCTGCAGTCCCGGATCTTTGAAGCTTTTCTCTAGATCTGCTTTCAATGTTTCGGGCGGGCGTGCGGTCGCCGCAAAAAAGTTGTCGGTTAGGGTGGAGCCGTACTGCACGAGGCCCGTCGCGGTCATGTATTTGCGATGCACGTAGATCCGCGGGGCCATGTTGCCCATACGGAAAGTTTGCGATGAATCTTTGTCGAGCGCGCGTTCGAGTTTGAATTCTTGGTTGCCGATCTTGACCGAAGCGCCGGGTTTTAAATCCAGCAGCGAAAACAAATCGCCCGCGGCCCAGGCCGTGGGTTTCTCGCCAAGATCACGGCCGTGCACGGGCGCGGCCTCACCTTGCAAAGTCAGATCACCCGCGAGCGGATATTCGTCCGAGATAAAACGCATCAACGTAAGCCGGCTCTCGTTCTGCGCGCTGACCATCGCGAACATTTCGGTCAGGCGCGCGGTCTCGGCTCCCGGCATTTGCTTTTTTAATGCATCGACTTCGTCATCGCTCAGCATCCGTCTCGCCGAAAGTGAAGCGTCGGCCGTTAAGATTTTACGGCCCTGCGACGTGAGCGTTCCCGTCAGACTGTGACGAAAGACATCGACGACGAGCAGCCCGCTCACCGCCGCCGCGAGACTAAAAATCCAAAGTATATAGAGAGGCTTTTGCCGCCGTACGGAGGTGGCGATTAATTTTAAGACGGCCACAATTTGCCCTGTCGTAGCGTGAGCACGCGGTGACAGCGCGCCGCCACCTCGGCCGAGTGGGTAACGATCAACGCCGTTTGTTTCAGCTCGGTGAGCAGCGTGAACAAAAGATCTAAAACAGTTTGCCCGGTACGGGCGTCGAGGCTGCCGGTCGGCTCATCGGCTAAAACCAAACTTGGCTTATGCACGAGCGCGCGCGCGATTGCGACGCGCTGGCTTTCGCCGCCGCTCATCTGGTTAGGCAAATGATCGGCCCGTTGGGCTAGCCCGAGCTGCCGTAGTAATTTTTCGCCGGCGGCGTTGGCTTCTTCACCCGCGACGCCCGTGAGCCGCAAAGGTAAGCCGACGTTTTCGACGGCCGTGAGATAAGGGATTAAATGATAATTTTGGAACACGAAACCGAGTGAACGTTTACGAAATTCCGACCAGCGTTTTTCATCCCATTCGCGGGTGACGTCGCCGTTCCAAGACATGGAACCTTTGTCGGGTGTTTCGAAGCCCGCGAGAAGAGAAAGCAACGTCGACTTGCCGCTGCCGCTTTCACCGATGACGGCCACGATCTCACCGTCTTGCAAATTCAATTCAAGGTCTTCCAGAATTTTTAGTTGCGTGTCGCCCTGTTTGAAAGATTTGGCCAGGCCTTGCATGGAAAGTGTCATAGGAGTTTCTCGATTGCTTTGTAAACGGTTTCGGCGATGATCGCGTGGCCTTTTTCGTTCGGGTGAATGCCGTCTTCTAAATTCAAACTTTTATCGCCGCCGACTTTGTCCAGCAGGAACGGAATTAACGGCACACCGTTTTTATCGGCGACTTTTTTAAAAACCGCATCGAATGCGGTCGCGTAAGCGGCGCCGTAATTGGGCGGCACGCGAATGCCGGCGAGCACGATCTTCACGCCGGCTTTTTTGCCGAGTTCAACGCCGGCGTTAAGATTGGCTTCCATCGCTTTGACATCGCTGCCGCGCAGGCCGTCGTTCGCGCCGAGGGCTAGAATCATTAGATCGGGTTTTTGCTTCAGGTGCCACGTTACGCGAGACGATGCACTAGCCGAGGTCGATCCGCTAATGCCTGAATTGATCACGCGCCAATTCTTTTTAGCCTTATCGATTTTTTGCTGCACGAGATTCGGGTAGGCGAACTCTCTGCGCACGCCGTAGCCTTCAGTGATCGAGTCACCGATGATCACGAGTTTTTTTGCCTTAGCGTCGGCGGCGAAGATATTTAATGAAAATACGAGAGTGAGCGCCGCGAGGAGACTGAATCCAAATTTCATTCCCCAAGTCTAAGGGGCGGGGCGGGCGCAGGTCATCGAAAAAATGGGCGCTTCGGGCATACGGTACTCGGTACTCCACACCATGCGGTCGGGCGCGGTGAGATACGTCATGCTTTCCTGTTGCGGCAACGGCGCTTCGATGGCGAGCACACCGTAATCGACGTCCTTTTTCCAATTCATGCTGTTCGCGAGGTCGGGCAGCTTGCTCAGCGGGATCTCAACCGCTTTGCCGTAGGTGAGCAGGCCCAACACTTGCCGTTGCGTATTGATGGCGGCGTCGGTCACGGCTTGGGTGTAAAACAAATCTTCGCTGAGCCACTTCGGTAGCGGCAGCTCGCCCAATTTTTTGAGTTTTAACTCTTTGTCGCCGGTCCCGCTCCAGTCCGCTTTCGTTAGCGCAAAAACTTGCGCGGCCGAGACTTCCAAAAACTTCAGCCGGATCTCTTTCGTGATGATCCACAGATCACCGTTCGGTAAAAAGACGAGCGCTTCGGCATCGTGGGCGCGGTCGGGATATTCAAGCGTCAGCGTACGCAGAACTTTCATCTCGCCGTCGTATTCTTTTTGTTCACGCACGAACGAAATCTTAACATGTTTGCGCGTGCCTAAATTATCACCAATGTCACCGAGGGCGAGACATTGTCCCTCCGCGCATTCGGCTAAGGCGATCGCTTCGGTGTCGCGGGGTTTGTAATCGGCGACCTTTGCCTTCCGCATGTTTTTGCCGGCGGCGTCGCTGTAGTAAACGAAACCTTTATCGCCCGAGTCGTTGATCCAATACACGCGGTCCTTCACCAGTTTCGACGTGGTCATCCCGCTGGCCTCGCGCACATCCTTCGGCGAAAGATTGCCGCTAAATTTCGGGGCTTCCCAATGTCCACACAGTCCGGCATGGGCGGCGGAAGTCGCGGTAAGCAGGAGGGCGGCGGCGAATAGGTGAACGCGGAGGCGAATCATGGGCGGATCTCCAACAGAATCTGTGAACGTGCGGATCTCTAACGATACAAAGAGTCATGGCGTTTAGCCAGTGGAGATAAGCTAAACTTTGTTTGACCGATCGGGGGCCGCCTCGCTTAAACTGCGGGCTCAATTATCCCGGGGGGGACAATGTTAAAAAGTTTATTGTTAGTCGCATCTCTCGTTTCGAGCACGTTCGGCTGGGCTTCGGGCCTGGAGTCACGGTCCGCGCACCGCAAGCCCGGTGTTTCGTACTTAGCCTACAAAGCTTACGCGCACACGATGTCGCAAGGTCAATTGCCGCCGTCGCTCAGCACGCCGGTCGATGAAGCCAAAGCCTTCGGTACAAATAAAAATAATTTACCTACGGCGACCGTCTGGTCCGGCGTTACCGAGATGAACGGCAACTTCGAAAAGTTTCGCGACCTGCGTTTCATCGAGAGCGACCGCAAGCCCGGTTTCGCTCGCCGCTCAAGCTGGCTTTATCCCGACGACGGTTGCTTCGCGCGCGCAGCCCTCGCGATTTTGAATTTGGGCAAGATGAACGTGCCCGTACCGAAAAAAGTTTTTGTGTTCGGCGATTTGACGGTGCAAACGAAAAACTCGCCCGACGGTGAGGTCACTTGGTGGTACCACGTCGCGCCGCTCGTTGAAGTCGCCGGCCAAAAGTACGTTCTCGATCCCGCGATCGACGCCAAGAATCCCTTGCGCCTCGAAGACTGGCTCGCGACGATGAGCAAAAACCCGGATTCACTCGAAGTCGCCGTCTGCGGTTCGGGCAGCTACACTCCGTACGACGCCTGCCAACGCGAGTCGGACGGTGTTGAAAGTACCGCGCTCTACGATCAGCCGTCGTACCTCGATGCCGAGTGGCAACGCCTCCAACGTCTCGGCCGCAATCCCGAGAAAGAATTGGGCGATCTGCCGCCTTGGCTTTAGGCCGTAAATTTGTCATAAGGGTGCAATGCGCAGAATACTCCGCCCATTGCGCCTCTTCGGGGTCGTGATCGTCGTCGCCAGCTTTCTTACGGCGATGAGCCTCGTGTGGCTCGTCGTTCGCAACCGCTGGAAACGCGTTCGGGTGTCAAATAAATTACTATCTTACTGGGGCCGCTTCGCGTGCTGGGTCCTCGGCATCCGCCGCACGGTCTTCGGGCTGGAACATTTGCGCGGTTTGAACGGCGCGCTGTTCGTGGGCAATCACCTCACGTACACCGACGTCACGGTCATCGCTTCGCACTTGCCTACGTGCTTCGTCACTTCAACGGAAATCAAACGCTCAATCGGCCTCGGCCAAATCTGCATGATGGCGGGCTGCTTGTTCGTCGATCGCAAAAACAAAAGAAACCTGGTCAACGAAGTCGGCGAGATCGAAGAAGGTTTACGCAACGGTTTAAACGTCGCGATCTTCCCCGAAGCGACGAGCACCAACGGCGAAAAAATCTTACGCTTCCGCAAACCTTTGTATTACTCCGCGGTCACGGCGGGCGTTCCGGTCGTGCCGTTCATTTTGAATTACCGCACGATCGGCGGCGCCCCGGTCACGCTCGCGAATCGCGACAATGTTTTCTGGTACGGCGACATGGATTTTATCCCGCACCTCTGGCGTTTAACGGGCGAAGGCGGGGCGGAAGTCGAACTCACTTTCTTAGCCCCGATCCCAACGACGGCAGAATCCGACACCACCGAACTCGCCGAACACACACAAGCCTTAGTCGAATCCGTTTACATCCCAATTAAATAAGTCTGCGGCCGGAGACGCTGGCCTGGCGAACCGCTGCGAATGGCAATTCCGGATTGCTACTCCGCCTGCGCCAGCAAAGTGAATGTTGAACTCGTTGACGGTACGGATCGAAGTCGCGTCCGGATGCAGCTCCGCTCCAGGTCTTTAAGCAATGCGCGCGGGGTAGTTTTAGAAGGCGTCGAAATGAACAAATCCGGTGCGTGCACCGATTTAGTTCGAATTGAAACCGAGCACGCTCTCCCAAACGGTCTATTTGTTCATTTCGACGCCTCTGCACTTTGGGCCTTCTTGCGCGCGGAGCGTAAAGTGGGCGAATTGTGAGTAAGAAATTCGCGTGAAACAGACCAGACAAAAGCGCTCGCGCGTGCGATTTTGCCGGGCGAAAGCGGCATTCTCAGTCACAAAACATTCATCATTAGCAAAACTATTCGCGCTTATAAGCTCAAGTGCCTGAAATCTTTGCCCTTGGAATGCAGCGGCGCCCGCGTGACAACTTCATACCTCCACCGCTCGAAGGATAATTGATGAATTTTACCGCACTCGGTTTTGCGTTTCTCTTAAGCTTTGCCTCAACGACCCCCGCGGCTTCGGCCACCAATCGCCACAACAACAAAATTAACAATCGCTGCCTGATGGATTTGAGTTCAACGCGGACGCAGGCCATGCCGGCGCAAACGTTGCGGCAATTGACCGAACGAACAAAGATACGCGCGACTCAAGCCGAAGAGCTTACGCCTAAGCCAGGCTTCGACAACATCGAAGAGCAAGCGCGCATCGAACAAGTGGGGGAGCAGGGGCCGCAGGCTTTTCAACAATTGCTTCCGTTCGGGGTTTCGTTCATCAACACGCCGGCGCCGACCGCAACGACGCCGCTCGCGGTGGATATGATTGAAGAAGGCCGCTCGATTCCCGTTCACGTCGACGTCCCTTGGGACGGGCGCCGTACCAGCACCGCCGCGTTCCTTAGCTTGCCGTTAGCCAAAGTTTCATCGCCTTCTAAATTTTTGGTCGGGCCCGAGTATCCCGTCGTGGTTGTGCACGTTCATGGTGGCGGTACACCAACTTCGACCGGGCGTAACGGCATGAGCATCGCGAAAGAAATTGGCAAGCGTGGCATTCCCGTGATCGGCCTCGATATGCCGGGACACGGGCGGGCCACGCGCAACCCCGACGGCCTCGAAACTTTTAAGAAACAAGCCGACTGGTTAATGAAGGCCGTTAAGCAGTTGATCGATCCGAAAGTGAAGATTGTATTAACGGGTCACAGTTGGGGCGGATCGTTCGCGCTGTTCATGCATCGCTTGTCGCTCGACCCGAACTACTCGCGCATCAGCGAGTTTATCTCTATGGCGCCGCCGATTGACGTGTCCATGGGCGGAGACCCAAAACTAAAATTAGATTTCGAAGAAGAGTACCAGCGTAATCTCGAAAAATATAAACCGCGAATCGCCGACACCGATTTCGACTTTCTCAATAACCTATTGAACAACGGTAAAGCATCGGACGTCGGCGCTTACTTCACCCACCTGACCGACTTCGATTATCTGCTGCCGCCTTTGACGCCGGAAGAGCAAGCCAAACTAAAAAAACTCACCGTGATCGTCGGCACCGCCGACGGATTAGTCTACGTCGGGCGCGAGCCGCAGTTCGATCTCGTGTTCGGTAACCTACAAGCTCCCTCGCAATATTATTTGCTGGGGCCGGGATTGAACTGGAAGTCTAAAGACGAAACCGATTTAAAGCCGACCGGGCACAACGGTTTTGACCGCTTCATCGATGGCACGCGAATTCTCGAGACCTACAAGATCATCGGCGACACGGTGCTGAACGGTGAAGGTTCGTTAAGCGCGGTCGAAAACACCGGCGACCCCGCGATGGATTTAGTCGAGCGCTCGTTCCGCCATTACGCCAATTTTTTCGGCTTCCGCGAAATGTTGCGTGACCGCGTCGAGTTCGTGATGAGCGACACCGACAGCCGCATGCGCACGACGCTTCGCCGCGATGAGCTTGAAGCTTTCGTATCACGCGTCAAAAATGCCGAATCCGAAATTCAAAGAATGGCCGACGGGGTTCAACCTATTCCCGCCGTCAAACAAGCGCTCGATGCTCTACGTGCGCGGCTCAACTTACCCGAGAATTACAAATTGAAACGCGCGCATGAGGAATTAGCTACGAAGCCGCTCACGCCCGAGCGCCGCGTGATGTTGGAAGATTACATCGCCCGCATCAAAGAGGTTGAGGCGACGATGCGCGCCGGCTTCGTCGACCAAGATTATGAGCAAGGCGTTGCGCAGTTGAATGCTCAGTTCACGAAAACACTGAGTGAGCTCGGGATCAGGCACGTCAATGATTACAAACCCTTCTACGATGAATACACCTCGGGCTTAAAGGAGCAGAAGGGTGACCGCGCGCGCCTGCGTGGAGACCTCAGCCGAATTCATCAACGGATGGCCGAGCTCACGAAGAAACGTGAAGGCCGCTTCGGCGTTGCGCTCGACACACGGCTCGCGCAAGTGCGTACACCGCCGGAAGTACGCGACCAAGGCACCGCCGAGCGTGAATTGGTCATGGACCATTCACCCGAACGCAAAGCCCGCCTGCGCGAGTTTGTCGCCGAGTACGACAAAGTTGAATCACGTGCCCGTCAGCAAGCGCTCGATGATATGCGCGCGAACATCATGACGCTCGCACGTCCAGAAGGAGTCGCTTCACCCGCCCAGGCCGCGATGCTGCAAGCGCACCAAGATTCATTGCTGAATTTCACTTACTCGCCGGTGGACCAACCTGACATCCAAGCGCTCGCCCGTGAGATCGCGCGACTGAACCAGGCGGTTTTTGAAGACCAAAACGGCGACGGGAAAACCCAAAGTCTCGCGAAGCTAGACGATTCGGTACGCGCTCTACGCTCGAAGCGCGCCGGTCTTTTGAAAGGCTGGGATAGCGTGTGGAAGAGCGGTAAACTCACTTCGCCCGGCTTGGCCAAGCGCTCGAAAGACGTCGAGCAAAACCTAGCGGCATACAAAGAATTATATACCGTCTACGAGCATGGAAAATCGAATTTCCTCTTGTCGTTAAAAAAAGAGGGACAACTCACCGCCGCGAATATTCTCGCCTTCACTCCGGAATTGCGTGCCCTACGCCGCAAAGTACAGCGCGCGAAGCAAGTTTACTTGGACGCACGAGGTGAGTATGAAGCGTCACGTGTCCACGAAGTCCTTGGCGGAGCGCTAGAGGGTCCGGAAGATTTAGTTAAGCGCGCAACAACCATTGCGCGTGACCTCTGGGGCGCCGACTACCTGCGCACCGGCCGAGCGGCGCCGAATAGCCTCACGCACATGCTGCAACTCGAAGAAGAGTACTTAGAGACCCGGCAGATCGACTTCCACGAAAACGAATTGGAGTTGAACGAAGCGCGCGTGAATTACACGCTGCGAATGTCGGCGTTGAATCAACCGCTCCCGTACCGCCTTCAACGCGTTGAAATCGGCAAGTTGTTCGATCAACCGTTGCACGCCGTATTGAACGAGCTTAATTCCAACCCATCGACGGCCGCGGCCTTAACGCAACTTCTGTCGAAGTGGGAGGCTTACCTGGCGCAAATGCGTTTAGAAAGCCATTCCAAAAAAGATAAAGAAGCGGATTTAAACTAATTTGTGAGCGCGGCGCGAACCGACTGTTATTCTTCTTTGTCTTCCGGGTTTTCGATGTTTGATGACAGGAGAAGAATGCAGTTCTCCGGTGGGAAGAACAAGGACGGTTTTGCGATCCGTTCAAGCATTGGTTCCGGAATGGTGACGCCTCCCTCCGTTGGGTTCAGCGTCGTGATAAAAGTGTCGCTCTTGAAGTGCGTACCGCCCCCATCTAATATCTTGGATATCGTCTCGAACATCGCCGCTTTTAGAGCCGGGTCTGGAGCATACTCATCCCAAGCTATGATGAGCGGCTCCTTCCTAGACGCCAGCGAGCCTTCTAAAAATTTAGTGACGTTGTCCACGAGAGACTCTTTTGCGCTTAATAACTTGTAGGAAATGAACGCCTGCGAGGCATCGATCTTTGCGCCCGAAACGAGGACTTCGCCCGCAATCAGCTTTTCTAGTTTGTCTTTCAATGGCTCCTTAAGAATCTCCGGCAGCTCGGAAAGATCGAACGTCAGTTCGCCGTGCACGTGAATGATATGTGAATCCTGTTCCGCCCGCATTTGCGCCAACGGAATCTTCGTGAGCAGATAAACCAGATGATCGTCGATCTTGAAGCGTGGGTTCGGCAGGAATAAAACCGTGGCCGCGTAGACCGGACTACACACCAAAAATGTAAAAAGCACAGCTAACAATCGTCTCATGCATCCTCGTCTTGTATGCGCAACCGTTGAGCAATTTCAGCGCCACTTTCAAATTGTAATATGAACTAGTCCAGGTTGAGCACCGCGCCTCGTTCACCTATAATCAAAAATCATATGACTAACCGTGGACGTATCATTATTCTTCTTCTTACCAGCGCGGCCGGCCTCTCGCCTTTTTCCATCGCCGTCGTCTGTCTAGCCTCCAATGAACCAATGGAAAACTACCGCGACCTGATCCAACACGCGGCCGTCGTCGACGAAGACGGCCGGCATACCGAAGAGGAATACGCACAAAAAAAGGCCGTACCGCTGATCGCCGTACAAACCCGTTTCTCACCAACCGGAATCTTGAAATGCGACGGCTCTGAACTATCGGCCCAGCTCACCGGCGCAAACAACCTTGTCACTACGGCCGGTCATGGTTTTGTTGACACCGACAGCTGCAAAACGATTTCAACTCCTGAGAAATGCACCTTTACCGTAAAAGTAGGCACTAATATTCGAGTAAGCCGGGTCAGCGGAATGGTGGGCACCGGTATCAGCTGTCCAGATTTTGCTAGCACCTACCATGATTGGGCTGTCCTAACCATTGATCCGCCTTTAGATGGTATAACGCCTCACGAACTTCCCGATGAGCCAGAAGTTAAGGAGTATACGGACGTCATTTCCGTTTCCGCGATGGCTCGCGACTTCGTGAGAAAAGATCCAGTGACAAAAAAGAAGACTTTACCCAAATCAATAGAGGAATGTCAGACCAAGAAGGCTTACGGAGTCGGGCGAACCGTACTATTTGAATCGAATTGTGATCTAGCCCGTGGAAACTCCGGAGGATCACTGCTTAAGGTTGTGAATGGTAAAGACGTGCTTATCGGAATTTCAATCGGCAATAGAGAATCTGAAGCAATGCTTCGAAAAGCTGAACGAAGAGGTACGCCCAACACCGGACCATACGTAGTTGATAAATGGGCTACGTTTCACGTTCCCCTAAATTCAAAATTTTTGAATACCGTAAAGACTGCAGTAGGAAATCGGAAACTTTAATAACGAAACGCTCGAACATTACTTATGAATCACATTTTATAAATTTTTGCGGCTAGTTTTCTGGCCATAGTTTTCACAACGGCAACGACATCCGCTGAAAACGAAATGCTCGATTCCCGCATGATTGTTCACAAAGCCGGCGTCGTTGATGAAAACGGCCGCCGCACTGAAGAAGAATATGCGGCCTTCAAGATAAAGCCGCTGTTGGCTGTTCAAAATCGTTTTGCGCCCACCGGCATTCTCAAATGCAGCGGCTCTGAACTTACGGCTCAATTCACCGGTGATATTAATATTATAACGACGGCTGGCCATGGATTCGCCGATGATCGAAATTGTAAGAAAATATCCTCGCCGAAATCGTGCACATTCACCGTGAAATCTGGGGCCGTCGAGCGAGTGAGCCGCGTGACGAAGATGGTTCAGACAGGATATAAATGTCCAAAGCTTCCGGAAGCGAGCGATGACTGGGCGGTTTTAAAAATTGATCCGCCGTTGGATGGCATTACACCCTACGAGATTCCAGCGGTTGGCGTCGAGATTACAGACAACGATGATGTCATATCAGTTTCGGCAATGGCGCGTGACTTCGTACGTATCGATCCAAAAACTAATAAGAAATATCTGCCTAAGACTATCGAAGAATGCCGTACGAAAAAAACCTACGGTCCAGATCGAGTCTTAGTCGTCGAATCGAATTGTGATTTCGGAAAAGGCAATTCGGGCGGATCAATTTTAAAAGTACATGGAGGATGGAATGTTCTGATGGCAATTTCAGTCGGGAACCGAGAATCCGAAGCCCAACTTCGGGCTGCGGAAAAACGAGGAACACCAAACATTGGACCATACCAAAAGAACGTATGGACAACGTTCCATGTGCCGGTGAACGGCGAGTTTCGTGAGGCCATTGTGAAAGCAATGAACGATCGTTCGATTTAATACAGTCTGATATAGACCTATGATCGCCTTGGTTGTTAGTTCGACTGATAGCAGCTCATCGATCTCATCGTCGGCCCCTAGACATAGGACCGCATTTGGCCGATTTTTTACGTATTATTTCTAAGCAAACCCAGCCCTAAGTTAGCGCTCTCTGATACTAGTTTTAATGCTGTTGTTCTGACTTATACTAAATACTCATGACAAGACTTTTTAAATTAGAAATTTTGATTTTTTTATTATTAATCATCTCTACCGCTAGCACCAGGGCTGATGAGTGTCCCGAATCTGAATGCCAAGAACCCTCACGATTGATAGAAGCTTATCGCTGCCTAACCCACAAAACAGGGGTTGTTGATGAAAACGGCCGTCGGACTGAAGAAGAGTTTGCTGCAGAAAAATTAAAACCGCTGACTGCAGTTCAAAACCGATTTGCACCTACCGGTATATTAAAATGCGATGGGTCTGAGCTCACGGCTCAGCTCACTGGTTCCACGGGAGTTATTACCACGGCGGGCCACGGATTTATGGACATGGAAAAATGTAAAGCTATAGCAGATCCGAAATCTTGTGTTTTCACCGTTAAGATTGGCAAGTCTGAACGCGTGAGCAAAGTTTCCGGTATGCAAGGCACAGGCGTGGAATGTCCGAACAAGAATCGTGCTATCGATGATTGGGCGGTCTTAAAGATAGATCCGCCGCTGGAAGGTATCACGCCGTATGATATTCCAGAGAGCTTAGATATAAAAGAGGGCCAAGATGTTCTTGCGGTATCAGCACAAGCTCGCGATTTCTATCGCATAGATCCTAAAACAAAAAAAAAGTACTTACCAAAATCCATTGAGGAATGTCAGACAAAGCAAACACACGGCATACAGCGTACTTCATTGGTGGAATCTAATTGCGACTTTGGGCGAGGGGCGTCCGGAGGATCATTGTTACGTGTCGTGAATGGTCGTGACACTTTAATAGGAATTTCGATAGCGAACAGAGAGTCGGAAACCGCTTTACGTCAAGCCGAGCGGCGAGGTACCCCCAATACCGGAGTTTACCAACCGGATAAATGGACAACCTTTCATGTTCCGCTAAACGCGAAGTTCTTAGAGACTGTTAAGAAGGCAATGTTGGATCAATCAATTTAGGCTTAAATTGAGAATGCAGCTGTCTCATTTTGAGATTCTGTACTTGAGGCGCCATGCTTAGGTCATACTGAAATTACTTATTCTTTGTGGAGTAAAATTGTATTCTCGATTCTTAACTGCAATTTTGCTTTTGATCTCGCTCTTGCCCTTGACCGTAGGTGCCTACAATAATCCTAATGCTCCAATTCCTAAGGCTCCCACTCATCCGGTGAGTCCTGATATCGATATGTCCTTGATTGGTGATATGAATCGGCAGGGCAATTGTATGGGTGAAGCCATCGCGAAATCTTCGGTAAATGCCGTTAAGTTAACATGTGAAGCATGCCATGTTTCTCAAGGTAACCCAATCGCTGGCGTTAAGGAGCAATGTCGGCAGGTAGCCTCCAGCTGGTGTTTGAAGAGGGTTCAAGACGAATTTTGCCCGGCGGGTTGCACAGCTGTTGAGCCGAAGTGCAAAGAGGCTGGCGCTGGTAGAAATGCCGGTAACAAAGGTGGCGGACAGGCCCCAGCAGTGGAAAGGGTGGTAAAGCCAACACCTGCTGCTGGCAAGCAAAACAATCAATCGGCGACCAAACCAGCGACGGGCGCTACACCACAGCAAGCGACTTCAAACCAGGGAAAGCAATCAGCTACACAAACCCAAACCGCACCCAGTGGCAACCAATCTGCGGATCAGCAGAAATGTGATCAGCTCGCGCGAAGGGCTTCGCAGTGTTGTAATAATCCGGCGAGTTGCATGACGGGTTCCGCGGCGCAGACCGGGCCGGCACCTGGGCAAGGGCTTAATGAGTATTGCCAACAGATGAAAGCGATGGGGCAGCAGAGCGGGACGTCGAACAATTCGGCGAGCTCGACGTGCTACGAAGCTTACTCGTCGTGCGTGACCAGCTGCGAAGGTATGGCCGCGGGTTACTCGGGTCAGGCGGCGCAGTTGATGACCTCGGCGGCGCAGAGTTGCCGGTCGCACGAATCAAAAGTCACGCAGCTCGCAACGCAAGGTTTGACGTCACAAGTTTCTAGCGCCGACGGGGATATTTGCAAAAACGTTTCGTCCTCCGCGCCGCAGAGTGCGGGTGGGGCGGGTGCGCCGGCTGGTGGCGGGTCTGCGGCCGATCAGGCGAATGCGCAAGCGGCCGCGGCGGGGAACGATCCTTACTCGCAACCTTGTTCTGCCGATCCGAACTCGGCCGCGTGTAAAGCGCTTAACTACGAAAAAGAAGTTCGCGGTGAGGCTTCCTTCGGCGTTACCGACACGACCGCAAAAAATAAAAAAGGTGATTTCGATATTCAAGAACCGCGCGTGGATGCGAGTGGTTTAAACTCCGATCCGAACGGCTTTCAACCCACCGGCGTCAAAAACGGAACGATCGCGAACAACTCCGGCGGCGGCATTCCCGGCGGCGAGGGTGGCGCACCCGCGAAGTTGGGTGACCGCGGAGGCGGCAAAGGTTCACCGGGCGCTCCCGGGTATACAACGGATGTTTTGCAAGGCTTTAGCGGCGCGGGCGGCTACTCCGCACCCGCGGGTGGCGACGCGAGCGCCGATGACGGTGGTGGAGGCTTCACCGGATATGGTCAAGGCACGCGGGCACCGGCGACGGATCAGCACGGCGTCGACTTACGCCGCTTCTTGCCCGGGGCGGACCGCGATCCTAATCGCACGCGCACCGGCGGGATCGATATCTACTCGGCGCAAATCAACGGCAAGTTCGTTAATATTTGGAACCGCATCAGCGAACGCATGCAGGAAAAATGTCGGCTCGGCGAGCTGATCGGCTGCGAACGCTAACCTCTCTTTGTAACAAATCACCGGCCGTTCACTTCCTAAACAAGAAAACTCCGTTGGGGCGCTTTTAAGCGGTCTCCGCGCGCGCATTTAAGTTGAAAAAATACCCGTGGGAAAAGCCCCGCCGTTCGCTTACAACTCGGCCACTCTAACCCGCGGAGTCTTCCGATGATCGATTACATGTTATTGAATCTTGGTTTCCTTGCCTCAAACATGAATCTTAAGCCCGAAGACGTCGTCTCGATGGTCCCCGTACCTGATGACTCCGCACCGCCCAAACCGGAAAGCACGAAGACCCCCGCACGTTACGGCACCGGGCACATTCGCTCCTACTTCCCCATGACCATCGCCGAAAGTTTCTATTCACCCATTCGCCGCTCGGACTTCTTATGAGCTTCAATCAAATCATGATCAAAGAAATCCTCTGGGGCCTAAGCATGATGGCCATGATCTTCGGCTTCGGTTTCCACATGGACGAGAGCATGTTCGCTCAGACTGAAGATTCAGAAGGCAAGCCCGACAAAAATTGATAAGCTGAAGCAAACTTCAACGAGCTTTTCTTTTCAAGAAAAGCTTCCGCAAACGACGGCACATCTCAAATTTTTATTTACCTATCTTCGCAGCTCTTTCAACAAAGCAGGCAACACCACCGCCGAAGGGCCGCGGAGTTGTTCGTCGATGAGGCGGGAGATTTCGGTTTGTTGGGGGTTGATTTCTACGACGTAGGCGCCGGTTTCTTTGGCGAGTAGGGGGAGGCCGGCGGCCGGGTAGACGGCGGCGCTCGTGCCGATCGTAAAAAATAAATCGCAGTTGGCCGCGGCCGTTTGCGAAAGATCCCAGATCCTGCCGGGTAAGTCTTCGCCGAACCAGACCACGTCGGGGCGCAAGAGGCCGCCGCAATCGAGGCAAACGGCTCGGTCGCTCTCCTTCAAATTTTCTAAATACTCGGAGGGCGCAGGCTCGCGGCAATCGACGCACGAACTGCGTAAAAGGGTCCCGTGCACTTCCAAAACGTGGCGGCTGCCCGCGCGTTGGTGCAGGCCGTCCACGTTCTGCGTGACTAAGGTGAACTCCTTAAAAAAGTTTTCGAAGGTGACTAGGGCGTCGTGCCCGGCGTTGGGTTTGACGTCGCGCACGATCTGCCGGCGGTGTTCGTACCATTCCCAGACCAGCTTCGGATTTTTGAGGAAGGCGCCCATGTTGGCCAATTCTTCGGGGCGGAACTTTTGCCACAGCCCGTCTTTATCGCGGAAGGTGGGAACGCCGCTCTCTTGGCTGACGCCCGCGCCGGTTAAGACGGCGACCCGGGTCGAGGGGACGAGCAAACTCTTTAAGCGCGGTGAGATTTCCATGCGGGCGAATCTAACGCAGAAACGCTCCATTATGAAACAGGTTCTCAACAACGTGAGGCGGGTTTCGTCCAAAAATGAGAATAAATCTCATGTGACAAAGCTGTGACAAAGGCGCGCAAGGATTAGCTAAATTAAGAATCACATGACGAACAACTTTTGTATCATTCATCGCCGCAAGCCTCGCACATTCGATAACGTGGGGGCGCCCGTTTGGGCTACCTGTCTTCGCAGTTTAGCTTTCGTAGCGTCACCGTCGGACGTCGTGGTCGAACCTCAAGACGGCGTGTACGTCGGGGCGCGGGCTTACGAATTTTTATTAGAAGTCGTGTGCGGCATGCATTCACCCATCGTCGGTGAGACCGAAGTTTTCGGTCAATTCAAAGTGTTTATGGCCGAGTGGTTGCTCGCGCAGCCCGAGTGGACGGCTCTCGCGCAAAGAATTTTGGGCGACGCGAAGGCAATCCGTTCGAAGCACTTGAGCAAACTGGGCAATCAATCGTACGGCAGCTGGTTGCGTAAGCACGTGAAGTCGAACGATGTGCACGTACTCGGCGGCGGGCAGCTCGTGCGCGAAGTGCTCCCTTACTTGAACAAGCAGGGCAAAACCGTTTCGGTTCACGTGCGCAACGCTAAAAAAATCGATTTTCATACCGGCACCGTTAACGAAATTTGCAAACGCGGTTTCGTGCGTGGCGCGCTGGTGATCGCGGCACCTATGTCGGCGGCCGAAATCGAACTTTGGCTCGGCGACAAGCACCCGACGCAGATTTTCGATTTGCGCGACAACTCTTGCGAAGATCCTTTACAGCGCGATTGCGAACATCACGGCCTCAAAGCGATCTTCAATCATATCGAAGCGAACAAATCGAAACTTCTTCCCGTCATTGAGCGGGTGCGTGCCGACATCGTCGCGTGCACCGAAAAGCTCACCGCCCACGCGCTGGTTCGCCCGCAGGGGTGGGACGATCTATGCGCCTAAAGTTAGCTTCGCGCAAAAGCGATCTGGCCCGCTGGCAAGCGGTGCAGGTGGCGCACGCGTTCGAGCAAATCAGCGAAAAACCAAGCATCGAATTCATTTTCAAGAGCTCGTTCGGCGATCAAAATCTTGATATTCCGCTGGCCGGCATGGGCGCGCGCGGCGTGTTTACCGAGGACTTTTACAAAGATTTAACCGAGGGCCGTTGCGACCTCGTCGTGCATTCGTGGAAAGATCTGCCGATCGACGACCGCACCGACACGCTCATCGCGATGACGATGCCGCGGGCCGATGTGCGCGACGTGATGTTGATCCCAGAAGAAGTTTGGCAGCGCGCTTTGGAAACGAAAACTCTTGCGGTACTCACCAGTTCACCACGCCGGGCCTACAATCTCGCGCCGGCGTTGCCGCAACTTTTGCCGGGCAATGTGCAAATTGAATTTCGCAACGTACGCGGCAACGTGCCCACGCGCCTCGGTAAGATGCGCACGGAAAACGCGGCGCTGATCTTGGCCAAGGCCGGGCTCGATCGCCTGCTCGAAGCCGAAGCCAGCGGTTTCATCGCCAACGATGAGTCGGTAAAGCAGTTGATTCAAAATTGCCGCTTTCAGATCTTACCCGTGAGCCTTAATCCACCAGCGCCCGCGCAAGGCGCACTCGCGGTCGAGATTTCGCGGTTGAACGAAAACGTGAACGCCATTTGCGAACGCCTGACCGATCCGGTGACTTTCGACTGCGTACAAAAAGAGCGCGAGATTTTGAAACGCTACGGCGGCGGTTGCCACCAAAAAATCGGCGTTGCACGTTTGCCGCGCGATTACGGCATGGTGTGTTCGACCCGCGGGTTGACCGACGAAAACCAAGTGTTACGCGAGTGGCGCATTGAAAACGCGACCCCGTGGGCGAAGGCGGACGGGCCCGAACGAATCTTTCCGCTGCAACCAAAGGACAATAGCTGGTTCGAGCGTAAGTCTTTACCCCTCGATCCCGCAGTCCGCAATTTTTCGGCGCTTATGATCGCGCGCGCCGAGGCCTGGCCAGAAAATTTCGAAGCACCCTCCGCCCAGCTGGTTTGGACCGCGGGCGTTCAAACATGGATCAAACTCGCGGCGCGGGGCGTGTTCGTAAGCGGTTGCCAAGACGGTCTTGGTGAAAGCGAAGACAAGAAACTAGACCGCATCGCCGGGCCGCAAACATGGTGTAAACTCACGCATGATCAGGCGACCTCCGTCGATGAAACGGCGATCGCGACCTACGCCCTTAGTCCAAAAAACAACGGTCCCGATTTGACGGGCAAGACACACTTTTTTTGGATGAGCCGCACATCTTTCGAGAGCGCTTGGGCAAAGTATCCGCGTGAAATCGCGGCGGGCCACAACGCATGCGGGCCCGGTAGCACGTGGGAATTCCTAAGAACCTTTGTGGGCCTGAAGAATCCGGTCAAGGTCCTCATGGGTCACGAACAATTCCTAAGCGAGTCGTTGAACTCCTTGCCTTGAGTTGAAGCCCTTTCTGTGGGAAAAAAGATTCCTATGAATTCATCAGAATTATTCCAGCGTTCGTTAAAAGTCGCTCCGGGAGGAGTTCACTCACCGGTCCGTGCGTTCAAGAGCGTGGGCGGTACACCCGTTTTCTTTAAGCGAGGGCAAGGCGCGTACCTGTACTCGGTCGAAGGGCAGGAGTACATCGACTATTGCCAAAGCTTCGGTCCCAACATTTTAGGGCACCGCGATCCCGACGTCGAAAAAGTTTTGCGCGAGACCATCGAGCTCGGTTGGTGCTTCGGTGCGTGCGAGCCTTATTCGCTCGAGCTTGCTGAGTTCGTCGTTCAAAACTTACCGTGGGTTGAACGCATCCGTTTCGTTTGTTCGGGCACCGAGGCCGTCATGAGTGCGCTTCGTGTGGCGCGGGCGGCGACGGGCCGGTCACGTATTCTAAAATTTGAAGGCTGCTACCATGGTCACGCCGATTCGATGCTGGTCAAAGCGGGCAGCGGCTTAGCCGGTGAGTCGGCTTCGGACAGCGCCGGC